>NC_007775.1:2623883-2932766 GCF_000013205.1 Synechococcus sp. JA-3-3Ab | reverse complement strand
TCGACTGGGATTGTAGGATCCCCAATTTAGCTGCTCGGCGTGAGGCGGCCAATCTAGCGATTTTCCGTCGAGTCTGCTACGATAAAGCTTTGCTAATTGTCTGCCGGTGAACTGGGCTTCTCCCTCGCCAGTCGCAGCAGGCCTTGTTGACAGGATGAGTTGGTCTCCACCATGACTCAGCGTACCCTTCGTGGCACCAATCGCAGACGCATTCGCGTCTCTGGGTTTCGGGCCAGGATGCGCACGGCAAGCGGGCGGCAGGTCTTGCGGCGGCGGCGGGCCAAGGGGCGTTATCGCCTGGCGGTTTCTTAAGGGTTAGCAGAGCCGATCCCATCTCAAACTCTTGGGGTGTCGGCGTCCAAGACGGGTTGACTCCTGCCTGGGATTCCCTTTCAGTGCCCAATGCTGCCTGCTCCTTATCGCTTGCGAGATCGGCGAGCTTTCCAGGCGCTTTACCAGGCGGGGCAGCGCCGTTCCGGTGCAGGCTTGATCCTTTTGTTTCAGCCGATGCCGGCGGGGTGCGAAGGGATCCCCAGCCAGGTGGGGCTGGTGATCGGGAAAAAGGTGAGCAAATCTGCTGTCAAGCGGAATCGGCTGCGACGCCGGTTGCGAGAAATCTTGCGGCCCCTGTGCCCAAACCTGAAACCCGGATACCGGCTACTGCTCATCTCCAAGCCCAACCTGCTCACCTATAAGTGGCCAGAGCTACAGGCAGAGGTGCATCGTCTTTTGCAAAAGGCCGATCTGCTCGTCAGCCCGAGCCCAGATCCTGAGCCTTCTTAGAAGCTGGGCAGGCTGCGCTACCCGTGCTAGCCTGGTGCCATCATCTGCTGCTGGCTGCGCTAGATATGGGGCGGGATGTACATCAAGCGGATCGAGCTGACCCGATTTAAGTCCTTTGGCAGCACGACCTCGCTGCCCCTGTTGCCGGGTTTTACGGTCATCTCCGGCCCCAACGGCTCCGGCAAGTCCAACATCCTGGATGGGATCCTGTTCGCGCTGGGGCTATCGTCCTCGCGGGGGATGCGGGCAGAGAGGCTTTCGGATCTGGTGCATTCTGGCAGCCTCAGCAGCAACCGGCGGGTAGAGACCCACGTCGCCGTCACCTTCGATCTGGGGCCGGGAGAAGACGGCCAGCCGAGAGAATGGAAAGTCAGCCGTCGGCTGCGGGTCAGCCCCGGCAAGGGAGAGGATCCCGATTCCCTGCCCTACACCAGCACCTTCTACATCAACGATGTGCCCTGCACCTTGAGCGAGCTGCACGAGCAACTGGAGGCGATGCACATCTACCCCAACGGCTACAACGTGGTCCTGCAGGGGGATGTTACCAGCATCATCTCCATGAACTCCAAGGAGCGGCGGCAGATCCTCGACGAATTGGCGGGGGTGGCCACCTTCGACCGCAAGATCGCCCAGGCCAACGCCAAGCTGGAGGTGGTGCGCGAACAAATTGAGCGCTTCCGGCTCATCGAGCAGGAATGGCAAGCCCAAGGAGAGCGGCTGCTCAGGGAAAGCGAAAAGGCGCAGCAGTACCAGCAGTTGCGGCTGCAGTGGCAAACGCTGGAGCGACAGCAACGGGTGTTGCTTTGGCGGCATTTGCAAGCCCAAGTGGAAGCAACCCAGGCAGCCATTCGGCAGCTTCTGGAGGCTCAGGAGCAAGCCACTGCTCAGGTGCAGACCTTGAGCGAGCAGTTACAGCAGGCGGAAGCCGCCCTGAGCGAGCTGCAAAGCCGCATCCACGCCCTCGGAGAGGAAGAATACCTGCACCTGCAAGCCCAGATCGCTGCCGCCGAAGTGCAACGGCAACAGCTCAGCCAACAGATCGCCGCCTGGCAGCAGGAAATCGAGCAAACGCAGCGCCTGCAGCAGGAGCGCCAAACCCAACAGCAGCACCTGCAGGCAGAGCTGGAACGCCTGCAAAGCCAACAGGAGCAACTGGCCCAGGCCCAGGGATCCCTGCAAGCCCAGGTGCAGAAAGCCCAAATCAGCCTAGAACAAAGCCGCGAACAACTGCGGGCCCTGGCCCAATCTGCCGAGGCCTGGGTCAAGCAGCAGCGCTACCTCACCCGCCACCTGGAAGAGATCCGCGCCGAACAAGAGCCTTTGCAACAGGAGCAAATTCGCCTGCAAGAGCGCCAACGGCAACTGGCGCGACAAGTCCAAGACACCCAAACTGAGATCGCCCAGATTGAAGAATGGCTGGGATCCCACCTGGCCCTCACCGCCGAGCTGGAACAGGCCTGCCGACAGTCGGAAGCCCAGGTGCAGGCCCTGGCGCAAGAGCTGGCGCAACTGCAAGCCAACCTGGAGCTGGATCGCGCCACCCACGAGCGGCTGGCCGCCGAGTTCCACGCCAAGCAGCGGCAACTGGACAAGTGGGAGACCCGCCGCCAACTGCTGCAAGAATCCCAGGGATCCCGCGCCACCCAGGCCATCCTGAGCGCCCGCCTGCCGGGGGTTTTGGGATTGGTGGCCCAGTTGGGGCAGGTGGATCCCCAGTATCAACTGGCGCTGGAGATTGCGGCAGGCAACCGACTGCACTTTGTGGTGGTGGAAGATGAAAGCGTCGCCGTCAGCGCGATCAACCTCTTAAAGCGGGAAAAACTGGGGCGCGCCACCTTTTTGCCCCTCAACAAATTGCAGCCCGCCCGCCCGCCCGCCCCCCTCAACTTAAACGGTCTGATCGACTACGCCATCCGCCTGGTGCACTTTGAAGAGCGCTACCGAGATGTTTTTGGCTTTGTGTTCGGCTCCACCCTGGTTTTCCAGAGCCTGGAGCTGGCCCGGCCCTACATCGGCCAGCACCGCATGGTCACCCTGGAAGGGGAGCTGCTGGAAACCTCGGGAGCCATCACTGGCGGCACCGGCCCCCAACGAGCTGGGATCCATTTTTCTGCGGGCGAACACTCGGAAGGGGAAGCCCTGCGCGCCCGCCTGGCCGATCTGGAAGCGCTGCTGGCCGCCCTCGCCCCTCGCCTCCAAGCCGCCCAAGCCCGCGAAAAACAACTGGCCCAGGCCCTGCTCCTGGCCCGCCAGGACGCCCTGCAAGCCCAGCAATACCTGGAGCGGCACCAGGCCGACTGCCAAAACCAGCAGGCCCGCCTGCAACACCTGCAGGGATCCCTGGCGCAATGGCAAAGCGAAAGCCAGCAGATCCAAGAGCGGCTGCACCAGATTCAACTCCGCTGGGATCCCTTGCAACAGCGCCTGGCCGATCTCGCCCGCAAGCTCAGCCAACTGGAGGGATCCCCGGTCAACCAGCACTGGCAGCAACTGCAGCAGGCGGTACAGCAGCAGGAGAGCCACCTGGCGGAGCTGCAACACCACCTGGCCCACCTGGAGCGACAGCAGCAGGAGAACCTCAGCCAGCAACACCTGAAGCAGGCCCAGATCCAGCACCACCAGGAGCGCCTGCAAGAGGGCGAACGGCGTCAGGCCCAACTTCAAGAGCAAATCGCCCAGGCCCAGGCCACTCTCGCCCACATCCAGCAGCACATTGCCGAGCAACGGCAACAGATGGGCCAGATCGAAGCCCGCCTCGCCCACCTGCGCCAAGAGCGGGAGCGGCAAGAATTTCAACTGCGCGCCCAACAGCAGCAGCTCCAACGCCTGGAATGGGAACGCTACCACGCCCTCACCCAACAGCAGGAAAAAGAGGCCATCCTTGCCCAACTGCAAGCCCAACTGCAAGCCGCGGCCCAAGAGCTGCCGGATCCCCTTCCCCCCCTGCCCCCCCACCTGACCCTGGACGAGCTGCAACGGCAAAAACGCAAAATCGAAGAGCAATTGCGATCCCTGGAGCCGGTGAACATGTTGGCCATCGCCGAATACGAACAGATCCAGGCCCGCCTAGGGGATCTCAACGCCAAACTGGAAACCCTGCACCAAGAGCGCACCGAATTGTTGCTGCGCATCGAGAACTTTTCCACCCTGCGCCGCCAAGCGTTTTTGGATGCCTTCCATGCCATCAACGGCCATTTCCAGACCATCTTTGCCCAGCTTTCCGAGGGAGAGGGCTATTTAGAATTGGAGAACCCAGAGGATCCGTTGGCCGGGGGTTTGACCCTGGTGGCCCGCCCCAAAGGCAAGCCAGTGCGTCGTCTCAGCGCCATGTCGGGCGGAGAAAAATCCTTGACGGCCCTCAGCTTTATTTTTGCGTTGCAGCGCTATCGCCCCTCTAGCTTTTATGCCTTTGACGAGGTGGACATGTTTTTGGATGGGGCCAATGTAGAAAAATTGGCCGACATGATCTGGCAGCAATCCCGCCAGGCGCAATTCTTGGTGGTCAGCCTGCGCCGTCCCATGCTTGAAAAAGCGGAGCGCACCATTGGAGTGACCCAAGCTCGCGGCGCCTACACTCAAGTGATCGGCCTAGTCAACCCCACCGCTCACGTCGGCTAAAGCACCCAGCAGGCGGCAATCGCGGCGGGATCCCATCTCGCTTGCTATCTAGAGAAGAGCGTAGATTCCAAAAACTCCGCAGGGCAAACCATTTCAGCAGATGTTGATGAAAATGCAAGCTCTTCTATCCCAAAGCTGCCGATCGATATTGAGCTTGAGGAAAATCCCATCAGCATTGTCGATAGCAACAACGCTGCTGCTTTTGGTCGGCAATGCCTCTGCGCAATCCCTGGACAATGGCGGATCCAAGGCAGAAACTCCTGCAGCTTCCCTTCAAGTTTTGCCAGTGTTGCCTGCTGCCACAGCGAGAACTTGGGTTGTGCAAACCTCGCCATCCTCAGCCACCCTAAACCCAAGCAGCGCTGACGACCGTGCGGCCATAAGGCAAGCTGTGCTCACCGACCCATTGATCAACGAGTATCTCCGACAAGCAGCAGCTCGATCTCCCGGTGTGCCGGTTCATCCTCTGGAAACCGGAGCAATCGCCATTGTCGAAAACTATGCCCTAGCCGAAGCCTCTGCCGAAGTTGGCGACCTTCCGGTAATTGATGGCTGCTATTTGCTTAAAAAACACGGTGGTCAGTGGGTAGTGGTGGCTCAGGCGGGCTGGGAGCCAGGGCTAAGCATTAATCCAAGTTGGCTCTCGACAGTGCTAGATGTGCCCAAAGATGTTGTCAGTCGGCTAATTGATACACTTCGCAGTGCCGGCAAGGAGGTTGAGATCGACGACACCTTGTACACAGATGTCCCCCTGCCCTGCATTACTCAGATAGAGGATCCCAATCCGCCGACTAATGTACGATCGACACCCGCTGTAGCCGCAGGCAATGTTATCGGTCAACTGCCCAATGGAACCGAAGTGCGGGTCATGGAAGTACTCAACGGCTGGCTCAAGATTCGACAGCCATTGGTGGGCTGGGTATCGATGGGTCTGACACGGGTATCCTGTGGCAACTCCCTGGCAGAAGTGGAAAAGAATCTAGAAGCTCTGCATTCTCTGGAAGGGGAACTGGCCATAGAAGCCGCCGATACCTTGGTGCGATACCTCTATCGGGGTGCAGAGGGATCCTTTGCCGCAGCGGCGCTGGCCCATTTCAACGAGCTTGCCATCAACCGGTTTTATGCTCTGAAAATGGTGCTTGACAGGCACACTGAAGAGGTGCGTCGTCACGTATTGCAGCAAGCCATCGCAGCAGGGATCCATCCTCAAGCCCGGACACACTTCGAGCAGGAAATTGCCCAGAGCAAGACTCTCTCCCCTACTCTCAAGACCTGGAAAACGTTGAATCAGAGCCAAACCAGACTGAGACTTTATAAACTAGAGCCAGGGCTCCCAATTGCTTCCTATTGCCCTTCAGCAGGGGGTTATTCTGGAATCCAGTTTTGCATGGGAATGTCCAGTTCATGCCATGACGGCCTTGACGCTCAATCTCAGCCCCTTGATGACTCTGACGCGAGAGGATTTTATCCGGCTATGTGCGGCCAATCCTGAGCTAAAGCTAGAGCGCACTGCCCGAGGAGAGCTGGTGATCATGTCCCCCACTGGCGGTGAAGTTGGCCACTGGAATGCAGAGATCACCACAGAGCTAACCCTCTGGAATCGCCAATCAGGCCGAGGCAAAACCTTTGATTCTTCCACGGGGTTTTCTCTGCCTTCAGGCAGCGACCGCTCTCCTGACCTGGCCTGGATCCCGCTGGAAAAGTGGGAGGCTCTGGATCCCCAGACCCGCCAGGGATTCTTGCCCCTGTGTCCTGACTTTGTGGTGGAGATCCTCTCGCCCACCGATTCTTGGGTTCAAGCCCAGGCCAAGATGCAGGAGTACATAGACAACGGCTGTCGCTTGGGGTGGCTTTTGGATCCCAAGGCCAAGCGGGTGATGATCTACCGAGCAGGACAGGCGCCGGAACTGTTGGAAGACCCAGAAACCTTGTCGGGAGAAGACGTGCTGCCCGGCTTCACCCTGCCTATCCGCACAATCTGGTCTGCCGAGAGCTAGGGCACACCCGCGCTGCTTCGGGATCCGAACCGGGAAACGCCCAGACAGAGGCAAGAGGGCAAGACAACCAGTAGTGTCTCATGATTTAAAAAACAAGTATTTGGCCCTGCCGACAGTGGTAGAGGAGATTGCCCAGAGTTTATCCTATTCACAGCATCTGCAAACAAGGGCAGGCCACCATGAAGGGATTTGCGCGGGCAGTTCAGGTGTGGGGCACAGTCGGGGCGCTCAGCGGAGTCCTTTCTGGCAGAGTGATGGGGCAAGCGGCCTTGCCCCCTGTGCCGGTCATGCCCTCAGTTGAGGATCCGATTGCGAATCCGATTTCTCCCTTCCAGGGTGCGTCGCCCGATCTGGGCATCCCGGCAGCTCCTCCTTTGCCAGCAATGGGCCAGGATTTGCGCTATCTGGTGGAGTTGTTCATCAACGAGTCTTGGCAGGCGGGCAAGCAAGCCGCTGCGGTTAACTACAACGACCTCTACACCCGCCTGTTGGCCCGCACCTACAGCGATCCCCGTCCGCCCATCGAAGTCGAGTACGAGCTGATTCGAGAGGTTCTGCGCGAATACGGGGATCCCGCCGATCGCTTCTGGGATCCCCAAAGCTTCAGGGACTTGCTCAACCGCCCTCGTCCACCCCTGCAGGCGCGTCAGATTGGGCCGCGCCAGGTTTACCTGGCAGTGCCGGAGCTCACCCCTGCCACAGCCCAGCAGATCCGCCAAGCCCTCTACACCCAGGATTACAGCCAAGGCATTGTCCTCGACCTGCGCAGCTCGGTGGGCTATGACCCGCAAGTGATAGCGGATGTGGCACGCCTATTCTTGCCCCGCTCCGTGCAGCCGCTGCTGGTTACCGAAGACCGCTTTGGCCAGCCTACCCCCTGGAACAGCGAAAACCTGCCACTGGCTGCTGGGATCCCATCGGCCGTCCTGGTCGACGGCAACACCCGCCAGGGGGCCACCCTCCTGGCGGCCCAGTTGGGAGCCAGCGGCAGCACCGTTATAGTAGGGCAACCCACTCAAGGCAGCGAACGCCAGACCCGCTTCTTTGCCCTTCCTTCTGGCGCGGCGGTGGAACTGGCCGTGGCCACCTGGAAGACAGGCGATGGACGCTCCCTAGCCCAGGGTTTGGTGCCCCTGCAAAAGGTGGAGGGGGATGAGAACGCCTGGCTAAAGGCCGCCCTAGAAGCGCTGGCCCTGCCCCGCCGCCCCAGCCCTCCCCCCCGCCCCACCGTCCTGGTGCAAGAGGGCCGTGTTGGTCGCTTTGTCCTGGGCATGGATACCCGCAACGTCGATACCCACCTCTTGGGCAACGTGGATTTGATCCCGGCCGAATCGCGGGCAAATGTATTTCAGCCCAACAGCGACCTGAAGATCTTCTACTTGCAGGACTACATCCTCTTTGCCTACCGCCGTCCGGGCGTTCTCAATAGCTTTTTTGCCGACCGCATCTACACCACCCAACCCGAAGCCATGACTGGCGAAGGGATCCGTATCGGCTCCACCTACTCGGAAGTGATCGCCATTTACGGCGGGCCTGGCGAGAACGGCTACAACGAGGTGGTGCCCTACCCCAAGGGGAGCCGAGAATATCTGCGCGACGATCGCTACTATGTCAACTACGACGCCCTTGGCCTGTCCTTTGCCTTTGCGGCGGGATCCAACCAGGTCACCGCCATTGGCCTGTTCAAGCCGGGGAGCTAAAGGGAGCGGGCTGCTGCCCTAGCGAGGGGTCGAAATTAATCGATTGTTAACGTTTTTGTCCGAAGCCCTCAACACTGCCTGGAGCAATGCGGTAAATTAGTGCAGCGACCCCGCAAAGGGGATTTTTTGTGCCGTTCAGAGACTGTAGGAGAAGCCCTTGGCAAACGTTGTGGTTGTCGGTGCCCAGTGGGGCGACGAAGGAAAAGGTAAGATCACCGACCTCCTCAGTGAAAAGGCGCATGTGGTCGTCCGCTACCAAGGCGGGGTTAACGCAGGACATACCGTGGTGGTGGGGGGCCAAATCTTTAAGCTGCACCTGATCCCCTCCGGCATCCTCTACCCCGACAAGCGCTGCATCATCGCCAGCGGCACGGTGATCGACCCTGAGGTGTTGCTGGCCGAGATCGACCAACTGCACCAACTGGGGATCTCCACCCACAACCTCTACATCGCCGAGACAGCCCACGTAACCTTGCCCTACCACCGCGTCATCGACGTGGCCGAGGAAGAGCGACGCGGCATCTACCGGCTGGGCACCACCGGGCGAGGCATTGGCCCTACCTACGCCGACAAGGCCGAGCGCATGGGCATCCGCGTCGTGGACTTGATGTACCCCGACCAACTGCGGGAGCGCCTCAGTTGGGCCATTCCCTACAAGAACGTTTTGCTGGAAAAAATCTACAACCTACCCCCTCTGGATCCCGAGCCGATCATCGAGCAATACCTGGCCTACGCGGAGCGGCTGCGCCCCTACGTCACCGACGCTGCCCTACTCCTCACCCAGGCCATCGAGGAGCGGCAGAACATCCTCTTTGAGGGGGCCCAGGGCACGCTGTTGGATCTCGACTACGGCACCTACCCTTACGTCACTTCCTCCCATCCCATCGCCGGCGGCGCCTGCGTGGGGGCCGGGATCGGCCCCACCAGCATTGACCGGGTGATTGGGGTAGCCAAGGCCTACACCACCCGCGTCGGCGAAGGCCCCTTCCCCACCGAGCTCAAGGACGAGATTGGCGCTTACCTGGGGGCGGCGGGAGCCGAATTTGGCACCACCACCGGGCGGCAGCGGCGCTGCGGCTGGTTCGACGGCGTAATCGGGCGCTACGCCGTGCGGATCAACGGCCTGGATTGCTTGGCCATCACCAAGTTGGATGTGCTGGACGGCCTAGACGAGATCAAGGTGTGCGTGGCCTATGAGTACCAGGGGCGCGAGATCCGTCACTTTCCCAGCGATGCCCGCGTCTTTGCCCAGTGCAAGCCCATTTATGAAACCCTGCCCGGCTGGAAGTGCTCCACCAAAGACTGCCGCTCCCTTGAGGACTTGCCTCCCGAAGCCTACGACTACCTGAAGTTTTTGGCCCAGTTGATGCAGGTGCCGATTGCCATCGTCTCCCTGGGAGCCAGCCGCGACCAAACCATTATCGTGGAGGATCCCATCCACGGCCCCAAGCGCGCCTTGCTCTACCCCAACGGCCGCAAGCAAGTTCACGCCCTCATGCCCGACTGACGCGCCCTAGCTCAGTGGCTACTCTGCTGAGGGACACTGCTTAGCAAACCAGCCTGGGCCGCGCAGAGGGAGCCAAGGGAGAGGGATCTGCCCCCCAACCCTTACGTTGCCGCTACCGCCCCATAAGGATCCGCTAAGCTCAAAAAAGGTAGAGATTGCTGACCCTGTCTTCTGGTCTTGCCATGGCTGCTCCCACCTATTACACCATCACCTTCGGCTGTCAAATGAACCGGGCCGATAGCGAGCGCATGGCCGGGATCCTCGAGTCGCTGGGGTATGTGCCCGCCGAAGACGAGCTGCAGGCAGACTTAGTTCTCTTCAATACCTGCACCATCCGCGATAACGCTGAGCAAAAGGTGTATTCCTACCTGGGCATCCAGGCGCAGCGCAAGCGGAAAAACCCAGCCATCAAGCTCATCGTGGCCGGCTGCGTGGCCCAGCAGGAGGGGGAAAGGTTGCTGCGCCGCGTCCCCGAGTTGGATCTGGTCATGGGCCCCCAGTACGTCAACCGCCTTGGGGATCTGCTGGCCCAGGTGGAGGCGGGCAACCAGGTGGTGGCCACCGAGCCTGTCGAGATCCCGGAAGACATCACCAAGCCCCGCCGGGATAGCCGGGTGACAGCCTGGATCAACGTCATCTACGGCTGTAACGAGCGCTGCACCTACTGCATTGTGCCGTTGGTGCGGGGACGGGAGCAGTCGCGCCAGCCGCAGGCCATCCGCGCCGAGATTGAGGACGTGGCCCGGGCCGGCTACCGCGAGGTCACCTTGCTAGGGCAAAACATCGACGCCTACGGGCGGGATCTGGATCCCAAGACCAACCTGGCCAGCCTGCTGCGCTTTGTCCATTCGGTGGAAGGTATTGAGCGGATTCGCTTTGCCACCAGCCACCCGCGCTACTTTACTGAAGAGCTGATCGCCACCTGTGCCGAGCTGCCCAAGGTGTGCGAGCACTTCCACATCCCCTTCCAGGCGGGCAGCGACGCCGTCCTCAAGCGGATGCGGCGGGGCTACACCCAGGAGCGCTACCGCCAGCTCATCCAGCTCATCCGCCAGTACATGCCCGAGGCCACCATCAGCGCCGATGCCATCGTCGGCTTCCCCGGCGAAACGGAAGCCCAGTTTCAGGAAACCCTGCAACTGGTTCAGGATATCGGCTTTGATTTCCTCAATACTGCCGCCTACTCTCCCCGCCCTGGCACGCCGGCAGCCGAGTGGCCTGACCAGGTGCCGGAAGAGGAAAAAAGCGACCGCCTGCAACGGCTCAACCGCTTGGTCGCGGAGGTGGCTGCCGCCCGCAGCGCCCGGCTGCTGGGCCAGGTGCAGGAGGTGCTGGTGGAAGGCCCCAATCCCAAAAACCCCCGCCAGGCCATGGGGCGCACCCGCGGCAATCGCATCGTCTTCTTCGACGGCGATCCCGAGCAATTGCAGGGATCCCTGGTGCCAGTGCGCATCACTGCCACACGGGCCTTTTCCCTCAGCGGCGAGATCGTCAAGCCAGGGGAAGAGAAACCTCAAGCGGCGGAACTTGGAGCTTGCACGTAAGCCCACGACGAGGATTGAACTCGTGACCTCCCCCTTACCAAGGGGGTGCTCTGCCACTGAGCTACGTGGGCGGCATGGTGGGCCGAGTTGGATTCGAACCAACGTAGGCATAAGCCAGCGGATTTACAGTCCGCCCCCTTTAACCACTCGGGCATCGACCCTTGGACACTGGCTTCCTATATTAGCAGAAAGTGCTGCCCAAGATCGAATCCAGGCGAGAAGAGCTGTCTTGGGGACGGGAGCTAAACAGGGAGGGAGTTCCCGGCAAGACATCATGCCCTACCTTGCGGGGGCTGCTGGCAACAAGGGGCTTGAGGGCATTTGGCCAAACTGGAGAGCAAACTTGATAGGGTGGAGGACAGTCCCTTCACTTGTCCCTATGGTTTCAACCCTCGGCACTTCCACCTCCGTCGAACAAGTTTCTCCCAACCAGTCGCTATTGCCCCTGACCAGCCGCACCAACAGCCAGGGCCACCTGGAAATCGGCGGCTGCGACGTGGTAGAGCTGGTGCGCCAGTTTGGCTCTCCCCTCTACATCCTGGACGAGTGGACGTTGCGACACGCCTGCCGGCTCTACCGCGACACCTGGGCCCGCTGCTACCCTGGGGGATCCCAGGTCTTGTATGCTACGAAAGCCTGGAACTGCTTGGCCATCTGCGCTTTGGCCTTACAAGAAGGGCTGGGGCTGGACGTGGCCTCCGGCGGGGAGCTCTATACCGCTATTCAAGCAGGAGCCAGGGGTGAGGAGCTCTACCTGCACGGCAACGCCAAGTCGGCGGAGGAGCTGGCCATGGCCCTGGAGGTGGGCTGCACCCTGGTGGCCGATAGCCTCTACGAGCTACAGCAACTGGCCGCTCTGGCTACCCCTGCACGACCGGCCCGCTTGTTGGTGCGGGTCAACCCCGGCATTGACGTCCACACCCACGAGTACATCCGCACTGGCCAAACCGACAGCAAATTTGGCATCGGCCAGTGGCAACTGCCGGAGGTATTTGATTTTTTGGCAGCCCATCCCCAATTGCAATGCGTCGGGCTCCACGCCCACATCGGATCCCAGATCTTCGACCTACAAGGCCACCGGGATCTGGCAGGGGTACTGGCCCAGGTCTGGCGCCAAGGGCTGGAGAAGGGGCTGCCCTTGCAGGAGCTGAATGTGGGCGGCGGACTAGGGATCCGCTATGTCGAATCCGACGATCCCCCCTCCATTCCGGAGTGGGTGGAAGCCGTGGCCACTGCAGTGCAGCAGAGCTTCACCGCCGCCGGGATCCCGCTGCCCAAGGTGCTCTGCGAGCCTGGACGGTCTGTGGTTGGGCCAGCGGCTGTAACCGCCTACACTTTGGGGGGCAAGAAGTGGATCCCGCCCAGCGAAGACCTTCCCGAAGGGCGTCTCTACGTCACCATTGACGGCGGCATGTCCGATAACCCCCGCCCTATCACCTACGGAGCCCGCTACACCGCCCTTCTGGCCAACCGCCCTGAGGCCGAGGCCACCCAGCGGGTGACAGTGGCCGGCAAACACTGCGAGTCGGGGGATGTGCTCTTGAAAGATGTGCTTTTGCCCAACCCAGCGCCCGGCGAAGTCCTAGTTGTGTTGACCAGCGGGGCCTACAACTACAGCATGGCCTCCAATTACAACCGCTTCCCTCGGCCCGCGGCAGTGCTGGTCAACCAAGGGAAGGCCCAGTTGATCCTGCGGCGGGAAACTTATGCAGATCTGATCCGTCAGGACATCTTACCGGAGCGGTTGCAGCGGTGAAGGGCAGAGACGGCTGCCTGTAACCGTTGCCGTTGAGGGCGGGGCCCGGCTTTCTCTGCAGCGGCGACCCCGCTGGCTCTGGGGCAGGAAAGACTGGAAGACAGGTAGGAGGTGAGTGGTAGGCTGGTCAGGGGGCCGCAGTCCAACAGGGGTTCCGGAGCCAAAAGGTTCTGGGGCGCAGGATGGCGTAGGCAAAGGGTCCGCAACGAGGGGAGCGTGAACGGGGTTTTTCGGCATGCTGGCGGCCTTATGGGCTTGGCTACAGCAATTTAATGTTCTCAGCCTGTTGGACTGGGCTCTGGCCGTCTTGCTATTGGCTTTGGCCCTCTATTACACCCGCGAGAGCCGGGCCGGGGTGCTGGTGCGGGGGTTTATGGTGCTGCTGGTCCTGTATCTGGCCACCGCCTCGCTGCCGCTGGTGCACCTGATTTTGGATCGCTTGCTCCTGGCCGCGGCTGTGGCGATGGGGGTACTCTTTCAGCCGGAGTTTCGGCGGCTCCTGGAGCAACTGGCGAGGGCCATCTGCGTTGAGTGGCCGAACAGCACAGACGATGACGAGGATGACCCTAAGGAGGATTTGGTGGAGGAGGTGGTGCAGGCGGTGCGAGAACTCTCCCAAAATCGGACAGGGGCGCTGATTGTCATCGAGCCAGATCAGCCCATTGACTCGCGGGTGTTCACCGATAAAGGGGTTCCTCTCCAGGCGCGGGTGTCCCGGGAGCTCTTACAGACGATCTTCCAGACCTCGACGCTCCTGCACGATGGGGCTGTAATTATCCATCGGGATCGGATTCGCGCGGCAGGGGTGATCCTGCCGGTTTCGGAGCGAACTGCCTCTCGCCAACTGGGCACGAGGCACCGGGCGGCGATGGGGATCACAGAACAGGCCAATTGCTTGTGTATTGTGGTCTCAGAGGAGACGGGATCCATCTCACTGGCAGAAGGCGGACGCCTCGAGCGACCTCTGACCAGTGCCAAGCTCCACGAACTGCTGGTGCAGCGGTTGCGCCATCCGCGCGAAGCCAAAAAACGGGATGCTCCTCTGCAGGGATTGTGGGCCCACCCGTGGATTCACAATGGGCTGTTGCGCTGGTGGGGATCCCTGCCAGATCTAGCCAAACTCCTTCGCAAACCTGAGAAAACCCTTCCTAAAGACTGATCCGCATGACCCTTTCTCCTGTCCATCTTCTGCAGTTGCCTGCCGACCTAGATCCGCAGTTATTGCCCCGCCATGTGGCAGTGGTCATGGATGGTAACGGGCGGTGGGCGCAAAAACGAGGCTTGCCCCGCAGTGTCGGGCATCAGCGCGGGGTAGCGGCTTTGAAGGAGTTGCTCCGCTGCTGTCACGATTGGGGGATCCCCCTCCTCACCGCCTACGCCTTCTCCACGGAGAACTGGGGCCGCGCCCGCGAGGAGGTGGATTTCCTCATGACCTTGTTCGAGCAGGTGCTGTGGCAGGAACTGGCGGAAATGGTGCAGCAGGGGGTGCGCATCCAGTTTGCCGGCCAGTTGTCGGCCCTGCCCCGATCTTTGCAGGACACGATCCTGCATGCGGTGGAACGCACCCAGCACAACGAGGGCATTTGCCTGACGGTGGCCCTGAACTACGGCGGCAGACAGGAGATCGTGCAGGCTTGCCGCTCGATTGCCACCCTGGTGCAGCAGGGGCTTTTGCAACCGGATCAGATCGACGAGGCCCTCTTTTCCCAATTTCTCTACACCACTGGCTTGTCGGATCCCGACCTGTTGATCCGCACCAGCGGCGAGATGCGCATCAGCAACTTCCTGCTCTGGCAGATGGCCTACACCGAGCAGTACTTCACCCCCATCCTCTGGCCGGATTTCGACCGCGCCGCCTTTCACCAAGCCCTGCTCAGCTATCAGTCGCGGCAGCGGCGCTTCGGCAGATAAGACCTTGACGGATCCCCGCCTGGTCAAATCCAACTAGGGGCCGACCCAAGCGCTCCTGCCCTCACCCCCAACCCCTCTCCCTCAGGGAGAGGGGAGTTAGGGAACGACTTAGATGGACAGGCAGCACATATGTAGGAATGTGTACCTGAAGCCCCCCAGCTAGCGCAGAAAGCTGGTGACCAGCCACATCACCGCAAACGTGATCCCCACCAACAGGGCGCCGGGGGCATCGCCGCCGGTGAGGGGAAGGGCAATGGCGTAGGCCAACATCAGTCCCAGGCTCAGTCCTGCCAGCGCCAAGAGAAAAGCGCGAAGGAAGCGGCGCTCTTTGCGGTACAGGAAATAGATACAGGCCATCAGCCCCAGCGCCAGTTGCAGGGAGGGATACTCATCGGGAGCCAAGACAACCCAACCCACCAGTCCTCCCAGCAACACGGCGGGCCAGAGCATATCCGGGGCAGAGGGGCTATCCAGCCAGCGGCTGATCCAGGGGGGATTTTGGGCAGCGGGACGGGGCAAACTCGGTTCTGTCTCTGGACGGGCAGCCCGCTGTTCAGCGTAGCGAATGCGGTCGGGGACGGCGATCTTGCCCTCCTTGCGCAGGCGCAGGCGCTGCATCAGGATGGCGTCGTAGGCTTGTTCCACCCGCTCCTGCTGCTGTTCATCCGCACCCAAGCTGGCCAGGAGCCGTGCCCGCGCCGATTGGATCTCCTCAAAGGAGGCTTCTTCGCTGACTCCCAACACTTGATAGGGACTCATCTCAGCCATAACGACCAGCCCTGTAACTCTCTATCACCTTAGCCCAGCCGCCAATTCAGCGGCAGGAGCCGCTGGCAGGGGTTGGGTTGCCTTCTCCTCAAGGGATCCAGCGCCCGCAGCCGAGAGGAGAAGAGCCCGCAGCGACTGCGCCACCTGTTCAACTGCGGCTTGGGTGGTGGCCTTGCCCAGGCTGAGGCGGATGGATCCCAGGGCCTCGGCCTCGGAATAGCCCATGGCCAAAAGGATGCGGCTGGGGATCCGTTGGCCGCTGCTACAGGCAGAGCCGGCGCTGATGGCGATCCCCTGGCGGCTCATCTCCCTCACCAGCACATTCCCCGGCATGGCGGCAGTGCAGTAGCTGAGGTGGTGGGGCAGGCGTTGCTCCAGATCCGAGGGGCCAGTTAGCCGCAAACCTGGCACAGAGGCCAGCAACTGGGCCAGCTGCCGTTGCAACTGCCGCAGGCGGGCCGTCTCCTGCTGCAGCTCTTGGGCTGCCAAGGCCGCTGCCACCCCTAGACCGACAATGGCAGGGATCCCCTGGGTGCCAGCTCGCAGCCGCCGTTCTTGCCCGCCCCCCCGCAGCAGCGGTTGCAGCTCCACCCCCGGGCGTACGTAGAGCGCCCCCACCCCCTGCGGCCCGTAAAGCTTATGCCCAGACAGGGAGAGCAGGTCCACCGGCAGTTGCGCCAGATCCAAGGGGATCCGCCCCACCGTCTGCACCGCGTCGGTGTGGAAGAGAACTCCCGCCTGGCGACAGAGGCGGCCCAGCTCGGCAATGGGCTGCAGGGATCCCACCTCATTCTGGCCGTGGACGATGGAGACCAGCACGGTGGTGGGCTGCAGCGCCCGGAGCAGGGTTTGGGGATCCACCTGGCCGGCGGCGTTCACCGGCAGGCGGGTTACCTTCCAGCCTTGGGCCTGCAAGCGGCGGGCGGCATTCTCCACCGAGGCGTGCTCGACGCTGGAGATGATCAGGTGCTGGGGAGTGGAGTAGCGCTGCGCCACCCCAAACAGGGCCAGGTTGTTGGACTCCGTCCCGCCGGAGGTAAACAGCAGCGTCTCCGGCTCACAGTTGAGCAGCTCGGCCACCTGCTGCCGCGCCCGTTCCATGGCCATGGCCGCCCGTTCGCCCCAAGCGTGCAAGCTGGAGGGGTTGCCCCAACTTTCCTGCATCGCCAGCCGCATGGCCTCGATCACCTCCGGCCGAGGCGGAGTGGTGGCGCTGTGGTCAAAGTAAAGCGCGGGATCGAGAGGCGACATGGGAGCTTGACAACCCAGGACTCGATGTCCCCATCTTAGTGCTGGCGCGTTGGCAATTTACACCCCTTGCCGCAGGCGTTGCAGTCGTGCCAGCTCTTTAGGCGGGAGGGGGTTTTGGGCAGCGTCTGACTACCCCACCGCATAGGCAAGTGGGGTAGGTGCATCGAGATCTCAACCGCGCCAGGGCCCTCCAGGAGAGAGGACGAAAAGACTAGGAGGGAGTAGAAGCAGGGGTCGATCCCTGGCTCGTCAGCAGCGTTGCGCGCGGATAGGAGAGCGCTGCGGAGCGGCATGGCTACCGACCTGAGCCAGCGTCGCCAGAAAAGGAGGGGGAAGAAAACTCTTGAAATTACCTGAATAAGGTGGTGCGTTGGCGGTGCATGACCACCGATTCCACCAGGCCAATGGCCAGAAAGTTGGTCAGCAGAGCCGAGCGGCCATAGCTCAAAAAAGGCAGGGGCAGGCCGGTGATGGGGGCCAGGCCGATGGTCATGCCGATATTGACAACTGCCTGAAAGAGGATCATGGCCAGCACCCCGATGGCAATTAGGGAGCCAAAATTGTCCTTGGCCCCCTGGGCAATCCAGATGAGCCGTGCACAGAGAATCCAAAACAGAATCAGCACCGTCAGGGTGCCGACAAAGCCCATCTCTTCCCCAATGGCCGAGAAAATGAAGTCGGTGTGCTGCTCGGGGATGAAGTCCAGTTGGGTTTGGGTGCCCTGCTGGATGCCACGGCCCCAGAGCCCGCCGGCCCCGATGGCGATGCGGGACTGAATCAGGTGGTAGCCAGATCCCCAGGGCTCTTGCATGGGATCGATGAAGATCTCCAGCCGCCGCCGCTGGTAGGGCTTGAGGATGTGCCAGGCCGCCTGGCCCAGATGCCCGGAGAGCAGGTTGAGCACTCCAAAGGTCATCGCTCCTGTCCACCGCCAAGGCAGCCGCCAAGCCGCCAGGCTCGCCATGCCCAAGCACCAGATCAGCCAGACCCAGAGCATCCAGCTCAGCTCGGGGCGGGTGTGCAGGCCGTAGAGGATGGCCCCCACCCCCGGCGACAGCAGCAAAAGGATCCAACTGCCCTTGGCCCCGGCCCAGTAGAGCATGGCCAGCAAGATGGCCACAAACACCAGGGCCGTGCCCAAGTTGGGCTGTAGGAAGATCAAAACCCAAGGAGGGGCGATGACGGCAACGGCCACCCAAATTTGGCTGAAGTATTTGATCGGCCAGTGGTGCAAAATGGTCGCCAGGGTAATAATGACCCCCAACTTGGCAAACTCGGAAGGCTGCACCTGGACGCCGGCAATGGAGATCCACCGCTCCGCCCCCCCTCCTGCCGTGCCGAAAAAGAGCACTGCAACCAAGCCCGCCAAGGTCAGGCCATAGGTAAACCAGTGCCAGCGCAGCAGCCGCTCATAGGGGATCCGCGCCACCATCGCCAAAAACACCAGGCTGATCCCGGCCATGATCAACTGCTGCAGCCAGTAGTGGCTGATGGGACGCTCCCAGACTGCGCTGCGGATGGCAAGAATGCCGATGCCTGTCAAGGCCAGCACCGTGGCCAGCAACATGCCATCGAACTCGCGCCAAGGAGCCAAGATCTGCCGCAGAAGCTTTTTCCACCTAGGCTGAGAAGACACCTTTGGGTCAACGTTGCCCAGCAATAGACCCCATCCTCCAAAGCAAGGCCAGCACCAGTTTGACATGCCCCTTGCCCCACTGGCTCACTCTCGACCCCTCTCCCACGGGGGGAGCTATTCCCAGCTCTGCAGTTGCCCTAGCCAAGCGGAGAGGCGGGATCCCACCTCTTCTCGACGCCTTTCAAGATTGGCTGCCGTCCAAATCAGAAGCAGGCCCAGCAGGATCCCAGTGGCCCAGAGCAGCAGCGCATCAGTTGTTACCAACAGCCATCCCTGCCGCAGGATCCCCAGCCCAAAGGCCAGCGTGCCCACGAAGAGATAGGCTCTTACCCGCAAGGCCAAGCCCAGCAGACCCAAGGCCAAACCCAACCCTACCGGCCAAAAGCCCGTCCACCGTTGCCCGTGGGTTTCCACCATCACCACCAGCAGCCATGTGCCCAAGGAAACCAGCCGCAGCCAATGTCGCCCCTGTCGCCCGCTGGCTTCCTGTAATCCCGGATCCACCTGAGCCACATAGAGCAGGGATCCCACCAGGGGCAGGGCATAGAACGTCAGGGAAGCCCAATCCTGATGCCAGCCGTAACTCCACAGGATCCAGTTGCTCAAGAACAGGCTGACATAGCCCAGGCGCACTTGGGATCTCCAGATAGCCAGCAGGGCATAGTAGGTTGCCCCCAGCAGCAGATTAAGGGTGTTATTTCCTCCCGCGGTTACCAGAAAAGCGGCCAGGGGCAGCACCAAGGCTGTATTCTGCCAAGGAGCCGCCGGCCAGCCCCACCGTCGCCAGGGCAAGCCGTGGTAAACCAGCCCCAGCCCACAGAGCAGGGATCCGGCCCACCGCGCTATGGATAGCTGCGGCAGCCCCAGGAACACACCGCCCAGCAGAACCCCAGCCCCCTGCCATGCGCTGAGGTAACCCCAGACCGTTGGCACCCAATTTCGCTCTGTTGGAGATTCTAGAGTTGAGGTTCTCGCCTGTCCGGCGGCATAGGCCACCAGGCCGGATCCCGTCAGCACCCAGAGCCCCTTCCCCCAAGGGCTGAGAGCGAAACTCCAAAGGGCGAGGCTGGCCAAGCCCCAGTTGCCGGCACCTATCCGCTGCAGCCAGGCCGCTTTCAGCCGCAGGGTCGCCACCAGCCAAGATGGACAGAGGCAGTAGCCCACTGCCAAGAGCAGCCCTAGCAAAGCTGTCAGCACCGCCGCTTCGTCCTCCCAGAATTCCCCAGTTTGCTGGCCGAGAAAGTAGACCCAGCTCTCGTAGGCCGCCAGCGATATTCCGAAAGCTCCCAGGATCCCCTTCCGGTTGGTAGGAGGAGGGCCTTCCTGTTCGCGACAGGGGTGCTGCTCCGGTGACTGTCGGCGCCCCACGCCTAGCAGCACGATGGAGAGACCTAAGCTGCCCAGACCTGTCAGCTCGCTCCATTCGAGTTCGAGATGGGATCCCAGCCAGCCCAAGCCGGCATAGATCAGCGGCGCTGTCCCCCAGCAACTCAGAGCCTTGACCCGCTGCAGGAGTTGTCCCCCTGAGGACTCCGTCCCACCAGCGCGATCGGGCCGCTCAAAGAGGAGTTTCTCCGGCCCAATCCAAAAGAGGATCCCCAGGCTTAGATTGATGACGGCAAGCAGAGGGGCAACAGGACGGGATCCCCGTACCACCCACAAGAGGCTGCTGGCCACCAACAGCTCCAAAGCCCAGATCAGCCCATAGGACAGCCCCTCCATTACAGACCATGAGATGGCCGACGAAGCCTCCTGACCGCTGCCGCCAGTTGAGACATCCTCCGCCCTGGAAGGAGACGGGCTTTCGCTCTCCAAGCCAGCAGGATGGACACCGCCGTCGCGATAAAAAGCGGGAGCCACTTCCACCCAAAGCCGCAAAACAATGGCCACCAGGACAGTCCCAGAGGCCAGGGTCAGAGCCACTGGGGAATCCAGGTACTTTCCACCACCGATGCGACCTGCTTCTGGCTGCAATGTCTGCAACGTTAGGGAAAGTAAAAGTACGATCCCCAGCAGAAAGCCAAAGCCATCCAGCACCGGTCGGTAAGCTGCCCGAAGGCGGGGAGAGAGGTAGTGGAACGGAGTCCCTAGGCTGTAGCGACAGCCGCTAGTGCTCCGCACCGCTGTCGCGAACAATAGCAGCACCCCCAAGGCCGTCAGCCATTCTGACTCCGTTAAAGCGGGGAACAGCCGATGGATTCCCACCAGACCGAACCCCCAGCCAAACGTCACTGTCAACAGCACCTCTGCTGGAACAACTGCGTTGGCGGTGTGGAGCTCATGGTCGGCGGAGGGGAAAGAGGCCCACACCCACACCTGAGTGGCCATCAGCAGCAACCCCAAGCCCAGACCCAGAAACTCAACCCCCGGCCTTCCAAAGGTGAGTAACTGGGCCAGCAAAAGGGAGAGAACTGCCGGGAAACGCAAAGACCCGCGCTCCGGGATCCCCTGCCGCCAGGAAAGGAATCCCACCTCCCCTTGCTCTGGGATCTGCAGCCAGCGGGGCATGAACTCCAGGGGGGGCAGGGCCAATACCTGAGCTGCCGTTAAAACAAGAGGCACCAGCAGCCACAGCCAGCCCATGGATTGTTCACCAGTCGCAGACGAATCAAGGAACCGTTGCAGCAAAAACGCCAAGTAGCTGGATCCCACCAGCACCAGCCCTATGCCATCTGCACTTCGCTGCCACAGCCCCACGGGCAATCCCCAAAAGCGCCCTGACCCACCCAGAGCCACCCGCCCTGCCCATTGCAATAGGCCCACCAACAGCAGAACCACTCCCCAAGCGGACAAGCTAGTGCTCCGCACCGCTGGCGCGAACAAGTCGGGCAAAAGCCAGCGGATCCCGGCTAGCAGTGCCCCCACTCCGTAGGCGTGGGTCAGGAGTACCCAAAGAAAGTTGGAAGTTTCTCCTGATCTGGACTTTTGTTGTAGCCACCAGGCCAGGATCCCGGCGCTCAAAAGCAAGTGCCAAAAGCGAATGGCCGGATAGGGAAGGCTCAAGAGCAGCAGGGATCCCCCTAGCCCCAAAACCAAGCGCTCTGTTGGTTCCACCAGCCCAGAAAAGCCTGTCTCACCGGCTTCTGGACCGCTCCTCTGCCAGCGGGCCGCCAACCCCAGCCACAGCACCTCGTAGGGCAGCAGCGCCAACCCCAGCAAGCCCCAAGGGGAATCAAGGGGCTGAAACCAGTTGGTTACTGTAGCTACAACCTCTTGCCGCCAGCTTGCTGGCCACACCTGCCAAAAAGCCCAGCAAGTTTCCAGGCCCAGCAAGAACAGCAACGTCAAATGCACCCTAAGGACTTCGTCCCGCTGGGGCGACTGGGTGTGTCGGCGCAAGCGCCCGATTAAGACATGGATCCCCAGCAGGCTAATCCCCAGCAACTGCCAGCCGCTGAAAGGGCTCTCCGCCAAGCCAATGGCAGCCAGCAGCCAGCCCACCACCAACAGCACCCAGCTCCCCTCCCACCAGCGGGAGAGCATCCCCTCCTGAGCGCCTTCTGCTACGACGTCCGGGGATCCCTGGGGCCATTCCGCTGCTAGCCAACCCAATAGGGCCACCGCCAACCCCAACTGCGGCACTTGGACATGCCCAGACAGCAGCCCCCGTAGGATTAACAGGGATCCGGCAGCCCCGATTAGCCAGATCTTGGAGCCCCGTAATTCCCGAGACCGGCGGCTCCAGGTGTAAATCACGGTGCTGAGGATCCCCAGATACAGGATCCCCAGGACAAAAGCAGGGCGAAGCTCCTGCGGCCCCAAGCTCCAGAAAGCGTGCAAGCCAGAGAGGGCCAAAAAGTTCACCAAGGTTCCGTAAAAGGCATTGGGCTCCACACCGCTGTCGCGAAAGCCGGCACCTGAACCCAGCGAGCGCACCTGCCGCCCAGCCGCCAACGGGATCCCCAGCAGCAAGCCCAGCGCCAGGATGCGGATCCCCCAAAGGATCCCCAGCCCATCCAGGGCCCACACGTTCACCGGCACCAGCAGCAGGGCAATAGCCTCCAAGGTTTGACCGGTTAGACGCAGCCCTTCCTGCCGTTGGATCCATCCAGCACCTACCCCAAAAGCCGCCGTATAGGCCAAGAGCACCCCATACTGAGCAGTTGGAGAAAATTGCTCCCAGTGGCTGGCCGCCAGCACCCCCGAGGACACCACCACCAAAAACAGGCCCAGCAGCAACAGCCAAGCCACGCTCAGCTCTGACAGCAAGTTCCGCAGCAAAACAGCCAGCGCCGGGGTAGGGGGGGGCAAGGACTCCGTCCGAGTAGCGCGAGTGGATTGAGGGGCAGCTTGGGGCTCTTCTCCCCCCTCGACCGCAGGTTCCTCAACCCCAGATCCGGCCAGGCGAGCATTTCTTTCTCGCACCATCCCTGGGATCCAAATCAAATCCAGGAGCTGACCGATCCCCAGCAGCCCAAAGGTCAACAGCCAGAGCAAACCCGTCCGCCAGCGGCCCAGATAAAAACGGTGCAGGCCACAGATGCCAAACAAACCCAAAATCCAGAGCACGTAGGCCGAGCCAAGACGAGCCGGGATCTCGTCGCTGGGGGAAACTGCCGCTGACCTTGGTTCCTCCCCCTCTAGCCGATACTGCTCCACCAGCAAGCGAAAGTGCTCTGGAGTCAGCAAGCTCAGCTCCAGCCAGGCCCGCAAACCCTGCAAGACTTGCTGCCGGGATCCCCGAACGGTGAGCTGCAAAAGGACGTCGTCCGAGGAGCGCGAACGGTCAGATTGCGGCTCCTCTGTTCCTGAGGGCGGAGCGCGATCCTGGGATCCCATGGCCAGATTCCTTGAGCAAAAGGCTTGGGGCTACTGCTACTCTAAGCCTTGCTCTAGCCGGTTGCCATGCCGTTCTCAAATCCTTCTGATACATTTACGCTGAACACTGCTGAACATCACTGTTCAACTATGCAGCGATAGCACTCTGTTTGTTTCCAAACAGAATGGCGGTATCCCGCAAAGCTTTGAGTAGAATACCCAAAGCGCAGTTTCCGTGTCGTCTTACTACCAATTTTCTGCTTTGCTTTGGCTACCATGTTGGCAGACTCGAAAGTAAACAGAAAGATCAACTGGTAGTAATCCGTACTGAACATATTATACATTATTTTCTTCAGTATAGTTGAGCTTATTATTGACTAGAGTCATGCTCTTGCTCCGGCAGAGTGTCAGTTCCTGCTGATGCGACCAGCCCTCTAAACCTCAGTTGGGATCCCTGGGATCTCGCTGCTGTGAGTGCTGCGCAAGACGGGAAGCGTCATCATCTGTCCCAGGCGTGAAACGGTGAGCTCCGCCGCCGGAATGGGTTCCGAGACCTGTCCGCCGCTGAACACCATCACTCGGTCGCTGTACTGCAGGATCTCGTCCAAATCCGCCGAGGCAAAAAGAATAGCCGTACCCGCTTGGGTGCGTTCCAGCAATTGCCCCCAGACCCACAGCGCCGACTCGATGTCCAACCCTCGCGTTGGGTGCTCCATCAGCAAAAGACTCAGGGGTGTGGGCAAGAGAGCCAACTGACTGCGCTGCTGGTTGCCCCCCGAGAGTTGCTCCACCCGGCTGTAGGGGTGACCCCGAATGCTGAAGTGTTCGATGGCCGCTTGGGTCTGCTGACGGGCCAGAGCCCAGTTGATCCAGGGATCCTGCTGCTGGAGGGCAAAATGCTCCTGCAAGGTTAAGCCGGGGATCAGCCCTTCCCGCAGCCGATCCGCCGGAGAAAACCCCACCCCACAGCGCAGATAGTCGCCGTAAGGACGGCCTGTCATCTCCTGCCCCCCCAACAGAATCCGGCCACGCCTGGGCGGCAACAACCCTGCACAGGTGAGCAGGAAAGAGCGTTGCCCACTGCCTTCCAAACCGGCCAACCCAATCACTTCCCCCGGCTGCACCGCCAGATCTGGCAAAGCCAAGGCAAACGGCTCATGCCGCACCACCAGGGAGCGCAACTCCAACAGGGGATCCGCTCTCCTTTGCGGAGAATGGGGCCGAGCTGGGGGTGTCAACTCCCGCCCGAACATCCAATCGATCAACTGCTGTTCCAACAGGGCAATGTCTTCACCCCTAACAGGCAGCTCCCCTACCACCTCCCCCTGCCGCATCACCGTCACCCGATCGCAAAGGCACTCCACATCGGCCAGCTTGTGGGAGACGAAGATCACCGATTTGCCCTGCTCCGCCAACCTTCTCAGAGCCGCGAACAGAAGATCTTTTTGCGCTGCAGAAATGCCCGTCGTTGGCTCATCCAAAATCAAGGTGTTGATCCCCAGGGAAAGCAACCGCAGCATTTCCAGTTGTTGCCGTTCCCCCACCGTCAAGCTGCCGATGGCTCCATCGGGGTTGAGGTTGAAACCAAACTCTTCACAGGCTTTCTCAAGACGTTTCCGGCTTTCTCGCAGCCCCAAACCCAAGCGCCCCCGCTGCCCGGCAATAAAGTTTTCTAGTACCGTCAGAGAAGGAAAATCCAAGGGATCCTGGTGCAACATGCCAATGCCCAGACGAATGGCCGCTGCAGGGCTGTTGATGCGAACCGGTTGCCCATCAATCCAAATCTCCCCCTGATCGCAGCGCAGAAAGCCGCTCAGGATCTTGACCAAGGTACTTTTGCCGGCCCCATTCTCCCCAAGCAGGCCGTGGATTGTGCCCGCCTCCACCCGCAAGGACACATCGCGGTTCGCCTGTACCGCCCCAAAACGCTTGTGGATGTGCAGCAGCTCGACCTTCATTCTGCTCATAGTAACCTGCCTCCCCAGAAAATCCCCAAGAATACAGTTGCTGAGGTTGCAAGTGCTGGTGCTACGATAGCGACAGCTCGCCGTTAGGCGTTGGCTGCGGACGAGTTCAGCATCGATCTGTGGTTCGCCCTGCACCCCTTCTTCGCCCTTCCCCCCTGCCACCCATCTCGGATAGCAACCGCCTCAAAATCTTCTCAGGCAGCGCTAACCCGGCTCTGGCTCAAGAGGTGGCGCGTTACTTGGGCATGGATCTGGGCCCGATGTTGCGCAAGCGCTTTGCCGATGGCGAGCTGTACATCCAAATTCAGGAGTCGATTCGGGGTGCCGATGTCTACTTGGTGCAGCCCACCTGCCGCCCGGTCAACGATCACCTGATGGAGCTGTTGGTGATCATCGACGCCTGCCGCCGCGCCTCGGCCCGCCAGATCACCGCCGTCTTGCCCTACTACGGCTACGCCCGCGCCGACCGCAAAACCGCCGGACGGGAAGCCATCACCGCCAAGCTGGTGGCCAACATGATCACCCAGGCGGGAGCCCACCGGGTGCTGGCCATGGATCTCCACTCGGCCCAGATCCAGGGCTACTTCGACATCCCCCTCGACCACGTCTATGCCCAGCCGGTTCTGCAGGCCTACCTCAAAGAAAAAGGCCTGCTCGACGAGGATATTGTGGTCGTCTCTCCCGATGTAGGGGGAGTAGCGCGGGCTCGCGCCTTTGCCAAAAAACTCAAGGAAGCCCCGCTGGCGATTATCGACAAGCGCCGCCAGGCTCACAACGACGTGGAAGTCATGAACCTCATTGGCGATGTGCGCGGTAAAATCGCCATCCTTGTGGATGACATGATCGATACGGCGGGCACCATTTCCGAAGGGGCAAAGTTGCTGCGCAAGTCGGGAGCCAAGGCGGTTTACGCTTGCGCCATTCACCCGGTCTTTTCCGATCCCGCCATCGAACGCCTGCAGGGCGGGCTGTTTGAAGAGGTGATCGTCACCAACACCATCCCCATCCCTCCAGAGCGGCATTTTCCAGGCTTAACCGTCCTCTCGGTGGCGAGCGTGCTGGGAGAAGCGATCTGGCGCATTCACGAAGACAGCTCCGTCAGCAGCATGTTTCACTAAAGTTTCTCCAGAGCATCGCTAAAGTATAGATAGGGGGTGCAGAACGGGCGTACCTGGAGGGGATCCCTTGCTTTTTGCCCTGTGAAGACCAACTCAACAGGTACCCCCCATCTATCCTGATGGACTGGGTAGAGCTAGCTTCCCAGCCGAGTTTTTCCCATGTCGCCTCCCATTTCTAGGTCACCAAGATCCGTTGTGAACGGTTGTGTTGCCGGGCAGGCCGCCGCCAGGGAAGAGCTGTCCCTTCCAACTGAACTGAAGACAGAGTCCGCTGCGGCGCTGTACCCGCTGTTGCAATTGCTGGGGCAACTGCTGAACGTACCCTGGGTCTATCTAGAACTGGTCCAGCCGGGATCCCATTCCGACTCGCCTGCAAAAGGGATCCTCTACCCCAACCCCCAGCAGATCCCCGGCAACGAGCCGCCCAACCCCATCGGCGGATCTTGGCCCTTTCAGGAAGCCTTTCCCCTGCTGGATGAGGGAGGGAGGCGGCTGGCAACACTTTACCTGCTGGGGGGGCGCCCCCGCCAACTGAGCCTCCCCGAACGGGGACAGATCGACCTCATCGCCCTTAGCCTGCGACACATCCTGCTCCAGGCCCAGGAGCAGCGACAAGCCCTCGAGCAGCTCCAGACGCAACTGCAGCACAGCCGCAGCACCGCCGCCCGCTACCAGCCGATCTTCGAGAACGCCGTCGAAGGGATTTTTCAAACCACTCCAGAAGGGAAATATCTGGTGGCCAACCCGGCTCTGGCCCATATTTTCGGCTACGAATCCCCGGAAGATTTGATGCGCCACGTCTCCGATATCGGCACTCAGATCTACGGCGATCCAGAGCAGCGATCTGAGTTCGTACAGCGCATGCTGAAGGAAGGCCAGGTCGTGCACGCGGAGCAGCAGGTCTGCCGCAAGGACGGCAAAAAAATCTGGATTTCTTTAAACGCCCGCGCCCTGTACAACGAGCAGGGGGAGCCCCTCTATTTTGAAGGGTTTGTTACCGATATTACAGCCTCCCGCCAGCTTAAAGAACGGCAACAGCAACTGGAAGAAGCCCGCAGAGAGAGCGAACATCGTTTTTTGCAACTGGCTGAGAACAGCCAGCAACTGTTTTGGATTTCAACGCTCTGCGGCAAAGAGCTGATTTACGTCAGCCCCGCCTGTGAAGCCATTTGGGGCCTTTCCCCTGCAGAGGCCTACGCCAATCCCCAGGCCTGGATGCGCCGCATTCACCCTGACGATCGCTGGCTGTTCCCCGCCATTTTTCAAGCCCAACTTCAGGGCCAACCCACCGATGTGGTTTTTCGCCTCTGCCGCCCCGATGGCCGCCTCCTCTGGCTGCGAGAACGCACCTTTCCCATCCTCGACAAAGAGGGCAAGGTCTACCGGGTGGCAGGGATCGCCGAAGACATCACCGAGTCCAAGCAACTGGAAGCCGAACGTCGTCGTATAGAGCAAGCCTGGCAACAGAGCGCCAATCATTTCCGGCAGATCTTTGAGCTGGCTCCCAACGGCATTGCTCTGGTGGATCTGCAGGGGCGATTTATCCAGGTCAACGAGGCCTTTGCCCAGATCGTCGGCTACACCCCCGAAGAGTTGCAGCGTCGGCAACAACTGGACATCCTCCACCCCGACGATGTCAACCAACTGCTGGCGGCTAACGAGGCTCTCTTGACACGCAAAGTCTCCATCAGCCAGCGGCAGATTCGCTACATCCACCGTTCCGGCCAAGTTGTCCATGTGCTGTTCCAGGCCGCCCTGCTTACCGATGGAGCCGGCCAGCCCACCCAGTTTCTCAACCAGGTGATCGACATCAGCGCCCGCGTCGAGGCAGAAGTGGCCCTCAAAGAAAGCGAAGAACGCTTCCGCCAATCCTTTGAGTGGTCCCCCATCGCCAAGGCCATGACCCACCTGGATGGCACCTATTTTCAAATCAACGCCGCCTTTACCGAAACCCTGGGCTACACCCTAGAAGATCTCGAGGGGAAAACCGTCCTCGACATCACCCATCCCGACGACATCGCCGTCACCTTGGAGAGCACCAACCGCCTGCTGGCCGGCGAGGTGCACCACTGCGAACAGGAGCAACGCTACATTCACAAGAACGGGCAAATTGTCTATGCCCTTCTCCGCATCACCCTGGTGCGCACCGCCCAAGGGGATCCCAGCTACTTTCTCAGCCAAATTTTGGACATTACCGAGCGCAAGCAAGCCGAGGCAGCCCTTCGCCAAAGCGAGCTGAGTTTGCGGGGCATCTTTGAGCAGTCGGCCCTGGGCATTTCCATCGTCGATAGGCAGGGCCGTTACCTCAAGGTGAACCCCGCCCTGGAAGAGATCCTTGGCTACAGCGGCGCCGAATTGGTCAACAAGAGCTTCTGCGACCTCACCCACCCGGACGACCTCGAGGAAGATTGGCGACTCTTCCAGGAAGTTTTGAACGGCCAACGGGATCGCTACCACCTGGAAAAACGCTATATCCACCGCAGCGGCAAGGTGGTTTGGTGTCGCCTGGCAGTCTCAGCAGTGCGGGATCCCGAAGGCAAAAACCTCTTCATCATCGGCATCTCTGAAGACATTACCGAAGAAAAACGGGCGGAGCTGCAGATTCAGGCGGCCCTGCAGGAAAAAGAGATTCTGCTGCGGGAGATCCACCACCGCGTCAAAAATAACCTGCAAATCATCTCCAGCCTGCTGCGGCTCCAGGCGGATCAAATCAAAAGCCACAAGTATGCCCGCGTTTTTAAGGACGCCGGCAGCCGCATTCAGGCGATGTCTTTGATCCACGAGGGCCTGTACCAGTCCAACAACCTGGCTGCTGTGGATTTGAGGCAGTACCTCCACAATTTAATTTCTAATCTTTTCCACTCCTACGGCGTGAACCCCGAGATCATTCGCGCCAGCATCCGCGCCGAAGGGATCCGCCTCAACCTCGATGAGGCAGTTTTGTGTGGCCTGATCATCAACGAGCTGGTCACCAACAGCCTCAAATACGCCTTTCCCAAAGGCCGCAGCGGCCAGATCGACGTCCACTTTAAGCAAACCCGTACTTATACTCAGTTGCGCGTCTCTGACAACGGCATTGGCCTGCCCAGCAACTTCGATTTCAAGGAAACTCAATCTTTGGGTTTACAACTGGTTGCAACTCTCACCGATCAGCTCCAGGGCAAGATAGAATTGAGAAACAAGTCGGGTACCACTTTCATCATTACCTTTCCGAGGAGCCAGCCTTGAAGAAAGTTCCCATGCTTGCCAAAGGCAGCATTCTGGTTGTCGAAGACGAGAAGATCATCGCCAAGGATATCGCCAACGTCCTGAAAAAATTTGGCTATGCGGTGCCGGCCATCGCGTCCTCTGGCGAAGAAGCGATCCGATGGCTGGAGGAAATGTCGGTGGACTTGGTCTTGATGGACATCGTTTTGAAAGGGGATCTCGACGGTATTGAAGCCGCCAAGCGGATCGCCGAGCGCTTCAACATTCCGGTGGTGCACCTGACGGCCTACGCTGATGAGGACACTCTCTCTCGCGTTAAGGAGACACAGCCTTTTGGCTACATCATCAAACCTTTCAAAGAGCGGGAGCTCTACACCGCCATCGAAATTGCCTTGCACAACCACCGGCAGAGCCTAGAAAGCCGCAGGCTGGAGGAGAAAAGGCTGGAGGAGCTGCGACAGAAGCTGCAGCAGTTGCAGCAGTTTGCAGAGGTCAAGGGCACTTTGTTCAAGAAGTTCTTGCAAGATCTGAGTGAGCCCCTCTCGAACCTCAAGTTTGCCCTAGGATTGCTCAAGGAGGCAGAGTCGGAGCAGAAGCGGCAGCACTACCTACGGGTGCTGGAGGAAGAGTTTCACCGCGAGCTGGAACTGATTCATCAGACTTCTAACCTGGAAGATTTGCTAAACCTGGAAAATGTCGGCCTGCTGAGCCAGTTTAGCTTGTTGCGGGCCCAGGAGCCCAGCCGGAGTCGCCTGCTAGAAGGGGAGAAGCCGCCAGCCACAGCTACGGCTACCCTCTCCGAGCCCCCCGCAGCGGCGGCCTGTCCTGCCCCGCCGCCCAGCCCTGCCGCTGCCGAGGAGGCGATTACAGTGCCGCGGGCGACGCTGCGCCCCCTCAACCAAACTCAGTTGGCAGAGCGGCTGGGGGTGGTGGTCTCCGCCATCACCTACTGGAAGTTCAAGAGTGGGTTTCCCGAGTGGAGCCGCAGCCGGGATCCGGACGGCATTGCTTGGCACTACTCGCCCGATTCCAAGCGCTTTTCGCCCGTGCCTTAGCTAGCGCTGCACGACTTCCAGGCGCACCGGCGCCAGCCCCGAGCGCACCATCCCCAGGGCCTCCGCCGCCCGCAGGGAAAGGTCGATGATCCGACCGGGGATGAAGGGGCCGCGATCGTTGATGCGCACGACAGCCTGGCGCCCGTTGTCCAGGTTGGTTACCCGCACCTCGGTGCCGAAGGGGAGGGTGGGATGGGCAGCTGTCATCTCGTGGCGGGTGGGGTGCAGGTCATACCAGGAGGCGATCCCTTCTTGCACAGGCCCGACCACTCGGACAGAGTCCGGTTGCGCCTGGGCCTGAGTTTCTGATCGGCGGGCAGCGGTGGCTTTGGCGGCAGTCAGGGTGGCCGGCTGGGGCAGGGCCGAAGGGGCAAGAGGAGGGGCATCCAGCAGCAGACGGCGCAGACGATTGGCAGCCAAAACCGCTGTATCCACCGGGCGTTGGTTATCCAGCAGCAGCACTCCTTCGTCGATGCGCAGCAATTCCTCGTCGTTTACCCGAACCGCGTAGAGGGGATCCCCGGATTGGGGCTCTGCCCAAGCCAGAGTAATGGTCGTGTCCTTCAGGGATCCCTGGGCCATTTGGTTGAGCCGGGCCACGAGGGAGCTGGCCCGCAGCAGCGGCGACTCCAACCCGGGCTGCTCGACAAAGCTGACAACGGGGAGATCCCGAACGTAGACGGTGACCACCTGCCGCCCGTCCATCTGGTAGTCGTAGAGGGTGGAGACAGGCTGGCTGGACGACTGCTCCTGTTCGCCGATCTTGAGGATGGGCTCTTCCATTGGCCGAGAAGGGATTGCCCGGCGAGCCAGGGAAAGAGACTGCGAGTGTTGGGGGTTCAAGGTGCCGAGTTTGGCTGGCGGGGGAGCGTTGGGTTGGGGGGGAGAGACAAGGTCAGTTGCCGGGGAGAGGGAGTGGGTTTTGGGGGATAGCTGGGTTGCTCTGGCACTAGGGGAGCCGCTGCGAGTTGAGGCTTGCGCCCGCGAGGTTGGGCTGCCCAACATACCTGCCGGCAAGCTGAAGGCCGTAACACAGAGACAGCCGACCAAGCCCACTTGGCGGGCGGGAGCCAGTCCCTGTCCAAGCCGCTTCCAATTTCGCATGAGGCCGCGCTCCTCTCGAAACTCCTGTACAACGTCCAATGCGACAGTAAAACAGAAGTTAATGTACCATAGGTTTCGAAGTTGACAAGCTTGCCCGGCCAAGGGCAAAAGCCCAAGTCCCGTCAGCATAAGGATTTTCGGCATCTTGGACTACCGCTCAGCAGGGGTTGACATTGAACTCGGACGCGCTTTTGTCAAGGGGATCCGGGAGCGCGTTGAAGGCTCTCAAGCTCAGTCTTCAGGTTCTTCAGGAACCTTGGGCGGCATTGGCGGCTTTGCCGGCTTGTTGGAGCTACCGGCGGGCTACCGGGCCCCGGTTCTGGTTGCCGGCACTGATGGAGTGGGCACCAAGCTGGAGATCGCCCAGCAGTGGGGGCAGCACCGCGGCGTGGGCATCGACCTGGTGGCCATGTGTGTCAACGATGTGCTGACGGTGGGGGCCAGGCCGCTGTTTTTCCTGGACTACATTGCCACCGGCAAGCTGGAGCCGGAAGCGCTTTGGCAGGTGATCGACGGCATCTTGGAGGGCTGCCAGGAGGCCGGCTGCCAACTCCTGGGGGGGGAGACGGCAGAGATGCCGGGGTTTTACCCGCCCGGCAAGTACGACCTGGCGGGTTTTTGCGTCGGGATCGTCGAGAGGGCAGACGTTCTCGACAGCTCGCGGGTGCAGCTTGGGGATCGGTTGTGGGCCTTGCCCAGCAGCGGGTTGCACAGCAACGGCTTTAGCCTGGTGCGGCGCATTGTGGCCGAGCGGGGCTGGCCTTGGGATCACCAACCCCCTGGCTGGGATCGGCCTTTGGCGGAGGTCTTTCTCACTCCCACCCGCATCTATGTCCAGGCAGTGCAGCGGCTGCAGGCAGCAGGGATCCCCCTCCACGGCATGGCCCACATCACCGGCGGCGGCATCCCAGAAAACTTGCCCCGCTGTTTGGCTCCGGAGCAGGCGGCGCGGCTAGAGCCCCACAGTTGGCCCATCCCACCGGAGTTTCTCTGGCTGCAGGAGCAAGGCCAAGTGGAGACCTTGGAGATGTTCAACACCTTCAACCTGGGGGTAGGCTATGTGCTGGTGATCCCTCCTGAGGCGGAAAATCGGCTGAGATCCCTGCTCCCCGAAGCCTTTCCCATTGGCGAGGTGGTGCCGGCCCGCCCAGGGGAGAGCCGGGTCTTGGGGCTGGAGGAGTGGGGATCCTTGGTACCTTGAGTCCCCACCAAAGGGGGGAAGGAGCTGGCTGTGTTTGCGGATCCCTGCCGCTGCTGTGCTAAGTTTGCTGATGGCCTCGGCGCTGCTGCCTCTGTTGCTCTCAACCTCCGCCTATTTCACAAGAGAAGGGCTGCGCGCTTTCCCATCTCCGGACTTGGGCTGTTGGCCAACTCCCGCTGACCCTCTAGGTTAGGAGCCGCCGATGACAGGTTTATCCACTGCTCCTGCAACCAAGGCTGCCATCGAAGTGGAACATCTGAGCAAAACCTACGGCAGCTTTACAGCCATCCGCGACATCTCTTTCCAGGTCAACGCCGGCGAGATCATGGGGTTTCTGGGGCCCAACGGCGCCGGCAAAACCACTTCTATGCGCATTTTGGCTGGCTATTTGCCTGCCAGCGAGGGGACGGCGCGGGTGGCCGGGTTCGATGTGCATGAAAACCCTATGGCGGTGCGGCAGCGCATCGGCTACCTGCCAGAAAACCCGCCCCTCTACCCGGACATGACGGTGGAGAGCTACCTGGACTTTGTCGCCCAGATCAAACGGGTCAGCGCCGGGGATCGGCCGCGACGGGTGGACGAGGTGATCCGCCGCTGCAGCCTGGAAGACAAGCGCCACACCTTGATCCGCAAGCTCTCCAAGGGGTACAAGCAGCGGGTGGGCCTGGCCCAGGCCCTGGTGCACGACCCGCCGGTGATCATCCTGGACGAGCCCACGATTGGGCTGGATCCCAAGCAAATTATCGAGGTGCGCAACCTCATCAAGAGCCTGGCAGGAGAGCACACCATCATCCTCTCCACCCACATCCTGCCGGAGGTGAGCATGACCTGCGACCGGGTGGTGATCATCAACCGCGGCCAGGTGGCGGCCATTGGCACGCCCGCCGAGCTGACGGCCCACCTTCAGGATCGGCAGCAGGCGAAGCTGGTGGTGGGCGCTCCTGAGGAAACGGCCATCCGAGCGGCCCTGCAGAACCTGCCCCAGGTGGAGGTGGTGAGCTTGCAGGCCCTGGGATCCGATCCCCCTCGCTGGCAGGTGCACCTGAAGAGCCATGTTTCTGCAGAAGGCTGGATCCCGGAGGTGGCCAGGGCCCTGGTACAGGCGGGGATCGACCTCTACGAGATCGGCCGTCCCCAGGCTTCTTTGGAGGAGATTTTCCTGCAGCTCACTACCCAAGAGGGATCCGAAGGCGCGTTGGAGGAAGCGGCATGAACGGCGTGGTTGCCATTTTTCGCAAAGAGCTGCGCGGCTACTTCACCTCCCCCATTGCCTACGTGGTGGCGGCGGTGTTCTGGGGACTGGCGGGGTTTTTCTTCGTCAACATCTTGGTGCGGGTGATCAACTTCTCGCAGCAGGTGGATCTCTTTGCCCAGTTTGGCCAAGAGAACCCTTTTGATGCCGCCACCATCCTGTCGCAGCAGTTTCTCAATCTGCTGGGCACGCTTTCCTTATTTTTATTGCCCATCTTTACCATGAGCTCCTACGCCGAGGAGCGGCGGCGGGGCACCATGGAGCTGCTGGCCACTTCCCCCATCACCAACCTGGAGGTGGCCCTGGGCAAGTGGCTGGCGGTCTGGGTGTTTTTCATCACGCTGCTGCTGCCGCCGCTGGTCTACCACGTGCTGGTGCTGAGTAGCGCCAACCCAGCAGTGGACTACCGCCTGACCCTGATGGGCTATGTGGGGCTTGCTCTGCTGGCCGGCAGCGTCATGGCCCTGGGGTTGTTCATCTCTTCCCTGACCGACAGCACCCTTATTGCGGCGGTGGCTACCTTTGGGCTGATCCTGCTGCTCTGGGTCATCGACGCGGCAGCCGGCCAGGAGAGCAACTGGATTGCCGCCACTCTGAGGCATGTCTCGCTGCTGCAGCAGTACAGCAACTGGGTGCAAGGGATCCTCAGCAGCAGCAGTGTTGTCCTTTTCCTCAGCATCATCGTGCTGGGGCTGTTTGCCACGGTGCAATCGGTGGAAAGCCTGCGCTGGCAGCAGAGCTAGGGTTGCGTTGGGAGGAGTGCGGTGATGAAAGCTTGGCAGGCATTGGCAGATTGGACGGGGATCGTCGGCCTTGGCGTCGTGGCCATCGGCCTGCTGGTGGGAGCTGCCCTCACCGGCTGGACGGCGGTGCCCCTGAGCCTGATGGCCACGGGCTTGGCCCTGGTGGTGGTTTGGGGCCTCACCCACCGGAAGGAAGTGAGCCTGTTCCTGGGCCTGCGCTCCACCCAGACCAACGCCAACATCCTGGTGGCGGCGGCGGCGATGGCCGTGATCTTGGTGTTGCTCAACGTCGTGGCGGTGCGCTACGACCTGCGCCTGGATCTCACGGAAGAGGGGCTGTTTACCCTCTCCCCCCAGACGCGGCAATTGGTGCAAGGGCTGGCCCAGCCAATGAAAGTCTGGGTGGTCACCACCGCCCCCGATCCCAACCTGCGGGAACAGCTGGAGCGCTATCGCCGCCTCAACCCCGAGCGCTTCCAGTTTGAGTTTGTGGATCCCAACCGCGATCCCCTCACTGTCCAGCGGCTGCAGGTTACCCAAAATAACACCCTGGTGGTCGAATCGGGCAATAACCGCCAACAACTGCCCCAGCCGCCCGCCCCTGAGCTGGAGAGTAAGCTCACCCCTGTGCTGGCCAAGGTGGTTAACCGCGGCGAAGTGGTGGCCTATTTTGTACAGGGGCATGGGGAGGTGAGCCTGGAAGCTCGCGAGGGCACCCCAACCCTGGCCCAGGCGGTGGCAGCCCTCGGCCAGGAGGGCTACCGGGTGGAGCCGCTGAACCTGGTGCAGTCGCAGATCCCAGAGGAGGCGGATGTGTTGGTCTTGGCAGGGCCGCAGCGGGCTCTCTTCCCCGGCGAGGTGGAGAAGCTGCAGGACTACCTGGCCAAAGGGGGGCGGCTGCTGCTCTTGATTGGGCCACGGGTGGATGCCGGCCTGGATCCCTTGCTGGAGGAGTGGGGCGTGGTTTTGGGGGATGACTTCATCATTGAGGTGAGCAGCGTCAGCCAGCTTTTGGGCACGGGGCCGGCGGTGGCCCTGGTTACCACCTACGGGGATCACCCCATCACCGCTCCCCTGGCAGAACAGCGGCTGATGACCCTCTTCCCCCTGGCCCGTTCTGTAGACACTGAGGTCCGCGAAGGGATCCAGGCCACGCCTCTGCTGCGCACCAGCCCGCAGAGCTGGGGAGAGACCAGCCCCAACCTAGAGGCCGGCCCGCTGCAATTTGACCCGGATCAAGACAAGCCCGGCCCCCTGACCCTGGGCGTAGCCCTGACCCGCCAGGTGAAAGGCGATCAGAAGACCTCAGAATCCCAGGAGGGGCCGACCGAGGCTCGGCTGGTGGTGATCGGCAACGTCAACTTCGCCCTCGACGGCAACCTGAGGCAGCAGGGGAACCGCGATCTCTTCCTCAACACCCTCAACTGGCTCACTGAGCGAACCGAACAGATCTCCATTCGCCCCAAATCCATCACCGACCGCCGTCTTGCCGTGACCGGCCAGAACTTCCGCTGGCTGGTGCTGGGATCGACGGTGCTCCTGCCGCTGGTGGCGTTGGGATCGGGGGCCGTGCTCTGGTGGCAAAGACGATAGGGCCAAGGAGGACGAGCATGTTCAAGCGCAGCACCTGGATTCTCTTGGGCTTGGCAGTGGCTGCTCTGCTGGGGTATTTCCTCTTTGACAACTTCCAGCAACTGCGCCAGCAGCAGCAAGCGGAGCGGGCGCGGCTTTTCCACTTTGCCCCCGACACCATTGCCCGCATCGAGATTCGCCAGCAGCAAGAGGGGGAACCGGAGGAAATCCTTTTGGAGCGCACTCCTGAGGCAGAAGAGGGATCCCGTTGGCGCATTATCCGTCCCATCCAGTCGGCGGCGCTGGACTTCCCGGTGGAGCAGTTGCTCAACAGCTTCTCCCGCCTCACGCCTCAAATCACGCTGGAAGGGGCTGAGGATTTGGCGGCCTTCGGCCTAGATAAGCCGCGCCACCAGATCGCCCTCTTCCCCCAAGAGGGGGATCCCTACCGCCTGGACATTGGCAACGACAACTTCGACGGCTCCGGCTTCTACGCCAGGCCAGAAGGGGGAGAGGTGGTGCTCTTGGCCAGCACCCAGAAGGGATCCCTCTTGCCTTCTCTGCTGGCTTTGCGGGACAAAACTCTGCTGCGCTTTGACACAGCGGCGGTGAAGTCTCTGCAGGTGCAGTTGGCCGAGGCAGAGCCAGAGGTCGTTCGCTTGGAGCGACAAGAAAATACGTGGCAGATCGTCGAGCCCCGCGAGCTGCCTGCCGATGACCTGAACGTCGACCGTCTGCTCAATACGTTGTCTCGCCTGCAAGCGGTGGAGTTTCCGGCTGAAACCAAAGCGGAGCTGGCTCCTTATGGTCTGGAGAAGCCTTCTGCCCAGCTAACCGTTAAGCTCAAGGATGGCAAGACCCTGACTGTGGTCTTGGGAGCGGAAAAAGAGGGCCAGGTGTACGTCATCACCTCCGAGCACCCGGCGGTGGCCACCCTCCTCACCAGCACCGCCGACATTCTCCGCTCCGACTTCGAGGAGCTGCGGGATCACCGCATCGCCCGCCTCAACCCCAACCAGGTGGGCCCAGTTACCCTGGAATCCCAAGGGGAGCGGGTTACCCTCAATCCTCTGCCCCAGGAGAAGGGATCCCTGGATCTGCGCTGGGAAAATCCGGAGCAACCGGGCCAGCCGGTCAACCTCAGCTCCCTCTTCTCCAGCCTCAATGCCGCCCGCGCCAAGGAGTTCCTGCCGGAGACGGATCCAGACGCCCAAAAAGCCTTGGCCGAGCCAGATCTGAAGCTGACCTTTGAGGCCAAGGGCGAGGACGGTCGGGATCCCTTGAGGTTGAGCTTGACGTCTGCCGGCCTGCGTGCCTATGTACAAAGCAGCTATCAGCCGGATATTGCCGTCATCGACCTCAGCACCTTCAACAGCGTGGAAACCGAAGTGAACCGCTTGCTGGAGGGCAAAGCGGAGGAGACAAGGGACCAACGGGGAGGGTCTTCCTCAGGCTCCTAGCGGTGGCCGGCGGGCTTTTCTTAGCTGGCAGAGGCGGTGGTTGTCTCTTCTTTGGCTGAGGCTGCTTTTTTCAGAGCCTCGCCCTGGATCGTCAACACCGAGCAGGGGGCCCGGTGGAGCACGTAGTTGCTGACGCTGCCCAAAAACAGCTCGCTCAGGCCGGAGTGGCCGCGGCGGCCCACCACAATCAAGTCCGCCTTCCAAGAGCGGGCCAAGTCGCAGATGACCCGACCGGGGTTGCCGTAGTTGAGGCGGTACTCGGCGCGAACTCCCTGCTCAGCGGCTTTCTCCACCAGCGAGCGCAGGTAGTCCATCTGGTTTTGCTCGAAGATGGCACACTGCTCCCGATAAGACTGCCACAGCTCAGCGCTGATGGTGGAGCTGTAATCCACCCCCAAGATCATGGGCGGCTCTGGGGCACCGGGCTCTTCCTGGGACAAAACATGGAGGATCATCATCTCGGCCTGCATGGCCTTGGCCAGTTGGACGGCCTTTTGAAACACTCCCTGGCTCAGCTCCGACCGATCCACCGCCACCAAAATCCTGCTGAACATACCGACTTCCTCCAAATGGCTAACAGATGGGCAAAAGACAAGGCTTGACTTCGGTTTCGACTCCAAGTTCCTTTTTTCTTTGCCCTCATCTATCTGTGTTGTAAAAGAACTGGGCGAGAAAACCGCGGGCATCTCGGATGACCTGTCGGATTGGCAATGAAAGTTCAGAGATCTTGACACAGGTCAGAACTCATCCTCCTGGGCTGTCCACTCTAACACCGCCTGCGCAGCAGTTCCAGCGTCAGGGTGGGGATCCGCCGTTCCTGCCCCGCCCAGGTGCCCAAAGAGCCAGGGGTGGGATAGCCGATGTCGTCGGTTACCGGCAGGCCGTTGCGAGCAGCCATCACCTGAGCCAGCTCAAGGGCAGGGCCATTGTAGTTCACGTAGGGATCGTTCTGGCAGGAGTGGGTAGAAAGGACAAATCGGGGTCGAATCTGGGCCAAACTCGCCAACAACGCTTGTGTCTCCGGCTCGGAGCCTGGGGCCGCTCCCGGCGGATAGCGAGCTTCCAAAGAAGCCGCGATCCAATCTTGCGTGGGCAGATTGCGGTTGAGATCCACGCCGTTGGCGTTGAGCCGTTGCCCTAGGGCACAGCCATCCGGGTTCAGGCATGGGATCGCCCAAAGCGCAGCCCTGCCCTCCAAGGATCTCCATTTCCCAGAAGCCACGTAGCGCTCGATCAGGGCATAGCCTTCCACCTCATCGCCATGTACGCCGCCGACCAGCAGCAAGGGGCGGATCCCCTGGGTGAGCTGCCAAAGGTAAATGGGACGCCCCTGCACCGAGTGGCCGATCACTTGCAGAGATGCCAAGGGCTCACCGGCGCCCAGTCTTGGCAACATAGGGGATCCCAGCAAAACTTGCACCGCTAGAACGGAATATCGTCCGGCTCCGCTGGGGAAGCCCCCCCTCCTTCAGAGGAGTCCACAGTTGCAGACTCACCCATCCCTGTCAGAGAGAGAACCCGCGCCGATCCCAGTTTGTGGACGCGACGCGCGGTGATCTCGGCCAACTTTTCCTTACGCCCATCCCGCTCCACCACATTCATGTGCAGTTGGCCCTCCACCGTGATCTGATCCCCCACGCGGCAGGTGTCCACCACCCGCTGGGCCAGCTCTCCAAAAGAGGCAACCCGCACTTGGTACGGTGGCTCCTCCGGGCGCAAGCTGGGAAAGCGCAGCACCAGTGAGGTAACGGCCAGGTTGTCGGGAGTGTAGCGCAGCTCCGGCTCGCTGGCCACTTCCCCCATCAAGACAATCGAGTTCATAACAGAGCCACTGTAAAGTCTATTGGGGCGTTAAAAGAAGGCAGCTCAACTACCTTTACCATGCCTCCAGACCCGGATCCCGTCAACCTAGTTCACGCGCAGAGTCATGTAGCGCAGGATGCTCTCGTTGATGCGCAGATTTTTCTCCCAGGTGGCCACTGTCCTTGGCTCGGCCTCGTAGTTGAACTGGATGTAGAGGCCTTCCTTGAACTTCTTCATCTCAAACCCGGCAAAGCGGCGCTTGCCTCTGTTGGTAATTTCCAGGCCAGTTGCCCCGTTTTCTCGTAGGAGCGATTCCTGCTCGGTGAGGAGTTGTTGCAAGGGTTCGTCCGAGAGGTCGGGGCGCACGATCAGCATTGTCTCATAGGCGCGGGGCATGGAAGCCAGTTCTCCTTGGGAATCCAAATCAAAAGGTGCAGTAGGCTATCCTAGCTTCTCTTTGCGACAATCGAAAAGGGCCACAGCTCAATTCTCCACCTCTCTGCAGCGACAAAAGCAAGCCTCTTCACAAGAGGGGATCCGTTGTCCGATACAATAGGGGATACTTCGATAGCTGCCGGTTGGCTTAGCCAAGACACTCTCAGTCGATCGATATCTAGGGTTCCAAGCATGAGCGCAGATGAAGTTTACAGCCGTGTTCGCAAGATCGTGTCCGATCAACTAGGCGTAGAGGACGACAAAGTAACCCTGGAAGCTAATTTCCAGAACGACCTAGGAGCCGACAGCCTCGATACGGTGGAGCTGGTCATGGCCTTCGAGGAGGAGTTCGATCTGGAAATCCCCGATGAAGATGCGGAGGGCATTGCCACTGTGCAGGATGCCGTCAACTACATCCTCTCTAAGAAAGCTGCCTAGCCTGGGAGAGGGCAATTCTGCCGGCTTGCCTTCCTTCTAACCGGAGGGTACCGGGTCGAAACTGCTCATGGTTGTCGTGGACCCTGCCGCCGCTCCTATGTCCATCCCATCCAACTTCCATCGCCGTGTTGTCATCACGGGGCTAGGGGCGATAACCCCCCTTGGCAATTCTCCTGGCGAGTTCTGGCAGAGCTTGCTGGCAGGCCGCTCTGGTATTGGGCCAATTACCCACTTCGATGCCTCTCGCCACGAGTGCCGCATTGCCGGGGAGGTGAAGGGGTTTGATCCCCTCGACTACCTGGATCGCAAGGACGTCAAGCGCACCGATCGCTTTGTCCACCTGGCGTTGGCTGCCACTCAGCAGGCCCTAGAGGATGCCCAATTTCGGATTACCCATCTCAATGCTGAGCAGGTGGGGGTGGTGCTGGGCAGCGGCATCGGCGGCATCCGGGTCTTGGAAGAGCAGCAGACCATTTATCTCCAGAAAGGGCCAGATCGCTGCAGCCCCTTTATGGTGCCGATGATGATTGCAAATATGGCAGCAGGCCACGTGGCCATTCGCTTTGGCGCCAAGGGGCCCAATTTCTGTACGGTAACAGCCTGTGCTTCCGGCTCCAACGCCATTGGTGATGCCTTCCGGCTCCTGCAGCGGGGAGAGGTACAGGCTGTGATTGCGGGGGGTACGGAGGCAGCCGTAACCCCTCTGTCGGTGGCCGGGTTTAGCGCCATGAAAGCTCTTTCCACCCGCAACCACGCCCCGGAGCAGGCCTGCCGGCCCTTTGACCGGGATCGGGATGGCTTTGTCATGGGGGAAGGGGCAGGGATCCTGCTGCTGGAGGAGCTGGAGCATGCTCGCGCCCGCGGCGCCAAGATCTATGCCGAGATCGTCGGCTACGGCCTCACCTGCGACGCCCACCACATCACCAACCCCGCCCCCGCTGGCGAAGGTGCCGCCCGTGCGATGTGGCTAGCCCTTAAAGATGCCGGGATCCAGCCTGACCAGGTGCAGCACATCAATGCCCATGCCACCGGCACGCCTGTGGGGGATGTTGCCGAGGTGCAGGCCATCAGGGCAGTTTTTGGTGAGCATGCCCCTCGCCTAGCCATCAGCGCCACCAAGTCCATGACCGGCCACCTGTTGGGGGGAGCAGGCGGCGTTGCCACCGTGGCGACGGCCCTGGCCATCCACCACGGCTGGGTTCCCCCCACCCTCAACTTGGATAACCCCGACCCCGAGTGCGAGGGGCTGGACTTTGTCCCCCACAGGGCACGGCAGATGGCCGTTGACGTGGCCCTGGTCAATGCCTTCGGGTTTGGGGGGCATAACGTGACCCTGGCCCTGCGCCGCTACTCTTCCAACTAAGGGATCCTGCCCATGTCCACTTCTGAAGGCTCCGCCCCCTCTGTTCGCCAGCAGGCCCTGGCCGCCTTGACGGCGGAGCTGACGCAGCAGGGCCATCCCCCTGAATACGCCCAGCACATGGCGGCGGCAGTGATTTTTCAGGCCGATCTGGATCTCTGCGCCGCCCAGTTGGCGCGCCTCCTGAGTTGGCTCAAGCAAAACCACCCCAATCTCTATCCAGAGGCAGTGCAACTGGTGGATGCCACCCGCGAGGAGTTTGAGCGGCGAGTTCAAAGGGGGTAGTGGCGGGGATCCCAGCGTTAGGATGGGGAGAGTACCCCTCATTCCTGATTTTGCCGATGGCGCCAAAAAGCGAGGTCGAGGGAGTCCCTGTGATGGCCCCTGCAGAGGCGCCGCACCCTGGGGAAGAAACCCAGCCAGCCAAGCCCGCTGTGGAGGATAGGCCCTCAGAATTGGCTGGGAACGGATCCCTGCTGCTCCATGTTGGGGGCATGAGCTGCGCCGGCTGTGTTCGGGTCGTCGAGCAGACCCTGCTGAATCAGCCGGGGGTGGTCAAAGCCAGCGTTAACCTGGTTACCGAATCAGCTCTTGTGGAACTTGCCCCTGGGATCCAGCCTGATCCCGAGCATTTGGCCCGGATCTTGACGGATGCAGGGTTTCCCAGCTCTTGCGCCGCCGGCAGGGGCGATTTTCCCCAAGCTCAGGCTCCTTCCCCCGACGGATGGGACAATGCCCTGGACGCGCCTGCGGATCCCCTCGCGCGGCAACGGCGGCAAGCCCAAGACCACCTTCGCCAGGCCCTCACCGCCGTTTTTTTGCTGCTCATTTCTGCCGCTGGACACCTGGATCTTTTTGCCCGCCTGGGCCTGCCCGTCCTCAACGACGTCTGGCTGCACTGGGGGTTGGCGACGCTGACCTTTGTCGGCCCGGCCCGCGGCCTTGTCCTGGACGGCTGGCGGGCGGCGCGGCGGCTGGCCCCCAACATGAACACGCTAGTCACCCTGGGATCCGGATCCGCCTACCTGGCCAGTCTGGTGGGGTTGCTGGCCCCGCAGGTGGGCTGGGAGTGCTTCTTTGAAGAGCCGGTGATGCTGCTCAGCTTCATCCTGCTGGGGCGGGCCCTGGAACAGCAGAGCCGTCTGCGGGCGGCCAGCAGTTTGCAATCGCTGCTCAGCCTGCGCCCCAGCGTTGCTTGGCGAGTCCGACCCTCTCAACGGTCAGGATCCCCAGCCGAAGACCTGAGCAAAGGCGAGCTGGCGGCAGAGCAGTGCCCCGTGGAACAGGTGCAGGTGGGAGACTGGCTGCAGGTGCGGGCTGGCGAGCAGATCCCGGTGGATGGGGAAGTAATTGCCGGCCAGGCCACGGTGGACGAGGGCATGCTCACCGGGGAATCCCTACCCGTGCTCAAACAGCCAGGGGATCCGGTCGTGGCCGGGACGGTCAACCAATCGGGGCTGCTGCTGTGCCAAGCTACGCGCACCGGCAAAGACACCACCCTGGCCCAGATCATCCGCTTGGTGGAAGAAGCCCAGGCCCGCAAGGCCCCCATCCAGGGCCTGGCCGACCGGGTGGCCGGCTACTTCACCTACGGGGTGGTGGTGCTGGCCCTTCTCACCTTCGCCTTCTGGTACTGGGTTGGGATCCCCTTGTGGGGCAGCGAGTTCCTGAGGGGGGTCGGCCTTCACTCCCCTCTGCACCTGGCGGATCACCCGCCCCACCCCACCCCTCTGCTCCTCAGCCTTAAGCTGGCCATCTCGGTGCTGGTGGTGGCCTGCCCCTGTGCCCTCGGATTGGCGACGCCGACGGCCATTCTGGTGGGCACCGGCCTGGGCGCGGAGCGGGGGCTGCTCATCCGCGGCGGCGATGTCCTGGAGAAAACCCACCGCCTGCAAACGGTTGTCTTCGACAAAACCGGCACCCTCACCCAGGGGGATCCGCACCTAACAGATTGCCTGGCCCTCGACCCCTCTCTGGATCCGGCTCGGCTGCTGCAACTGGCGGCCACGGTGGAAAGCGGCACCCGCCATCCCCTGGCCCAGGCCATTTTGGGGGCCCTCCGCGAGCGAGGACTACCCCTGCTCTCTGCCGACGAGTTTTACACTCAGCCAGGCCTGGGGGCCTCGGCGCGGGTGGAAGGGCAAGAGGTCATCTTGGCCTCCTTAGAGGGGCTGGCCGCCCTAGGGATCCCGATTTCCCCGCAAGCGCAGGCCCAAGCCGAGGTGTTGCTGCAAGCTGGCAAAACGGTGGTGGGGGTGGCCGTGGCGGGATCCCTGGTGGGGCTGTTGGCGGCCCAGGATCCCTTGCGGCCTGATGCCCAGGCAACGCTGCAACAGCTCCAGAAAATGGGCCTACAGGTGGTCTTACTGACTGGGGATCGAGCCGAGGTGGCTCACCAGGTGGCCCAAGCTTTGCAGGTGCCAGGGATCCGCGTCATCGCCGAGGTGCAGCCAGCCGACAAGGCTCAAGTCATCCGAGATCTGCAGGCCCAGGGCCAGAGAGTTGCCATGGTGGGCGATGGCATCAACGATGCACCGGCTTTAGCCCAGGCCGATGTGGGCATTGCCCTGCACTCTGCTACTGCTGCCGCTCTGGAGACTGCCGATATCATCCTCATGCGCAACCGCCTCTGGGACGTCGTGGAAGCCATCCGTCTCAGCCGCGCCACCTTTCACAAGATCCAGCAAAACCTCCTCTGGGCTATTGGCTACAACCTGCTGGGGATCCCGCTGGCAGCAGGGGTGCTCCTGCCCGCCTTTGGCATTGGCCTGAGCCCGGCAATGGCTGGGGGTCTCATGGCCTTGAGCTCCCTCAGTGTAACCCTCAATTCGATTCTCTTGAGGAGAACATTTGTGCCCCGTGAATTTTCGAGTAGCTACAGCTAAAAAGTGTTAGAGGCTGCGAACAACCGAACATTGATTGTTAAATATTTGTTAATCTTCCGAGTTTTTACCGAGCTTCTGACATAGCAACTGCTGCATACAAGTTAGGAAAATTTAGCAAGTTCGACTAACTCTGACTAAAAAATGCATCATCTTTAACCTTTTGCAACCTGGGCTTATGATTAAGTTCAGACTAGCCCATGAGGGCACTCTTTGGTTTTTTGCCTAACAGAGCAAGATCCGTGAAAATACTGGGGAAACTGATCCTAGAGGGGCAAGGGGAGTAAAAGTATGGCAATGCTAGGGGATCTTCAGGAATTCTCCCTGGGCGACCTATTGCATTTGATGGAGAAGGGTAAGAAATCGGGGCAATTGTCTGTCTGGGCGCCCAATGGTATCTACCGCATCTGGCTCTATCAAGGCCGGGTGATTGCCGCTTTGCCCCCTGAAGAAAAGCATCGCTTGGAAAACCTGCTGACTGGCTCTAGGCTAGTGGACAGCCAGGTGATTAGCCAGTTGGTTGCCAGGGGTCTGGAGGAACCTCTGGGGCGTTGCCTGCAGCAGCAAGGGTTGATCTCCCCTGTAGATTTGGTCAAGCTCTTTCGCCATCAACTGCAAGTGGGGCTCTACTGCCTCTTTGCCTTGGAAGCGGGCCAGTTCAGCTTCTTACCCAACGTACCGTTGCCCTATCAAGAGATGACTGGCTTAAGCAAGGAGGCTTCGGCCGTAGTTTTGGAAGGGCTGCAGCAGCTGAAGCAGGATCAACGTCGGGAAGAAAACTTGCCTCAGCCGGACAGCTACTTCTGGCGCACCAGCCTTGAGCTTCCTCTATACAAGCTTTCGCCGCTGGAGTGGTCGATCTTGGAGCAGGTCTCTCCTTCCCGCAAGCTAGCTGATCTAGCGCGGGCATTGGGGGCTGATTTGTTGGAGGTGCGCTATGCCTGCGCGCGCTTAGCTAAGCTTGGACTCATCGCTCCCTGTGAAGGCCCAATAGCTATGCCTCAGCCTTCTCTGGCGGGCACTTCTAAGGCTTCGGGAGCAAATAACCTTGGAGAGACAAGGGAGCCGGTTAAGCCCTCCTTGGTCAGCCGCCTCTCCATGCTTCTTAGGAGCATTCGCGAGAAATAGCTGGTCGAGTCAACGACTCGGGATTCAGGGTAACTGCTGCCAGGTCGGGTAGCGGGAAAGTCAGCCTTTTCCGCGACTGCACAGTTGTCCGGGAAAAATATTTGGTCGAGAATAGGATGTGCTGCGGGGATCCCTAAAACACTACGCGAGAGAGGCTGGCCATGGCCATAGTCGGAGACCTCCGGGAATTTTCTCTGCCTGACTTGTTGCAGCTAGTTGAAAGGGGCAGCAAAACAGGGCAACTTTCCATCTGGGCCCCAAACGGCATCTACAAAATCTGGTTTTATCAAGGTCGGGTCATTGCTACTCTGCCCCCCGAAGAGGAGCACCGCTTAGAGAGGTTGTTAGCCCGTTCCGCTCTTGTTAGCGATCGGGTCGTGGAAAAGTTGGCTTCCTTCTGTGGTGCGCAAGAGCCTTTGGGGCGCTATTTACAGCGGCAGGGGTTGATCTCGCCTGCAGATTTGGCCAAGCTCTTTCGCCATCAGCTCCAGGTGGGTCTCTACTGCCTCTTTGCTCTGGAAGTGGGGCAGTTCAGTTTCCTGACCGGCGTACCCATGCCTTATCGAGAGATGACGGGCTTGAGCAAAAGTGCCACCGCTGCAGTTCTAGAAGCGCTGCAGCAGATCAAGTGGGATCAGCGTCCGGAAGAAGACTTGCCCCAACCAGATAGCTACTTCTGGCGTACCAGCACCGAGTTGCCCTTGTACAAACTCTCGCCCCTGGAGTGGGCAATCTTGGAGCAGGTTTCGCCCGCTCGCAACCTGGTTGAGTTGGCCCAAGCCCTAAAGGCAGATCTCTTAGAAGTCCGCTATGCCTGCGCCCGCCTGGCCAAGCTGGGGTTGCTCAGCCCCTGCGACAGCTCGGCCGCTTCACCCCAGCCTGCGCTTGCGGCGGCTTCTAAGCTTCTCCCCAACCTTCGGGAAGAGAAGGAGCCGGTCAAGCCTTCCTTGGTCAGCCGCCTATCTACTCTCCTCAAAACCATGCGCGAAAAATAAGCCGGTAGAGTAAAATTCTATTGCATGCTCCTACGCCGGCTTTACGAAGTTAATTTAGGTAAAGATGAACTGGATGGCTGTAACAGATCTGGACCAAAGCAACACAAAAGTAATAGGAATTGATGCCAAAATCTTACGCAGCTCAACGCTTAGACTTTATCTCTCCAAAAAGATCGTTCATCAGTAGAATTGCTGCCAGGTTGAGTACTTGAGCGAAGATGGCTTTGCCGTCGCTACACGGTTGTTGACAGGGAATCAGGGAATGAGAATGGTGGTGTCCGTGAGGATCCCTGAAAGCGCCAATATTCAACTTAATGGAGGCTAAAGAATTGCCATGGCTATCGTTGGAGACCTCCAAGAATTTTCCCTTCCCGATCTGTTGCAGCTCATCGAAAAAGGCAGCAAAACAGGTCAACTTTCCGTCTGGGCCCCAAACGGCATCTACAAAATCTGGTTTTACCAAGGTCGGGTGATTGCAGCTCTGCCCCCCGAAGAGGAACATCGCTTGGAGGGTTTGCTGGCCCGCTCCGGCCTGGTTAGCGAGCGGGTGGTGGAAAAGCTGGCCTCTTTCTGTGGCCCGGAAGAGCCGCTGGGGCGGTGTCTGCAGCGGCAGGGGTTAATTTCGCCTGTGGCTTTGGCCAAGCTCTTTCGCCACCAACTGCAGGTAGGTCTCTACAGCTTGTTTGCCCTGGAAGCGGGCCAGTTCAGCTTCTTGCCTAGTGTGCGCCTGCCCTATCGCGAGATGACCGGCCTGAGCAAGGGTGCCAGTGCCGTGGTTTTGGAAGCGCTGCAGCAGCTCAAGCTGGACCAGCGTCCTGAAGAAAGTCTGCCGCAGCCGGACAGCTACTTCTGGCGCACCAGCAGCGAGCTGCCCTTGTACAGGCTTTCGCCTTTGGAGTGGGGAGTCTTGGAGGGAGTTTCCCCCTCTCGCAACCTGGCTGAGTTGGCCCGGGCGTTGGGGGCAGATCTTCTGGAAGTGCGCTATGCCTGCGCCCGCCTGGCCAAGCTGGGGCTCATCAGCCCCTGTGATGGCCCAACGGCCATTGTTCCCTCTTTGCTGGTTTCGGACAAGTTGACGGCGGTGGCAGAAAGCTTGGAAGCTGCGAAGGAAAAGCCGAGCACCAAACTACCCTCTTTCTCACAGGGAAGCGACCGGGTTAAGCCCTCCCTCGTCTCGCGGCTGGCTACTTTGCTGAGGGGGGTTCGGGATAAGTGAGAGATTTTTGAGCGAGGAGATCTTCTGGCAGATCTTTGCAGTACTATTTCTACAGCAGATAGAAGTATCAGCAAATAGATACGAGAAAAAATGACAAAAAGTCTTGAAAGCAGGGAGAGAAAGGATGGCTAATTTATCCTCTTTGCAAGCAATTCTCCAGAATTACGTTTCCAGCACGCCGGAAGTTCAAGGAGCAGCAGTGGTCACGCCAGATGGCTTGCCTCTGGCCTCTGCATTGCCGGCAGGCATGGACGAAGAAAGGGCATCGGCCATGTCGGCGGCTATGCTTTCTCTGGGGGAACGAATTGGGAAAGAGCTGAGCCGCGGAGCCATAGAGAGAATTTTTGTGCAGGGAGAAAAAGGGTACGGCGTTTTAACCAGTTGCGGACCTGACGCCGTTTTGCTGACGCTAGCCAGCCATGAAGTTAAGCAAGGCTTGCTCTTTTTGGAAATGAAGCGAGTGGCCGCAAGCATTGCAGAAGCGATGAAGTAGGCAAGCTAAGCAGGGAAGCTGGGTTTTGATTTTCGCTTGATTTTGAGGGAACTATGACTATCAAACCTTTGGAGCTGCTGCAAGTCTTGATCTCGCGCACCGAATTTACAGACGAAGACAGGAAGATTTTGCAGCAAAGTGCCGACTGGGGCAGCAGCATCGCCACAGAAATGTCGGATGCCTTTTACGGCTATTTGGATCGCGATGCTGAGATGGCAGCTGTTATTGCTAAGCACAACCGGCAACGGCTGGGCCAGACTTTTACGGACTGGTTTAAGGAAATGTTTACAGGCATGGACAACTGGGGCCCCCAGTACGCCGAGCGCCGCTGGAAAATTGGCCTAGTTCATGTGCGCGTTGGCATTGGCCCTCAACACGTGGTGCCGGCCATGGCCACGGTTGTGCAGGAGGTGAGCCGCCGGCTGGTCAAAGAGGGCAAGCCCGAGCAACTGCGGATGAGCCTGAGCAAGGTCTGCATGATCGATCTCTCCTTTATCGAGCAAGCCTATCTGGAGGTGGCTTACAACGCTGTGCAGCAGGAAACGGGCATGAGCGAGGCGTTGTTTAAGCGTCTTATTGCCACCGGCGCCAGCAACTTAGCTTCTTAATTCGGCAAGGGCTCTAGGGGCAGATTTAGGCTAGGGGTTTAGGGCAGGGGCTGACTATGGACAACATTCTCCGCATCGTCGTAACCGGGCCGGTGGGGGCTGGAAAGTCCACTTTTATCCGCACCATTAGTGAGATCGAAGTGGTCGATACAGATCGCAAGGCCACCGATGAGGTGGCAGAGCTGAAGCAGAGCACAACGGTCAGCATGGACTTTGGCCGCCTGAGGATCGGAGAAGAGGAAGAAGAGATGTGGCTGCATCTCTACGGCACCCCCGGCCAGGCCCGCTTCAGCTTTATGTGGGATATTTTGATCCGGCGCGCCCATGGGTACATCCTTTTGGTGCCCGCCCACCTGCCCGGTCAGTTTCGCAACGCTCAGGCTATTCAAGCTTTCATGAAGGCGAGGACAGATGTTCCCTCGGTTATTGGGATCACCCATGTCGATCACCCCAATGCCTGGGATCCAGAAGACATTTTGCTGATCTTGAACAACCAATCGATTCCCCACACGACCCTAAATGCCCAAGAGCCGGCCTCTGTGGCCAATACTCTGCTCCTATTGGTTGAGCAACTGATGCCCCAGGTGGTTGTCTGAGAGGGGGTAGCTGAGACGGCTCGACCTGCTCCGATTTCTCTTAGATGCTGACTCCGCAGCAGAAGATGCTAAGAAATGTTAAGCTAAGGAGGACTGGGATCAGGTAAGCTTCATGGAGTCTCTTTACGCTGGCGGCGAGTTTTCCCGTAGCTTTGTCAACCCCCCTATCTACTCGGCCATTGCCCTGCTCAGCTTCTTCGCGGTTATTTTCGGCATCATCTTTAAAGACAAGTTGGAGTACCAGGTAGCTCTTTGGCAGCAGAACCGAGAGAGCCAGGGGCAGATTCGCTACCGCACGCCGGGGGTGATCCTCACCTATACTCTCTGCTGTGTGTTTACCTTCGGCTTTGTGGCTGCCTGTTTGAACGTGTTTGGCCTATCTTTGGGCTTGGCTGCTCTGGTGGGCGGGATCCTTGTCTTCAGCACAGCAGGATTGATCTGGTGGCGGCTGGGATCCCTGATGGAGCTGTTGGCGGTGGGGGGATCCCAAGCGGTTGACATCGACTCCTACGGGGCAGGAGCTGTTTTAGATCCTGAGGCAGCGACGCCCACGGAAGGAAAATAGGGTACTGATGCAGAACTTTTGGCAGGCTGTCGCTCAGCACCTTTCTGAAATCACAGGGGATCCCTTGCGTCCTCTACACTACCGTCCTGTGGGCGGGGGCAGCATCAACGCTGCCTACCGGCTCTCCTGTGCGCTCCAAGCTTTTTCTGCCCAGGAAACTAGGGACTACTTTGTTAAAGTGGCACGGGGAGGAGAGGGAGCGCTGGAGATGTTTGCGGCGGAAGCGGCAGGCCTGCAAACTTTGGCGGCAGCCAAGGCTGTGCGGGTGCCGCAGCCGATGGCCTGGGGATCCGTCGGTGGGCAAGCCTACCTGGTGTTGGAATATCTGGAGCTGACCTCGCCCCGCCCCCAAACGGGGAGTCTGCTGGGATCCCAGTTGGCCCAGTTACACCGCACGCTCTCCCCCAACGGCCACTACGGCTGGGATCGCAACAACACCATCGGCTCGACGCCGCAGATCAACAGTTGGCGACAGAACTGGCTGGACTTCTACCGGGAACAGCGACTGCTCTACCAGGTCAAGCTGGCTTGTCAGCGGGGTTACCGCGGCGCGTGGGTGGCGCAAGCCGAGCGGGTAATGGCGGAGCTAGAGACTTTCTTTCTGGACTACCGACCCGTCCCGTCTCTGCTGCACGGGGATCTCTGGGGCGGCAACTACGGCGCCTTGCCCGACGGCTCGCCGGTGATTTTTGACCCAGCCACCTACTACGGGGATCGGGAGACGGATTTGGCGATGACCGAGCTTTTTGGCGGCTTCCCGGCAGAGTTCTACCGGGCTTATCAAGAGGCCTATCCCCTGGACGAGGGGTATTGCCAGCGCAAGCCCCTCTACCAGCTCTACCACTGGCTCAACCATCTCAACTTGTTTGGAGAGGGCTACCTGGGCTCAGTGCAGCGGGCCTTGCAGCAATGCTTAAGCTTTCTTGGATGAATCTCCCGCCCCCAAGGATGATTGCGCCCAGTTACTGGTTCCTTAGTGGCTCTTTGCTGGCGCAGCCTCTCCTGCCATGACCACAGCTCCCATATCTCCCAGCAAACGGGACTGGTTGCGCAATACCCCCAACAGGTTCAGCCGGTTGGCCCGCAGCCTGGGATCCGGATCCATGACCAAAACCGCCTCGAAAAAACGATCCACTGCGGGGGCTGCTGCCTGCAGGCCCTCCACCAGTGGGGTAAAGTCTCCTTGGAGGGCTGGCTCCACCCCCAGGCGGTAAACCCTCTGGCAAGCCTCGTACAGCTCCCGTTCTGCCGCCTCCTGCAACAGGTCGGCATCCACAGCCGCTGCCGGATCCAGCACGGCGCTGTCCAAGTCTCCCTGGGCGGCCAGGCGGGCACAGCGATTGAGGGTGGGGTAGAGATCCGCCAATTCCCCGGTGGCTCGCAGGTGTTGCAGGTACTCAGCCCGCAGCAGGGTGAGGGGCAGGTTGGCTAAGGCTCGCCGAGGGAGGTCGGACTTTGCTGGCTCCCCCTCTTGCAGCGCTTCTGGATCCCCAACCACTGCCCTGACCAGGTCGTAATCAATCCGCTTTTCCTCCTGCAGAAGGATTTGCAGCCGCTGCAGCAAAAACTCCTGCAAAGCCTTCAAGGTCTTCTCGTCGCCTGCCGCGTAGTCCTGCACCACCCTCTGCAACAGGGAGTTGAAGTCAAAGGTCCAGCCGGCATCCCAGGCAATCAACACCAGGCTGTTGGCGGCCCGCCGCAGGGCAAAGCGATCCGAAGAACCAGTAGGGATCTGCCCCAAGCGAAACATGCCCACCAGGGTATCGAGGCGATCCGCCCAGCCCACCACCCGTCCGGTTAAAGAGGCGGGCAAGGCCTCCCCTGCCCCCAGGGGCCAGTAGTGTTGTTCGATCCCCTCTGCCACGGCTTCAGGCTCGCCGTCCTGGCGGGCGTACTCGGCGCCCATGATCCCCTGCAGCTCTGGGAACTCGTACACCATTTGGGTAACCAAATCTGCCTTGCACAGGTAAGCCGTGCGATCCACCAGCGCCTGCTCCTGGGGATCCAAGTTCAGGGCAGCGGCAATGAGGCGGCTGATGTGGCGGATGCGCTCCACCTTGTCCCGCATGGATCCCAGCCCTTCGGCAAAAGTAACCGCCTGCAGGCGTTCCACCCGCTGCGCCAAGGGGATCCGCCGATCCTCTTCGTAGAAAAAGCGGGCATCGGCCAGGCGTGCCCGCACCACCCGGCTGTTGCCTGCCCCGATCCGCTCCGATTGCCGGGGGTCGCCGTTGGAGATGGTGATGAAATAGGGCAGCAATTTTCTGGGATCCCGGCCATCCCGTACTGGGAAATAGCGCTGGTGAGTGATCATCACCGTCTCGATCACCGCAGGGGGCAAGCGCAAAAACTCTGGCTCAAAGCGCCCCAAAACCGCCGTCGGCCACTCCACCAAGTGCACCACCTCCCGCAGCAAAGGAGCAGGGATCTGCGCTTCCCCATTCACTTGCCTGGCCAGCTTGGTCACCTCAGCCTGAATGTATGCCTCTCGCGCTGTTGGATCGGGGCTGACCCCCGCCTCTTGCATTTGCTGAACGTAGCTCTCGGCCCGCTCCAGGACAACCTGCTGGGATCCCAAAACGCGGTGCCCCCGGCTCACCCGCCCCGCCACCAGGCCCGGCAAAGGATTTCCCTCGGAGGTAGGCCAGAGCAAAGGCAACACCTGATCCTCCCAAAGGGAAACCAGCCAGCGGATGGGACGGGGAAACTTCAGGTCTCCATAGCCCCAGCGCATCAGCCGTTCGCCGCTCAAGCTGGTGATCCAGGTGGGCGCCAATTCCTGGAGCACCGCCGCCGTCGGTCGGCCCCGCACCCGCTGCACGGCAAAGACAAAGGATCCCTTGCCCACTTGCCGGATTTCCAGGCTGCCGGGATCCACCCCTTGTTTTTGGGCAAATTTTTCCCCGGCGGGGGTGAGCCGGCCATCTTGGTAGGCCACCTGCACTGGCGGCCCCTTCACCTCCAAAGTGCGATCCGGCTGCTGGGTGGGCAACCCCTGCAACAGAACCGACAGGCGGCGCGGCGTACCGAAAAGCTGCATCTGCTCCGCTTGCAAATGGGCCTCCGCCAAAGAGGCCGGGATCCCGGTTCGCCACTGCTCCAGAGCCGAATCCACAAAACTGGCTGGGAGCTCTTCACAGCCGACTTCTAGCAAATAGGCAACCATACTGATACATTTACGCTGAACACTGCTGAACATCACTGTTCAACTATGCAGCGATAGCATTCTGTTTGTTTCCAACCAGAATGGCGGTATCCCGCAAAGCTTTGAGTAGAATACCCAAAGCGCAGTTTCCGTGTCGTCTTACTACCAATTTTCTGCTTTGCTTTGGCTACCATGTTGGCAGACTCGAAAGTAAACAGAAAGATCAACTGGTAGTAATCCGTACTGAACATATTATACATCATTTTCAGTATAGTTGAGCTTATTATTGACTAGAGTCATGCTCCTGTGCTCCGTAGGGTACCATCCCCACTTCCTCAATCAAGATAGTCTATGGCTCTGGGCCTCCCTTCTGGCTCACGACTGCTCCGAACCTGGGGTATCCCAGTTTACCAGGGGAGCCGGGGCGTCGTTGAGACAAGAGCTCCAGTCCGCCAGACAACACCCCAATGCCATCCCTGTCAAGTGGGCTCTGCGGCCGCCAGAACCCCATCTCCTTGGCGCAAGGGATGAGCTGAATCCCGTGGCAAATGCACCACGATGATGGGAAGGCTGGGTCGGTTGCGGGCGATGGTCTCCGGCTCTCGGCCCAGACGCGACCGGTTGCCGGTTTCGCTGGGAACCAATACCAACACATCTCCTGGCTGCAGCGCTTTGAAGGCTTCCGCCACCACCCCCCCCTGCACCCGCTGAACCGGCAAGTGGGCATAGCTTTCTGCCGGCAAGGCTGGGGAGCTTTTCCGCCCAGGTCGGGTTTGCACCAGCAGGATCTGCAAACCTGCTTTCAATTCGCCGGCCAGCGTTTGCGCCAGCCCAATGGTCTGCTGCAGGGATCCGGGAGAGACCTCCAGCTCCGGTGCAACCAAGAGGATGCGGCGCGCCGTCTCGATGGGTACCGGAAACCGCGTGATCAAGACTGGGATCCCCACCTGCCGCACCACCGCGTCGATGATGCTGCCGAAAAAGTTCTCCGCATAGGTGGAGTAGCCCTTCCAGCCCAGGATCACCAAGGTTGCCTGCCGTTCCGCCGCCGAGCGAATGATCCCTTTTTCCACCGAGTCATCCACCCGGCGAATGGCTTCCACTCGGGCCACGGCGCTGTGGGCCAGAGCTTCGGCAAAGGTCAACAATTGCTCTTGCCGGGCCAAAGCTGCCGGCGAGATCCCGGCGCGGTCAGACAAGACGTGCAGCGGCAGCAGCGTTCCCCCATCTTTTTTGGCCAAAATCAACGCCAACCGCAGCAGGTTGCTTTCGGTATCGGGGTTGGCCACCGGCACCAAGACGCGGGATCCCCAGGCCGGTTTGGGCAAGTCGCCGGCTTCTGCCGCCACCTCCGCAGGCTGGAGTTGCTCGCCCCAGCGGGCCACGATCCAAGGCGAGGCAATGCAGGTAACCAGGATCATGGCGATGGTGCCGTTCACCGTCAGCTCATCCACCAACTCCACGTTAAAGGCCACCGTGATCGCCGCCAAAGTAGCCGCTGCCTGCGCCATCGACAAACCGAACATGATCATCGTGCTGGCAAAGCGCCAGCCAAACAGTTGGGCCGGGATCCAAGCGGCCAGAAACTTGCTCACCACCTCTGCTGCGATCATCACTCCGCCCACCAGCAGCGTGCGCGGCTCCCCCAAGAGAATGCCGGGATTGATCAGCATCCCCACCGAGATCAAGAAAAAAGGCACAAACAGGGTGTTGCCGATAAACTGGATCCGGTTCATCAGGGGGCTGAGCTGGGGGATGATGGGGGTAATGGCCGTCCCGGCCAGAAAGGCTCCCACCACCGGCTCAATGCCGATCAACCCCGCTCCGTAGGCCACCACAAACAAAGTGGCGATCACGAAAGTAAACTCTGCTCCCTCGTCGTGACCAAAGCGTTGAAAGAACCAACTGCCCAGCTTAGGCACCCCCCACAGGGTGGCAAACGTGTAGAGGGCAATGGAAGGGATCAACGTCAGCCAAAATTGCGGCGTCAGCTCCCCTTGGTGGGCGCGCACCACCACCGCCAGCACCAACAAGGCCAGGACATTGGAGATGAGGGTGGCCCCCAAAGTTGCCGTCACCGTCTGCAGGCGCATCAACCCCAGCTTGGAGACAATGGGCAGCCCAATCAGGGTATGAGAGGCAAAGCAGGAGGCCACCAGCACCGCCGCCAGGAAGTCATACCCAATGGCCAGCATGGCTACCGTGCCAATGAGCATGGGCAACAGGAAGGTAAACGCCCCGAAGATGCTGGCCTTGCCGGCGTTGAGCTTTAAATCCTCCAGGCTGGTCTCCAGCCCGGCCATGAACATGAGAAACAACAGCCCCACCGTGCCCAGCAGGATGATGGTCTCGTCCCGCTGCAGGATGCCCAAGCCGTAGGGCCCCACCACCAAGCCGGCCAAGATCAGGCCGATGATCCCCGGCAGGCGCAGCCGCTCAAACAGCAGCGGCGCCACCAGCATGATCGTCAGGATGATCAGGAACACCAGCACCGGGTTTTTCACCGGGCCGAGCGTGGCCAGAGGGATCCCTGAGATTTGCAGCCAGCTAGCTCGCATAAATACCCGACAGACACCAACGCAGAGACTCGGCAAAGCGCCCGCCTGAGTTTATCAGATTCATCCAGATCCAGATAGCTCCCCATCGCTCGCAGCCTTCGTCCAGTCTTCAATCTCCGACAGGACGTTTAACAAGCATTCAAAATACATCAAAAACACGCTGGGAATGAAGACAGCCTGGCGGTGGCGCCCGCAAAGAGGCGAGAGAAACTTTCGAGAGACACCCATTAAAATCGGAGGGTACATGCTCTTGGGCCGCTTATGAACCAGCTTGCTCCTGGAAAAGTGATCGGTCAGCGCTATCAACTGGTTCAGAGCATTGCGGCAGGGGGCATGGGGCAGGTGTTCAAGGCTGTGGATACCCGCCTGTTCAATCGCCCGGTGGCGGTGAAGCTGTTGCACCAGAACTTGGCAGGCGATGAAAACACCCGTCGTCACTTGCTCAAGCGCTTTCAGCAGGAAATTCGCATCAGCACGCTGCTGGGGGAGCACCCGGCCATTGTCAAGGTGCTGGATTACGGCCTGGAGAACAACCAACCCTATCTGGTGATGGAATACCTGACGGGGCGCAGCTTGGGAGAACTGCTGCTCAAGCAGCCGCTGCTGCCGCCGCAACAGGTGGTGAAGATCGCCCGCCAGGTGTGTGCTGGCCTCTACTACGCCCACAACTTGGAGACCGAGCAAGATGGCCACCTCATCAAGGGGGTGATCCATCGCGACATCAAGCCCAGCAATCTCTTTGTCTTGAAAGATGAGACCCTGGGGGAGACGGTCAAGATCCTGGATTTCGGCATTGCCAAGCTGCTCAGCGATGTTTCCCTGGCCCTCGGCACCCAAACCACCGGCTTTTTGGGCACAGTGCGCTACGCCTCTCCCGAACAGGTGCGCGGCGAGGAACTGGATCCCCGCTCCGATATCTACTCGTTCGGCGTGGTGCTCTACCGCATGCTGACCGGTCAACACCCCCTAAAACCGAAGACCGATTCTTTTCCCGGTTGGTACGAGGCCCACAATTACCAACAGCCTCGGCCCTTCGACCGCTCCCAGTTGCCCCATGAGATCCCGCCGGCGCTGGAGGAAGTGGTGCTTGCTTGTCTGGCTAAAGATCCCGGCCAGCGGCCCCCGAATATGAAGCTCCTCAGCGACCAATTGGAGGGATCCCTGCAATCTGACAGCAGCGCCGGCTCTGCCCTCACCCCCCCTCCAACAACCTCGCCCTTTTCCGAGCGCACCCTGGCAGCCCTCGATGGTCAGGAAGGCGCCCATCGGCTCAGCGCCCAGCCGGAGCCCAAAGGTAGGCCGCTCCCCCTCTGGGGAGGGATAGCCCTTTTGGCCGCCATTGCCGGGAGCACTTTTTGGGGCCTGCGTCTGCTCTTGGATCCGGGCACAGGCATGGAGAGACCGCCTGCTGTTCCGCTGCCCCCTGCCACCGATGGGCAGCAAGCCATCCCGGAGCCGCTGCTGGACTGGCTGCTGCGGGATCCAGCGGGTGAGCCAGCGTTTGAAGATGATCCGGATCCGGCTCGGGACAACCCTCAAGACCCTCCTCAACCCGAACCCACGCCCACACCGGCAACCGCCCCAGCACCCCCGCCCACTTCGCCGCCCCCCCCACCCACCCCTGTCCCCGCTGCGCCCCCGCCCCGACCGGTTGCAGTGCCCACACCCGCTGCTCCACCTTCTCCAGCTCGTGTCCCAGCCAAGCCTCTCCCCCCACAGCCCATCAACCAACCCTTGTTTCCCCCCATCAATCGGGCCGCTCCTCCTGCTGCCTCCCCCACCCCTGCCCAAAACCCCACGCCCAGTTTCCTGGAACGCCTGCGCGAAGAGCGGGAACGCTTGGGGAAGGACTAGGCCGAAAAAAAAGGGATCCCTGAGGATCCCCTAGCAAAGAGCTGGGCAAGGCTAGTCCTCGATGGGATCCCCCGTCAGAGGATCCCAGAAGAGAGTCAGTCAGGCAGCAGCCAGCCGGGCATTGGCGGCATCCCAGTTCACTAGGTGCTCCAGGTAGGCGCTGATGAAGTCGGGCCGCCGGTTTTGGTAGTCCAGGTAGTAGGCGTGCTCCCAGACATCCAAAGTGAGCAGGGGCACTTGGCCGTGCACCAGCGGGTTTTCGGCGTTGGGGGTTTTGGTAACCTTGAGGGTGCCGTTGTCCAGCACCAGCCAGGCCCAGCCGCTGCCAAACTGGGTGGCCGCCGCCGTTTTGAAGGCCTCGACAAACTTGTCGTAGCCGCCAAAATCGGCGTTGATCTTGTCGGCGATGGGCCCCGTCGGCGCGCCGCCCCCACCTGGCTTCATGGATTCCCAGAAAAAGGTGTGGTTCCAGACCTGGGCGGCATTGTTGAAGATGCCCACTTTGTCGGGATCCCCAAACGTGGTCTTGATAATTTCTTCTAGCGACTTATTGGCCAGCTCGGTGCCTTCGATCAGCTTGTTTAGGTTGGCCACGTAGGCGGCGTGGTGCTTGCCGTGGTGGTAGGAGAAGGTTTCCGCCGACATATAGGGCTTGAGGGCGTCGGCAGGGTAGGGCAGAGCCGGGAGTTCAAAAGCCATAATCGTCTGTCCTCTGTGTCTTGTGCAAAGAATGCAAGAAAGGACGCAGCGAAGGCAAAGATAAATCGGACAACGGCGTTACCTTTCTTTGCAGTCTTAGTGTAACTCAGAATGATTACGCTTTGGGATCCCCTCGCCATTTCCGTGCAGGCTGAGACCGTCCCCTCCTCTCCAAGCAGGGGGCCAGAGCTAACGGGATCCCTCCCGCAGCAGCTCGATCAGCAGGGGAGCGACATCCCTGAGCAGGGGGATCAAAACCGCTGTGATGGCGGCGATGGTCACTACATTGCGGGTGAAGTTGAGGGTATCGCGGCTGAGCTGGAAAAACCGCTCGTCCCACCGTTTGACCTCGGCCTCCAGACGTTCTTCGGCGCCAGCAATGCGTTCCTCGGCTTTGGCAATGCGTTCCTCGGCTCTGGCAATGCGCTCCTCGGTGCCGGCAATGGTTTGCAGCACCTCTTGGTTCTGTCGGGTCAGTTGAGCGATAGCCTGGGCATTGGCCTCCACCGTGCGCTCGATGCGCGCCAGCCGCTCTTCGCTGTAGCTCATGGCCGGGGGGGAAGAAATTGCTGGGGGCTGGGGAAGTCTTGGGGTGGGATCCCTTGCAGGGCCTCGCTCATGAAGCGCTTCCAGGTGGGGGCGACAAAGGCGCCTCCTGCCGTGCCCGGCAACATAGGGGAGTTGTTGTCGTTGCCGATCCAAATGGCGGTGGACAGTTGCGGCACATAGCCGATGAACCAGGCGTCGCGAAAATCGGAAGTGGTGCCGGTTTTGCCGGCCACCGGGCGCCCATCGTCCAGACGGGCCGCCGTCCCCGTGCCCTGGGTCACCACCCCCTTGAGGATCTGGTTGAGGGTGGCCACCGCCCAGGGATCCAAAACCCGCTGCGGCTGGGGCTTGGCCTCGAAGAGAATCTGACCGTTGCGATCCACCACCTGAGCCAAGAGAGTTGGCTCCACCCGGTAGCCGCCATTGGCAAACACCGCATAGCTGGCGGCCATTTCCAGGGGGCTGACGCTGGCCGAGCCCAGGGCCGTGGCCAAGTTGGGAAACATCTCGGCACTGATGCCCGTGGCCTGGGCTGCCGCAATGACGTTGCGGATCCCGACTTCATCTGCCAGCTTGACGGTGGGCACGTTGCGGGAGAGCTCCAAGGCGCGGGCAAAGGTGAGGGGGCCGTAGAAGGTGTTGTCGTAGTTTTTCGGGCTGTAGGGAGGCGAGCCAGGATAGGTGATGGGAGTGTCGTAGAGGATGCTGTTGGGCCCGTAGCGGCCGGTAGCCAGAGCCGCGTAGTACACATAGGGCTTAAAGGTGGATCCCGTTTGGCGAAAGGCTTGGGTGGCGCGGTTAAATTGGCCCCGTTGGGCGTTGATGCCGCCCACCAGGGCCTTGACATAGCCGGTGCGGGGATCCACCGCCGCCAGGGCCATCTGGTCGGCCCGGCGAGCAGCTCCGATGCGGGGCCCATCTTCGTTGACAATGCGCTCTGCCAGGCGTTGCAGCCGCAGGTCGATGGTGGCCTGCACCCGCAGCCCTCCCTGCAGTAGGGCTTGTTCGCCGTAGCGGCGCCGCAGCTCCGCCTCGATGGCGTCGGTAACCGCCGGGGCGTTGCTCTGGAAGGAGGTGATGCGGCCCAAGGTCAATTCTTGCTCCCGTGCCGCCTGGGCCTCTTCCGGGGTAACCCAGTTCAGCTCCACCAGGCGATCCAGCACCAGCCGCTGCCGTCGCTTGGCCCCTTCCAGGTTGCGAAAGGGGCTGAGGATTTCCGGGGCCGGCAGGATCCCGGCCAACATCGCTGCTTCCGCCAAGTTCAGTTCCGCCGCATCCTTGTTGAAGTAGCTGCGGGCCGCCGCCTGGATGCCGTAGAGGTTGTGCCCCCAGTACACCTGGTTGAGGTACATCTCCAGGATCTCGTCTTTGGTAAAGACTTGCTCCAGCCGCACCGCCAGCACAATCTCGGCCACCTTGCGGCTGAGGGTGCGCTCCGGCCTCAAAAACAGGTTCTTCACCAGTTGCATCGTCAGGGTGGAGCCGCCTCCTGCCGAGCCCAACCCCCCTTCAACACTGCCCAGCAGCGCCCGGCCCAAACTGACCGGGTTGATGCCGGGGTGGGTGTAGAAGTGGCTGTCTTCAATGGCCAGCAGGGCTTTTTTCATCTCCGGCGAGACCTCTTCCAGCGAGATCACTTCCCGGTTGGCTTCCCCGTGCAAGCTGGCAATCGGCTCGCCGCGAATATCGACAATGTGGGTGGTGGCCACCGGCACGTAGTCCCGCAATTGATGCACATCGGGCAGGTTGCGGAAGCTGATGGCCAACCCCATCAAGCCGGCAGCCGTCGCTGTAGATCCCAAGAGCAGGGATCCCAGCAACAGGTTGCCCACCGTGGCGGCGGCCTGAGCTCTCCAGGAGGGGCGAGCGGGTCGGGCGGCGTCGGCATACTCGTCATACCCCGGAAAGGGGCGGCTGTAAGGATGCTGCGAAGCCGAATTCCTAGCCCAGCGGGCCGATGGTCTGCGACCGTAGGTCACCTCAAAAACCCCGTCACTTCAGCGTTGCGGAGCGACCGCAAGTCTGACCCATTATAGGGCGGCGCTTCTTAGGCCGGCAGGGGATCCTTTCCCTCTCTGAGTGGGCCAAATCCGGGTGAGCGTGGGGGGTTTCCGAGTGCTTTGTCTGCTGGCTGCTGGGATCCCCAGTTCCCTACCAGCCCGGATCTCGACATGCTGTTTCGCAGGGCAGGCGGCTGCCTCGCCGCTATCTCGCCCCAGAAGGGCGGCAAGATTGTTATCGACGTGCGAAAAACTCAGTTAGAACTGCTTAGCAAACTTTTCTGCAAAAGGGATCCCTGTCCCACCGCGTTGAGATCTTGCGCCTGGAAGCGCTATCTCGATATCCAGGACTCTTGTCATTGGCAGTGTTGGCAGGGCCAGAAGATCCAGGGCAGCGTCTTGCCAGGTGGCTAGAGCAATAGCCGAGATACGAAACTGCGGCAAGAAGAGGAAGTATCTGGGGTGTTTCCACATCCCTTCCCGCAAGCGGGCCATAGGTCTGGGAGTTGGGGTTACGGCGTCCCCTGCGATGCAAACCGCATGCTCTGGGCAGCTCGGCAAGTGGGAGCCATCCCACAAGCTGAGAAAGACCCCCCTGGCAGAGCGCTGCGCGGAAGCAAGCTATAGCCGTGGGGAGAACATCAAGGAAGACCTGTCTGAGACCTTCCGCTGCAAGGGAGATGTCTGCGCCGGCAGCGCTCTGGATCCCGGAAGGAAGCTGTAGGCTGGATTAGGTTCTCGATGCAACGGGCCGAGTTCGACCAACCTTGACTGCTACTGATTGGGGATCCCGGCGCAACTTGCCTGAGCAAATCGGCTCGATGCAGGGGCCATGGGTTTTGATCTGTGGCTACCACGGCTACGGCAATGCCGGCGACGAGGCGTTGTTGCTGGCCCTACTGCGGCAACTCCAGCAGTTGTCCGGCCCTGTACAGCCGGTGGTGCTCTCTCCTCGCCCCGCGGAAACGGCTGCCACCTATGGGGTACTGGCCTGCCCGCGCTTCGATGGCTGGGCTTTGCGGCGCTATCTGAGGCAGTCTCAAGCTTTTATCTGGGGTGGGGGCAGCCTGCTGCAGGATCGCACCAGTTGGCGCAGCCCCCTCTACTACCTGGGACTGATGCTCTGGGCCCAGCGGCGGGGGCTGAAAACCTTGGCCTGGGCCCAGGGGATCGGGCCGTTGCAGCGGGGCTGGATCCGCGAGCTGGCCCGCCGCGCTCTAGCAGGTTGTACAGCCATCAGCGTGCGCGACGCCGTTGCTTCTCAATGGCTGCGAGCCTGGGGGATCCCCCATCAGGTGGCCCCGGATCCGGTTTGGGGCCTGCCCTCCAAAACCCTGCCGGAGTGGGAAAGATGGCCTCAGCCCCGCATTGCCGTGGTCTTGCGGCAGCATCCCCAGCTCACTCCAGCGCGATTGGAGATTTTGGCTGAGGGCCTGAGACGCCTCCAGGCTGCCACCGGAGCTTATCTGCTTTTGCTGCCCTTCCAACTGGCTCCGCCTGGATCCCCCGACCTGGGGCCAGACTACCGCTTGGCGCAACGGCTGCAACAGCGCTTGCCCGGCCACAGCCAGGTGTTGGAAATTCGGGATCCCTATCTTTTAAAGGGGGTCTTTCGGGGGGTGAAATTGGCAATTGTGATGCGCTACCACGGCCTGGTGATGGCGGCAGCCGAGGGCTGTGCCTGCTTTGGCCTCAGCTACGATCCCAAGGTGACAACGCTGCTTGAGGAATTGGGCATGCCCGGCTGGGATCTCGAGGCGATCCCAGAGGATCCGGAAGCTTTGCACCGGGCTTGGTTGGCCTGCTATGCCGATGGGCCGGCCCTCGGCCCTGACCAAGTGGCCGTTTGGGTGGAGCGATCGGCCCAGCACGCCCAGTTGTTGAGGCAGCACCTCCACTGGCAAGCAGCGGGGAGTTGAGAGCTCCTACCCTGTTGACCGAGACAATGGCGGCCTAGGCCCCGCCCTTCAGAGCTTGGAGTGTTCCCCGCTGCCAGTGTGGATTCAGGCAGCCGTCCTTGTCGAGATTCGCTCTACCCTGGGAATAGGGTGCCAAGCCAAATCCCCTCCCATGAGTGCCGAGATTCAACCCTGTACGCGCCAACAGATCCTGATCGGGATGGGCCTGACCAGCCTGATCGCGGCGGTGATCGCCGGCCTCTGGATCTGGCTGGGATCCCTGCGCGTGCCCTTCCGTTGGGATCCGCTGGCCGTTGCCTGGGGAACGGCGCTGGGGCTGGGGGTGGCGCTGCTCAGCTGCGGGGCTTACTGGCTTTGGCCGGCCTATCGCCGGGCGGCTTCCGCCTACTTGCACCTGGTGGCGGATCCCCTGCAGTGGTCAGATATCTTCTGGGTGGGGGTGCTGCCGGGCTGGAGCGAGGAATGGCTGTTTCGCGGCGTGCTGATGGGATCCCTGGTGGCCAGTCCCTTGGGGTGGACGGGCGGGATCCTCTTGAGCGGCCTCTTGTTTGGGGTTTTGCATTGGCTGGGATGGCAGGGTTGGCCCTATGCCGTCTGGGCCAGCGCCGTGGGCGTCCTCCTGGGGCTGGGCGTGTGGCTGTCGGGAAACCTGCTGGTGACCATCGTCGCCCATACTCTGGTTAACTGGATTGGGGTTTGCCTTTGGAAATGTTCCGCCTTGCCAGCCGAATCCTGATCGCGTCAGCGGGCCGTAGGCCTTTCGCGTCAGCGGGCCGTAGGCCTTAGTTGCCGACGTCGCCGCCACCAATTCCCCCTCTCCCTCTGGGGGAGGGGCCGGGGGTGAGGAGAATTATCTCGATGCCAAGCCGAGGGATGTTAAAGCCTTTGAATTGGATTTTGGGATCCTTCCCGGGGCTGCAGGTGGGGCGATCCTTGCTGCTTATTGGCCTGGGGGTGTACGGCTACCTGCTCTGGCTGGGCTGGTTTCAATCGGAGCGGCTGATCTTTTTGCCTCGCCCCGCCAGCTACCAGGATGGGGATGCCATTTTCAAGCTCACCACCGCCGATGGCCTGCAGATTTCGGCGGTGTATTTGCCCAACCCCGAAGCCACCTATACCCTCCTCTACAGCCACGGCAACGCCGAGGACTTGGGAGATATCTTGCCGCGCCTGGCTGGCCTGCAGCAGGGGGGGTTTGCCGTCTTGGCCTACGACTACCGCGGCTACGGCACCAGCGAAGGGATCCCTTCCGAAGCCGGTGCCTACAAGGACATTGAGGCCGCCTACGCCTATCTGGTGGAGCAGGGGATCCCGCCGGAGCGGATTTTGGTTTACGGACGCTCGGTGGGGGGCGGGCCCTCGGTTTACTTGGCAGCCCAAAAGCCGGTGGGGGGTCTGATCCTGGAATCGACCTTTGTAACTGCTTTTCGCGTCTTGACCCGCATCCCGCTGCTGCCTTTTGATCGCTTCGACAACCTCAGCCGCATCGCCCAGATCAACTGCCCACTGCTGATTTTGCACGGCACCCAGGATCGCTTGATCCCCTTCTGGCATGCCGAAGCCCTTTACCAAGCGGCACGGGATCCCAAGCGTTTGGTGCCCATCGAGGGAGCCGATCCCAACAATTTGCTACAAGTGGCCGGGGAGCGCTACCTGCCCATCCTGCACCAATTTGTGGCCGAGCTGGTGGATCCCGAGCATCCTTTCTCCAAGCAGCCGGCTAAGTAGCGATAAACACAGTGTTATGATGTCCCTGTTTTGTTAGCTAAGACCCAGAGGGTACTGGTTACAGAAGCAGCAAATCCAGGCGACTCTTTTGCCCTGGGCTTTCCCGCTGCTTTTATTCGCTGTTGGTTGACCGAAGAAGGCGGTTTTCAAGGCCATGCTTCAGGAGATTCTCAGCTTCCAACTGCTGGGCAACCCCCTTTGGAACTACCTGCTGGTATTTTTCATCTTTGTAGTCGGGATCTTCGCCATCCGCACTGTGTTGCGGGGCTTGGTTCTCCGAACCTTGGCAGGTTGGTTCTCTAAACTCAGCGGGATCCCCGGCAATACTCCTATTCAACTAGTAGAGCGCTACCTGATCCCTTTGCTCTACCTGGCTCTGATTTACGTCTGTTTGAGCAGCCTAAATTTGGCCACCGTCCTGCGGCAAACTCTGGACATCCTGGCCACTGTCGTTGGCACCTACTTGGGCATCAATCTCCTCAGCGCCAGTGTAGAGTATGCTCTGCGCATTTACCTGATGCGCAAAAAAGGCGATGCCACCACCGAGCAAAGCTTGCTGTTGCTCTCCCCTCTGATCCGGGTGGTGTTTACCCTTATCGGTATCTTGTTTCTGCTGGAAAATCTGGGTTTTGATGTGGCAGCACTGGTGGCCAGCTTGGGCATTGGCGGTATAGCCATTGCTTTGGCGGCGCAAGGAGTCTTACAGGATCTGTTTGCCTATATCTCTATTTTGATGGATCGGCCTTTCGAGATTGGGGATTTTATAATTTTGGGCGATTTTATGGGATCCGTAGAGTACATCGGCATCAAAACCACGCGCCTACGCAGCTTGGGCGGAGAGCAGATCGTGATGGCCAATACCGATATCACCGGATCCCGAATTCGCAACTACAAACGTATGCAGCGGCGGCGGGTGGTTTTTGGCTTTGGCGTTGTTTACGAAACTCCCCCCGAAAAGCTGCAGGCCATTCCAACCTTGGTGAGACAAATTATCGAAGCCGAGCCCAACGCCCAATTTGACCGCGCCCACTTCGCCGCCTACGGAGATTTCAGCCTCAATTACGAAGTGGTTTACTACGTGCTCAGCCCAGACTACAACCTCTACATGGATGTTCAGGAGCGCATCAACTTGGCTCTGAAGCGAACTTTTCAGGAACAGGGAATCGAATTTGCCTACCCAACGCAGTTGCTCTACCTGAGCTCGAAGCAGCAGGGTGCCCTCACCAACCTCTCTTAGTCCTCTCTTAGTAAAGAAGTGGGATGGGAATGGGGCTGCCGGCGGGTTTTCAGATAGCTCCTTGACCCATCAGTTCTTGCAACAGGTTCTGCGCCGTTCCCATAAAGCGCATCACGTCAGGATGATGGCTCCAGATGGGGTCGCTTTCGGGGAAAACCTCCAGCGAGAACATGCTCTGCACGGCTCGCAGATAAGGCAGCAGGACGGTGTAGCTGGCCGGGGTGAGCTGAAAGCGCAGCGCCTCATCCAAAAGCTCCAGCATCTGCCGCACCAGCTTCCACTCCACCTTCAAAGGAGGGTAGAGCATCACACACAGGGGAAACAGCTCTTGTTGGACAGCCGCCACACTGCCTTCCAGGACGCAGAGGCCCAAGTACACCTGGAACATCTCCACATCGCGGATGCTGGAAATCCGCACCTCCAGATCCGTCAAGGGGCCGCTTTCGCAGCGATAGCCTGGGAAACGCTGCGCCACCTCAGCACAGATGGACTCTGCCACGCTGGTAACCAGAGGCAAGAGCTCTTGCACGGCAGCCAGGGGGGCGGAAAAGGTATCGCCTGCATGGGCGGCGGCACCCTCGTACATCCTCTGGAGGGGCATGTAGAGGTGGTCGTCCATGACCTTCAAGTAGGGGTGGAAGAGGCCGCGCTCTTGAGGGGATAGGGCTTGCAAGACCATTTGCCCCGTGTAGTGGAATTGCATACTTAAAAAGCCCAGCACCCGCGGATCCCGTTCGCTGTAGCGGGCCCTCAGCCGGCCACAGAGCGGCGCGATCTGCACCGAAAAGCGAGCCGGCGAGAGGCCCTCCCCACAACTTTCCGCTGCCGCCTCAAATAAATCCCGAGAATCCTCGGCAATTTGCCAGGGATCGATCAAGTCCGGATCCAGCCGCTGCTTGGGTATTTCAGCAGCCAAGAGCCGCTCTGTCTTGGCCCAGGCCTGGGAGCTGGCAAAGCGCAGGGATCCCTTCACTTTGTCGGCCAGTTGGGCGCCCGGCAGCTCGCCCAAGGCCGCCTGCGCCCGTAGCTTGTCTACATATTTTTGGGCCCACAGGGTGGCCAAGCTGCAAGTTGTAGCTGTTTCTGCACTTCCCATCGATCCCACGGCCTCGCCCGAGAAGCTAGATTCTGTTACCTGCAATACCCTTAGCACGTCGCCGTTGCAGCCTGTAAAGAACTTACAGAATATTAATTCCCCCGCAACAATCGTTTACGTCGGGAAAGGGCACTCCCCCTAGCCGGCAAGTTGGCAACACCTTAAAATATCCTAAAATCCGCTCGGAAAAGTGGAGTTTTTGTGGCAGAATAGACTGTAGATCGATCGATGGCAAGGATCCGGATCCCGGCCTCACCGGACTGAACTCTTTACTGAGGAGAAAGAGCGTATGGCTCTCCGACTTGGCGATACAGCTCCCAATTTTACGCAAAAGTCCACCCACGGCGAAATTGACTTCTACTCCTGGGCCGGGGATAGCTGGGTAGTGTTGTTTTCCCACCCTGCCGACTACACGCCGGTCTGCACCACCGAACTGGGCACCGTTGCCAAGCTGATGCCCGAATTTGAAAAGCGGGGGGTGAAGGTGCTGGCCCTCAGCGTGGACGATGTGGACTCCCACCTGGGCTGGGTGAAAGACATCGAGGAAACCCAGAACGCTATCGTGAACTACCCCATCTTGGCAGATGTAGACCGCAAGGTCTCGCAGCTCTACGGCATGTTGGATCAAACCAACCTTAACCAAGAAGGGCTGCCCTTGACGGTGCGCTCGGTTTTCGTTATCGATCCCAACAAGAAAATCCGCCTCATCCTTACGTATCCGGCCAGCACGGGCCGCAACTTCGACGAGCTTTTGCGGGCCATCGACGCTCTGCAGTTGACGGATAAGTACAGCGTCGTCACCCCTGCCGACTGGAAAGATGGCGACGACGTCATTATCCCGCCTTCGCTGCAGGATCCTGAAGTGCTAAAAGAAAAGTTCCCGAAAGGTTACAAGGAGCTCAAGCCCTACCTGCGGCTCACCCCTCAGCCCAATAAGTAAGTCCACCCCCCTTGGCAGGAAGGGATCCCTTCTCCGCCGAAGCCGTGATTCCTTTCTCTGGATCCCCGCCGAGGGGATCCTTGACTTTATGGTTCTTTAAACCCGCCTAAGACGGTTTCGGAGGGCGCTGCGCTGGCCTAGGCGAAACCTCCTCTTCTGGGAGAGAACGATCGCCGGTGGGGTTGGGATCGAGTTGGGCGGCAAGTTTAGGCTTCGGGGAAGGAAGCTGCTGCTGTTTCGGCCAGCCTCTCCACTGTAAAGTAGCGATGGAACTTATCCGTCACCCGCAACCAGGGGGAGCGGCTGCCTTCTTTGCGATAGCGGGTCACAAAGCCCTTTTCCACCAGCTCTGCCACGTGTTGGTAAGCGCCCTGACCGCGCAACTCCACCAAGTCAGCTTGCGAGAGGGGGCCACGTAGAACGATGGTTGCCAAGGTACGGGTGGCGCCCACCCCGATTTCAGGGGGCAAGAGCTGGTTGGCCAGCTCCAGAAAAGGCTCCCGCAACTGCAGAGCAAACCCCTCCTCCACCTGCAGCACCTCTAGGGCAGAATCGCGGTGGGCGTAGTCTTCCATCAGCTCCAACAGCGCATCGTAGGCCTCCTCGCGGCTGCAGTGGGCCAACTGGGCCAGCGTCGATAGGGCCAACGGCTGTCCCTTCAGGTAGAGGATTGCCTCGATCTGATTTTTCAGGGCTAAAAGACGCCCCCCTCCTATCTCTGGCCTGGAATCTGAAACCGACTTGGAACGACGCGAGGGCATAGCGACAAGGGATCCGCTAACCTGTCCCGTAGCATAGCAGCAGTTGCAGACTGAGGGATCCCTGCTGGGGCGGCCTGGGCCAAGGCGAGCGTTGCTATGCTAAACCATGGCAGGGTCTGCTTTCTCGCCCATCGCGCTACTCGGTGCGGAGTACAATTGCACAGCCTGAAGCCAATTGCGTAGCATAAATAGGGTTTGGGGATCCCAGAGAATTGGAGAGGTGTCCGAGCGGTTTAAGGAAGCAGTCTTGAAAACTGCCGTGGTTCACGCCACCGTCGGTTCGAATCCCACCCTCTCCGTTGCTTTTCCGTTGCTTTATTGAGTACAGCCTGTTAAGGGCTCAAGGGGTACAATAGCAGCACTTAGCAAACCAACTTCGGAAGGAGGATGGATTGATCAGTAGTAAAGAAGTCTTCACTATCTGCTCCATGCTATATTTCCCAATTCTGCAAAGCTGCCGAATAAAATGCTTCAACACCGACCACATCATCTCAATGGGATTCAACTCCGGCGCATACACAGGCAGGTATAGGATTCGTGCTCCTGTCCCCCTAATCAATTCCTCAACTTCCCGACTCTTGTGGATATTTAAATTGTCCATAATCACAACCTTCCTCGCATCTAGCTTCAGACATAGCTCGCTTCTCAAAAACTCCAAAAAATCTCCTTTCTTCATCCCACCCTTGATGACACGACAGCCAACTACACCTCTCAAGGAAATAGCTCCAATAACTGTATACTTTTCACCCTTGTATCTCTGACGATAATGATAAGCCCGTTGACCACGTAAACTCCGAGATACTCTCCGCTCCATTCCCTCCCAGACTGCCGTCTGGTCGATGGCAATCAAATCCTCTGCTGGAATATTCCTGACTTCTTAACTATAAGCTAGTCGTTCCCTTTGCACCTCCTCTTATTTGACTTTTGCACTGCGGTAGGTCTTTTTTTTAGAGCCATTCCTTGCTTTTTCAAGAAATTATGTATCGTGACGATGCTTACATTGATTCCTAAGCGCTCGCGCAACAGTTCTTGATACTGCCACAGGTAGAAGTCTGGGTGTTCTGTAATAATTGCCATCACTTCCTGCCGATGTTGTTCCAAAATGCCCACTCGCTTGGTGCCTGCTTTCTTAGGAGCTAAATCTTGAGTTTGTTGGTACTGACGCACCCAGCGGTGTACTGTTCTTTTGGTCACCATGAAGCGTTTAGCTACCTGGCGGATGGAGGTGTTACCTGCCTGATAGGCTGCTACAACTCTTTGCCGCAAATCCAAAGAATGAGTCGGCATTCCTTTCTCTCCTTCCTCTTGAATACCTGTACCCTATTTTAAATTAAAAGGCTGTACCTGTCTAGGCGCCGGGATTACGTTCTATACCCCTTAATTCTTTAACAAGCTGTATCGAGAGAGTACTGTAGAGGGCTTGCTATGGCCCCTGGATCTTAGGATCAACCGACTTCACCAACTGCTGCAAGTGGTTTAGGATCTGGGCCTCAACAGCGGCGTCGTAGAGCCGCAAAGTTAGGCGAGGCACCCGCAAAGAAGCCGTAATCCGTCCTGCCGGCAGATCCAACCACACCAGTTGCTTTTGAAAGCAGCGGCAGGTGGCCCCTATCTCCCGGGCCAGCTCTTCCACCTCCGGCCAGCTCAGGCAGCGCGGCAGCAGCAGGTCTGTGGCCCAGCCCGTTCCACACTCCCGCCGCCTGAGGATGCGCACCTGCATGGATCCCTAAATCCGCTCAGCGTAGAACTCACACCAGGGATCCCCTTTCTCTCTGGCTTTGGTCTCCTTCCCGCAAAACAGCCCACCTCGCTGGAAGAGGCGGTTGTAGAAGACTTGATCCAGAATCGGCTTCTGCTGAATGTTGCCGTTGTAGACCAGATTCATCAGCGCCGGCACCGCCCCTTGGGCAAAATAGCAGGTCGGATAATCTGCCCGTGGGTGGGAAGCCAAAAAGTAGTTGGTCTCGTAGTTGCCGTCAATCGCTACCCGGCAGGAATGATTGCTCACCACCTCCAGCGCCTGCCAGCGCCCCCAGCCCAAACTGCTGGCTACGGCATAGGCCCCGTGGATCCAGTCGGTATCCTTTTCCAGCATTGGCCCCACAAGAGTCTCCCACTCCAGCGACTCCATGAGGTTGCCAAAGGTGTAGAACATACAGACATGGCCCGATTCGCGGATCAGATCCTCTGCCACCTGCTGCAGACCGGGTTGCACTGCTTTCAGCTCTTCCAAAAAGCGGTACTGGATGCGGTTGTAGTAGTTGGCGGGCATGCGCGTGAGCAGCACGTTAAAGGCGCGAATCTGGCCTCGTTCATCCCCAGCTAAAGGCAAGCTCCATAAGGCCTCGTTGACTGCGTCGTAGTCCACTGCTGTTATCGGCTTGGGCAGATCGGCGGGACGTTCGATGAGCTTGCCCATGCCGGGGCTAGGGATCAAAGATTGAGGCCGCGACAGCCGAGTAGCCTGGATCACGCAGCAATCCTTGCGCGTAACCGCCATGCACTCCGTTTCCTCTGCCGTGTAGCTGCCCAGCTCGGCAAAAGTGGCATCCAGCGCCGCTGCCACATAGCCCACGGCCAAGTGGTCGATAGGGCGGGTGCGGTTGAGCTGATCCCCGTACTTGCTCAGCCAGCCTTCTGCGTAGTGGGAGTGGGTGAGCTGGGCTTCGCCGCCGCTGGGGCTGGCCTGCAGCTCCAGTCGCCCCAAGCCGAGAAAGCTGAACACCTGGGATGCCACCGCCAGCCGCTCTGCTGCCTGCTGCACTCCCAAAGTCTTAAAAGCACCTTGGAGCAAGCTGTAGAAGATCTCCTGAGCTGCCTTGCGCAGGATGCTCACCCCGTCAATCCAGTCGGGATCCTCAATGGTCTGCTGCAGGAATAGGTTGTAGTGGTGGCAGTGGAAAATCACCGGCTCGCCAAAGAGAGAAATGAGCTTGCGCTCGCGGTCAAGGCGTAGATGCTCCAACATAGGTGGCTTGAGCTCGAGGCGATAGGAAGGGGCAACAGTTGACGACTTCTACAACCTTAGCCTTTAGCTAGGCAAGGCAATAGGCAAGCGCTCTACCCCCAATACCTCAGATACCGCTTTGTGGAGAATGCGGAGCTCCTGGGGGTTTAGGGTGCCTTTTTCTAGGCGGATGCGGTCAATGCCCGTTTTTAGGGACAAGCGCAGCATGACAAAGTTGGGATCCGGAGCGTAGCGCTTGGCGTAGCTAATCAAAGCCTGAGCAGTGGATAGGGTGCCGTCTTGAACAGGAGGCAGCAGCGGTTTGCCGTCGATGAGGATAGCTTTGATCCGCTCTGAAATTGCTTTGAGGTCGGTGATGGAGCGGGTCAAAAACAAAACAAAGTAGTGACTTTTGGGGAAAGACTTCAGGATCACCCGCACATGAGATGAGCCCGTTGTGAGGTAATCCGTCTCCTCCTCAGGGCTGACCGTTTGGCAAAGGCGGTTGTTGGCTTGGAGCAAATCGCTGGCGTAGGTGCCCAAAAGTTCCAGCGCCTGTTCTTCCTGGGCATCGCGGGCGTAAGTTACTTTGGCTACCGTTTTGCCATCCGTGACCCGCCCTACCAAGACGGCGATGAGGCCAGGGAGCCCAGGAATATGCTGCTCAATTACACTTTGCAGGGTGCGAATAGCCATGCTCCTCTCCGAGGTTAAGACTAGGTTCTTCGCTCATTGTAGCGATTAGGAAGCCTAACCCACGAACATTTACTGATATTGACGAAGCTTTCCGAGGAGGCTCAGCCCTCGCGCCACGGATCCCAGTTCTCATGAAACTTACCTTCCAGGATGGCCTGGCGCATTTTCTGCATGTAGCGCACTAGCTCAGTGATGTTGTGGATAGAAAGCAGAGTGTAGCCCAGAAGCTCCCCTGCGCGGATGAGGTGACACAGGTAGGCGCGGCTAAAGTGGCGGCAGGTGTAGCAGGGACAGTCGGGATCAATGGGATCTAGGCTGCGGCGGTGTTCGGCATTCTTGATGTTCCAGCGTTTGCCCCGGCTGATTACCGTACCATGGCGAGCATAACGGGTGGGGATCACGCAGTCAAACAAATCCACTCCAGCAGCCACTGCCGCCCGCATCTCGGCATAGGTGCCTACCCCCATAAGATAACGGGGGCGATCCGCCGGCAACAGAGGAGCTGTTTGTCGTACCACCGCGTGCATCAGCTCCACTGGCTCTCCTACACTCACCCCGCCAATGGCATACCCCGGCAGATCCAACCGACAGACCTCTTCCACCGCCTGGTGGCGCAGCTCTGGGTAAACCCCTCCCTGGACAATGCCAAACAAGGCTTGATCTGAACGGCGATGGGCCTCTACACAGCGCTTCAGCCACTGATTGGTTCGCCGCACCGCTGCAGCTACCGCTTCTGGACTAGCAGGGTAGGGGGGACACTCATCAAAAGCCATGATGATGTCCGCGCCCAAGGCATTTTGGATTTGAATGGCAAGCTCAGGGGTAAAGCGAACCAGACGCCCGTCGTAGGGGGAGCGGAAGGTCACCCCTTCCTCGTCAATTTTGCGAATGGCGCTGAGGCTGAAGACCTGGAAACCCCCCGAGTCGGTGAGGATGGGGCCCGGCCAGCCCATAAAGTGGTGTAGCCCCCCTGCTTCTTGGATGATGCTCTCGCCAGGCTGCAGGTGGAGGTGGTAGGTGTTGCAGAGAAGGATGGGGGCACCGGTTTCCTTAAGCTGGGCAGGGGTGAGGGTCTTCACGTTGGCCAGAGTTCCCACCGGCATGAAGCAAGGGGTGGGAATTTCGCCGTGGGGGGTGATGAAATATCCCGCCCGCGCCTGCGTGTTGGGGCAGGTGCCCTCGCAAACAAAAGTAAAAGCCGCCAAAGTTAGCGCTCTGGATCCATTGCGTGCGCAGCCGAGCTTAGCATAAGAGTAGGATCCCTTTGCAGAACCTGCCTCTGCCCTTGACAGGGATCCCTTTTCTTGGGCAGACTTATAGATCCCTGCGGAACTGGCGGAATGGTAGACGCGCTAGATTCAGGTTCTAGTGGCAGCAATGCCATCGGGGTTCAAGTCCCCGGTTCCGCATTGAGGGTTTGGGCAGCAAGCGGGCTTCTGAGCAGACAATGGGCCTAGTTTTTTCTCAGAGGCTATTTGAGCAAGCTTCAGGCGAGCATGGGCTAGGTTGGCCTTGTCTTGTTCTAAAACTAGAAGGAAGAACAGGCCAGTTATGGCGTTAGCCACTCGGATGATGTAAAAGAACTCTTCGTAAACGAAAATTATTTCCGCAATTTTTTCCCCAGATTTTTCACTTTGCGTAGCTTTGTTTCTAATCACTTCTGAGCTGCTGGCTACCAGCAACATCATTTCAGCCTGCGAAAAACCACTGGCGTCCGTGCTGAGTTGATAGGCTAAGCATTCACCTCTTCTCCAGTCTGCAAAAGCAGCTCCCAAGACTCCGTCGATGGAAAGGCTTTCACTAGAGCATTCTGAATGTTTTGCACAGCCTAAAGCCCTCCTGCTCTTCTGCAAAGCTTAACACGCACCCAGGAGGGTTAACAATATCTTTAAACTTTAAATCTAGAGGGCTGAGCATCCTGGATTTCTTCAGCCAGGGGCTTACGGAGAGAAAAGCTTTTAGATTATCCTTGAAGTTTTGAGCGGCAACTGGCCCAACTGCTCTGCAAGCTGCTCCAACTTGATACGAGCCAAGGCCAAGTTGGCCTTTTCTAGATCCAAGGCCAGGTAGATGAACAGCCCGCGGCTGTTGACTAAACGGATCAAATGATACTGTTCTTGGGAAACTATAATGATCTCCTGTAACCGCTGGTTCAGAGCCTCTGCAACCCTGAGTTTGCTGCGCAGCACTTCCGAGTTGCCGGCTATGGCCAGCGATAGATCGCGCTCAGGAAAAGCAGAGGCATCTGCAGACTTAGCTCCCAAGCAGGCGCCGCTTCTCCAATCTCCCAGGGCAACACCCAGCGCTCCGCCGATAGCAAGAGCCTCCAGAAAAATCTCCTCCAGCGTAGCCATAGGTGTATTCCCCATTTCCTACCTTACTACTTGACTACTTGCCAGCATTGTTGTCACAGCTATCTAGATAACTTGACATGAGGCCAGCAGTGTTCCACACTTAACCCAGCTATATCGTAATTCACGCTTGCTAGAAAAGAAAGAAGCAAGGCGAGAAGCAGGAGCTACGCCGCAAGGCTGGGCAGAACTAGATAGGAGAGATTTAACTGCTTGGGCAAAAAAGAGCAGAGCCTTTTTCAGCTCTGCCTTTACTTACAAGAGCCTTGACCTGGACTAGATTGATAGCTGCTCTGCAATCTGGTCTAGCTTGATGCGGGCAAGAGCCAGGTTACCCTTCTCTCGATCCATAACAAGATAGAAAAACAGCCCTCGGACAGACCTCACTACTCGGACAAGATGGTATTGCGCCTTTAGAACAATGAGAATCTCTTCCAGATCCTCCTTAACGCCTACAGACTCCAAAACTCGAAACTTAGACCGAATAACCTCGGTCATGCCTGCTACGGCTAACTCCAAGTTTCGTTCAGGAAAAGCAGGGGCGTTGGTACCCTTAAACCCCAGGCACATGCCGCTCTTCCAGTCGCCGAGCGCAACGCCTATGGCCCCATCAATGGCTAAGGCAGCGACCAAACTTTCTTGAACTTTTTGCACTGAAACCCTCCCCAACAGGATGCATGCAGGAGTTTCTACAGATTCTTCCTGGAAGTATCATGCCCGCCCTGTGTTTTAGTTAATAGACCTCTTTTTTGTCAACCCCAATCCAGAGAGTTAGCTTAACATACCCTCAGTTGGGCGAGGTTGAAGCAGTCCACTCCGATATATTGAACAAAACTAGACAAAGCTGTACTTTTATAAGCGGGATCCGATGCTCAGCGTTGGAGAAGATCCTCCTGAGGAGAAAGTTGTCCTGAGGAACGGATTCCGACAAGGCGGCCTGGGAGTTATGCTGGGGTTGTCTCTTTTACCAGGCTGCTGAACTTCCCCAACAGCGGCGCGGGATCCCGTCTCTTCGGCTTGACCTATGCCCAAAGCCCCCCTCCCTCCCAACGAAAAAGAGCGGCTGGCTGCCCTGCGGCAGTATCAGATTCTCGATACGGCGCCTGAAACTGCCTTTGACGAGATCGTCCGCCTTGCCGCCTACATCTGCGGCACGCCCATAGCTCTGGTCAGCCTTATCGACGAACACCGCCAGTGGTTTAAAGCCAAATTCGGCGTCGATGTGCAGGAGACCCCACGGGATGTGGCCTTCTGCGCCCACGCCATCTTGTCTCCCCAAGAGCCGCTGGTGGTGCCCGATGCCACTCAGGATCCCCGCTTTGCCGACAACCCGTTTGTTACGCAAGAGCCCCACATCCGCTTCTATGCTGGCATTCCCTTGGTAACTCCAGAAGGGCAGGCCCTGGGCACGCTTTGCGTTGTCGATTATCAGCCTCGGCACCTGACCCCAGAACAACTGGAGCAATTACAAGCCCTGGCCCATCAGGTGGTGGCCCAACTGGAGCTGCGCCGTACTTTGAGGGAACTGGCTCAGACGCCTCTGCTGCCTAAGTCGGGGGATACTAAACCTGCCCGCAAAAACCGCTTTCTCCTCAAAGTTACCGCCGGTTTTGGCCTGGCTGCCTTGCTTTTGGGCGGGATCACCTACTCAGCTCAGCGGAATGCCTCTCAACTGCCGCAGCTTACAGAACGAGTGGCCCACACTCTAAAAGTGATCCAAAACTTGGAAGGATTGCTGGCGGAAACCGGCGCCGCCGAGGCCGGTCAATATGGTTATCTTCTGACCAATAATCCTCGCTATCTCAGTGAGTACCAAGCCAGCCTTGAAGCCACCTCCACCCATCTGCGCTTGTTGAAAGAGCTCACTGCTGACAACCCCCTGCAGCAAGAGCGCCTGAAGCGCCTAGAGCTGCTGCTGGAGCAACGGCTACGAGTCATCCAAGACTTGATCCGGCTGAGGGAGCAAGAGGGGCTACTCGCCACCCAGGAAGCCCTGGAAAGCAGCGAAGGGCCAAGGTTAATGGAGCAAATTGTCGAGTTGATTCGGGTGCTGCAGCAGGAGGAGAATCGCCTTCTGCAGCAACGCAGCCAGGAATTTCAGTTTGCCTGGGTTAGAACCAATCTCATTGCTTTTGGCGGGCTCATTTTTACTTACCTGGTTTTGGCCTCGGTTTACTTCCTCATCCGCCGGGAGACTGCCGAGCGAGAAGAGGCAGAACGATCCCTCAAGCAAGAGCGGGATTTTACCAACGCGGTTATTGATACAGCAGGGGCGCTGGTGGTGGTCATGGATCCAGAAGGGCGTATCCTGCGCTTCAACCGCGCTGCCGAGCAGCTTTCTGGCTACTCGCTGGCAGAGGTCAAGGGCCGGCTGCTATGGGATTTGGGTTTGATCCCGCCGGAAGATGTGCCTGGTGTGAAGCAAGCTTTTGAACAGCTCAAGGGCAATCATTCCCTCTTTTTGAATCGCCATGAGAATTTTTGGCGCACCAAGCAAGGGGCACTGCGGCTTATTTCTTGGTCTAACACCGCCCTAATCAACGCTGCCGGCGAGGTGGAGTTTGTCATGGGCACCGGCATCGACATCACCGACCGCAAGCTGGCGGAGCTGGCCTTGAGAGAAAGCGAAGAGCGCTACCGGGATCTCTTTGAAAATGCCACTGACCTCATCCAAAGCGTGGATGCTGAAGGGCACTTTTTATATGTCAACCGCGCTTGGAAAGAGACCTTGGGCTATGACGAAGCTCAAGTTTATCAAATGACCCTCTTCGACATTCTCCATCCCGACTGCCGGGAGCACTGCCAGGCTCTTTTCCAGAAGCTTCTAGCAGGGGAGAAACTGGAGAGGGTAGAGACAGCTTTCCTCACGGCCAGCGGTGAAACCGTTTGGGTGGAGGGCAATGTCAACTGCCGCTTTGAAGATGGGGTAATGGTGGCTACGCGGGGCATCTTCCGCAACATTACCGAGCAGAAGAAAGCGGCAGAGGAATTGGAGCGGCAAAACCGCCGGGCTCAGTTGCTAGCCAATCTCAGCTTGAAGATCCGCGAATCTTTGGATATCGCCGAGATCCTAGAGACGGCGGTAACAGAAATCCAAGCCCTGCTCAAAGCCGACCGAGTCTTGGTCTACCGCTTCCAGCCGGATGGTTCTGGGATCATCTCCAACGAGAAAACTCAGCCGGGGATCCCCTCGCTGGCAGGAGAGGTGATCGAGGATCCCTGTTTTCAGGAGAAATACGCCCAGCTCTACAGCCAGGGCCGCGTTCGTGTTGTTAGCGATGTGGAAAGTGAAGGACTGGAGCCTTGTTACCTAGAGCTGCTGCAAAAAATGCAGGTCAGGGCCAACATGGTGGTGCCGCTGTTTTTGGAGCAGCAGTTGTGGGGGTTGTTGCTGGCCCACCAGTGCTCTGGCCCGCGTCAGTGGCAGCCGTTTGAGATGGAGCTGCTGTCGCAGTTGGCCAACCAAATTGGCATTGCCCTCACCCAGGCAGCCCTTTTGGAGCGGGAGAGAAAGCGCAGCCTGGAGCTGGAACAAGCCCGCAAAGCAGCAGAGCAGGCTGCCCAGGCCAAAAGCAGCTTCTTGGCCACCATGAGCCACGAGATCCGCACCCCCATGAACGCGGTGTTGGGGATGACGGGCCTGCTGCTGGAGACCCCCCTCAATGCAGAACAGCGAGACTTTGTAGAGACAATCCGCGTCAGCGGCGATGCGCTGCTCACCCTCATCAACGACATCCTGGACTTCTCCAAATTGGAGGTCGGGGAAATGGAGCTGGAGATCCTGGATTTCGATCTCCGCTCGTGTCTGGAAGAGGTGGCGGATCTGTTTGCCCCCACTGCCCATGCCAAGGGCCTGGAGCTGGCGGTGCTCGTGCCGCCGGAAGTGCCGCGCTATCTGCGGGGGGATGCGTCGCGCCTGCGGCAAATCCTCAACAATTTGGTAAGCAATGCCATTAAGTTTACCCATCAGGGGGAGGTGGTCATCCAGGCCGAGCTGATGCAGGAAACAGCCACCCACGTCCAGCTCCGGCTTTCGGTAAGGGATACAGGGATCGGGATCCCCAAGGATGCTCAAACCAAGCTATTTCAGCCCTTTACCCAGGTGGATGCTTCCACCACCCGCAAATACGGGGGCACAGGGCTGGGCCTGGCCATTTGCAAGCAACTGACAGAGCTGATGGGAGGTCGGATCTTCCTGGAGAGCGAGGAGGGCCGCGGCAGCACCTTCAGCCTCGAACTCACCCTGGAAAGACAGCCCTACGCCCGACAGATCTCCCAGCAGCCCGCCCGCATCCCTGTCGATCTCCAGGGCAAGCGGCTGTTGGTAGTCGATGACAACGCCACCAACCGCAAGATTGTCCGCTACCAGGCCACCGCTTGGGGCATGGTGGTGGAAGAGGCCGAGAACGCCTATCAAGCTCTGGACAAGCTGCGCCAGGCTGCGCGGGAAGGGATCCCTTTCCCCTTGGCGGTTTTGGACATGCAGATGCCGGAGGTGGATGGGGAGACCCTGGGCCGCTGGATCAAGGCGGATCCCGAATTGTCCCAGACGCAACTGGTGATGATGACCTCGCTGGGGTTGGGAGAACACTCCCGCCGCGCCGCCGAAATCGGCTTTGCCGCCTACCTGACCAAGCCGGTCAAACAAACGCGGTTGCAAGAAGCTCTGGTCATGGCCCTGGGCAAGTCTTCCGGCCTGGCCACCTCGCTGCTGGGCATGGGCCCACCCCTTTCGCAAAGTGCGCCCTCGGCCAGCCGCCCCCAGCAACCTTTGCGCATTCTCTTGGCCGAAGACAACCCCGTCAACCAGAAGGTGGCCCTGCGCCAGCTCCAGAGCCTGGGCTATATGGCGGATGTGGTGGCCAACGGACAGGAGGTGCTGGATCTGTTGCAGCGAGTCCAGTACGACCTCATCCTCATGGATTGCCAAATGCCGGTGATGGATGGCTACGAGGCCACCCGCCGCCTACGCCAGCAGGAGCGGGGATCCGGCCACCGCACCGTGGTGATCGCCATTACAGCCAACGCCATGCAGGAGGATCGGGAGCGCTGCTTGCAAGCTGGCATGGACGACTATCTCAGTAAACCGGTGCTGAAGGAGGATCTGGAAAGAGTGCTCAACCACTGGAGCCAAAGGATCGCTCCCTCCGCAACAGGAGCAGCCAATGGGCCTGCCTCGCCCGATCCCCCTTCTGCTGAGGGCGCCAACGGCAACTCTGCTCCCACGCTGCCCTACCCCATCGACGCCGCCTACTTGGATCGAGTTACCGGCGGAGACCGCCAGTTTCAGCGGGAGCTGCTGCAGGTGTTTGTCCAAGATTGCCAGAACCAGTTGCCGCACCTGCGCCAAGCGGTTACGAAAGGTGACCCTGAAGAGCTGCGGAAAGTTGCCCACCGCCTCAAAGGGGCTAGCGCCAACGTGGGGGCCCATGCCTTTTCTCAAGCAGCCCGCGAGCTGGAGCACCTAGGGGTGGGATTGGCCCAGCCGGGATCCCAGGCTGATGAGCTAGCCTGGGCCAGCGCTTCCCAGAAGCTGGAGGAGCTGGAGCGGATCTTGGCCGACATTCGCCAGTACTTGCAGGATTTGGAGGCCTAGGGCTTCTTAGACTTGTCGCCCTCACCCCCAGCCCCTCTCCCAAAGGAAGAGGGGAGATGGGGATCAAGAGGAGCAAATTGGTGCAGCTGTTTGGGCCTCGTTCTGGCTCGAAATTGCGGCAAAAGCCCGGCTGCTTGATCAATCTGGGAGAGGACAGCCGGGCAGACAGTATCTAGCTAGTGCTTCAACCCGATCGATCGGGCGGGTTGGGCTTACATCAGGCCAATTTGAGAGAGGATCCCTTGGCCGGTCAGCAACTCGGTGGCCACGCCAATCACAAAGCCCAACATCGCCAGACGGCCATTCCATTTTTCGGCAAAGGGGGTAAAGCCAAACTTAGCTTCTTGGTTCTCCATGGTTTTAACTCCATCAGTGGGTGACATCTCCAATGTGGCTCAAGTATTAAAAACTGTCAAGTTTTGTGTCGAGAGCTAACAAGCCGCAGGCAGTGGATCCCTAGCTGCTTTTGACGGCAGTCCAGACAGCGTCAACCAGACGTAGCTGCTCCTGCGACAGCACTTTGAGGTACTTTAGCCTGGCAAAGGTCGTCTCATCGGGATAGATAGCTGGGTTTTGGCGATCCCGGGGGTTGATCCTGGGTAGGGCAGCAGCGTTGGGGGTGGCGAAGCGGTTGTAGTTGCTCAGTTGAGCGCCGACCTCGGCATCCAAAATGAAGTTGATGAAGCGATTGGCCAGCTCAGGGTTGGGGGCTTTGGCAGGGATGGCCATCACGTCCAGCCAAATGTGAGCGCCCTCGCGGGGGACAAAGTAGCCAATGTTGGGATTTTCTTCGGCAGCTTGCAGGGCATCACCGCTGTAGACAACCGCCACATTGGCTGTCCCGGAGACCAGTTGATTTTTGCCGCCCACCCCGCCAATGAGACCGGCGCTGCGGCGTTTGGCTTGAATCAACAGCTCCTGAATCTGCTGCAGCTCTGCGGGAACGGTAGTACTGGGGTCAAAGCCCAGGTAGAAGGCGGCAGCCGCAAGCATAGAGCGCATCTCGTCGATCATCACAAAGGGGCCGTACTGCTGCTTAGGATCAAAGATCAGCCCCCAGGAACGCTCAAAGTTTTCCGGCAGGCGGTCTTTGCGGTAGCCAATGCCGGTGGTGCCCCACTGGTAGGGAACGGTGTAGGTGTTTTCTGGGTCAAAGGGCAAGCCGACAAACTTCTCGTCCAGGTTGCGGAGATTGGGAATGAGGTTTTTGTTGAGAGGCTGCAGCAGGCCCAGCTCCACCATGTTGGGCACAACGTAGTCGGTGGGCACGACAATGTCGTACTGGCTGACGCCGCCCCCCCGCAGCTTGGCAATCATGTCCTCGTTGGACTCGTACACACTTACCACTACGCGGCTGTTAGTGGCTTTCTCAAAGGCCGTGAGAATGGCTGGGTCAATGTATTCCGACCAGATGTAGAGTTGGAGGGTTTGTTTTCGGGCAGCAGTTCCTAAGCGCCAAAAGAAAAGTAGGGCCAGTAGACAGCAGAGCAAAGCAACGGCCGTGGCAATTCTCTTTTTCATGGGCATTTTCAAACCTAGTGGAGCTGGACGTCGCCCTTACACCTAGCCGTGGATCTGGAGCGATCCTGTTCAGCCAACTGCGGTTCAAACCCCTGCTCTAGCCTACCACCTGGACTTCCCCGTTGCTGTTCTCCCCAACCAAGAAGAGCAACTGATATAGCCGCTGCTGCTCGGCAGGGTTACAGTAACGCTGTTGCTGCGTGGGCCAATCTTGGAGAGCCAGCTTCTGTTGTTCCTGCAGCCAGTTCTGCAAGCTTGAGTCGGCAGGTAGCTGGGCCTGGAGAACTTGCAAGTCGTTAAAGCGGCCCAACTGTTCCTGCAGACGCTTGAGGGCCTTCACCCAGCTTTGGAGGGTCTCTCCGTAGAAGGGGGCAAAAAACTCTAGCTGGTAGCGCAGGCGTTTGGTGGCTTTGCGCAGGTCATGCAGTTGTTCAGCCTGAGCTTCGGTTTCGGGGAAGGCCGGGATCCGCCAACCCGGCTGCAGGAACCACGCCGCTACTAGCGGCGCCAAAAGATGGGGCAAGCTCTCCTGCACAGGAAGCTGGGCCGCAGGCCAGTAGCGAGGAGAAACCAGCCACTCTTCGCAAGCAGCCTGGAACTTCAGGAAGTCCTCCTCTGCCAGAATGCGGCGGGAGTGTTTCTCGGCTTGAGCTTGGCGCCGCTGCAGCTTTTCCTTCAGCTCCTCTAGCTCCGCCTGCTGGTCTGCCGGGATCCCTTGCCAACAGGGTTCGCGGAGGATTTCTAGCAACACGTCCAGATCCCGCTGCTGGCCCAGCGTCTTGATCAACTTTCGCAAACGTTTGGGCCTGAGCGGCTTGGGCAGGCGCAGGGATCCCTGAAACACTTCCGCCCAGGTGCCGATGCGGCGCAAGCTCACCCGGATCTGATGAAGGGATTCTGCCGCCTCCGGGTGGTGCTTGAGCACTCTCCCCACATGCTTCTGCAGCCGCTGCCATTGCTGGCTCAGCAGTTGGTGGGCCAAAGCAGCTAGCGGGGGCAAGCTTGAAGACGAGAGCAAGAGTGACTCCGAGGACTCCGCCTTGCCGAGGCTCTCAGTTTTCGATTCAGCAGCAATGATGTCCACCGCAAGTCTCTTCTACCCACGACAACCACTCCAAAGAGCGGCAGACCCCCTTGCCCTAGCCTACCCAGGCTAGCTTGAGCCGCCCCCTGCTCCCCCCTTTTTAACCAAATCTTAACCTTTCGTCTAGGGCCTTGGGACTGCTGCCAGCAGGCGAGGCTTGACCACCGACCAGATGCGGGCAGCCACCTCCAGGGGGGATCCCCCGGCGTCAATGCGGACAATCCGCTGCGGCTCTGCGGCGGCTAGAGCTTGAAATCCGCGGTAAACCCGGCGGTGGAACTCCAGGTGCTCCTGTTCGAGCTTGTCGCCAAGACGGGAGCGCGCCAGCCCCACTTCGGGAGCAAGATCCAGCCACAGGGTAAGCTGCGGCTGCAGCCCGCCGGTGGCCAAGTGGTTGAGCTGGCGGATCTGCTCCAAGTTCAGGCCTCGACCGTAGCCCTGGTAGGCCAAGGTGGAATCGGTGAAGCGATCACAGATCACCACTTGTCCCACCGCGAGAGCCGGCGCGATGACCTTGTTCACGTGTTCAGCCCGATCCGCAGCGTACAGGAGCAGCTCGGCCAGCGGCGTCAAGGGATCCCCGTGCAACAGCAGCTCCCGCAGCGCTTCGCCCAGCGCCGTCCCTCCCGGCTCGCGGGTAGACACGCAGGCGTAGCCTTCTCGTTGCAGCCGCTCGGCCAAGAGGGCTTGCTGGGTGGTTTTGCCCACCCCCTCCCCGCCTTCTAGAGTAATGAACACGGCGCCGTCAGGGGGCTAGCGCAGATTAAGCTGCGGTTGCAAATCAAAGGAGTGGCCCGGCACCATCACGTACACGTCGGGGATGTTGGTGGGCTCCAGGTTTTGCAGGGCCAGCCCCTCCACGTTGGAGCGGAGCGCGTTGTTGACGGCGGTTTCCAGTTGGGACAAAACCTGGGCCTCATTACCCTGAGTGGCTAAGCTGGGAAACTGGTTGTAGACGGCGCGGGCCAAGCTGCTGGCCAAGGGGAGCTGGATCAGGGTGAGGTTGGATCCGCCCAGTTGCGGGCCCAAGGTGTTTGCCCGCCCGCGGATGCCCAAAGCTTGGAGGGCATTGGCCGTTTGGCTGACAGGGATGGTGCAGGTGTCCATCTTGTAAATGGGCACCGAAGCCATGGTGAGGGCAGAGACGCTGGTCAGTTGCACCACGGTAAAGGAAGCCGTGCCGTTGTAGGCAAAGCAAAAATCCCGGAAGGCCGCCGGCACATTGGCAGCGCGGATGGGGCGCTCATCGTCAAAGCCGCCCGACTCGGCAAAGATGTTGCGGATGGCAAACCCGCCGAAGAAGGCCAGCAGGGCCACCACCAGCAGGATGGTCAGATCTGAGGAGGAGACTCCCCCTGAAGAGCTGCTGCTGCGTCCTCCCCCTCCATATCCCCCCCTGCCCCCGTAGCTGGGGGTGTAGCCGTAAGCTGCAGAACGGCTGGAGTCGCTCCGGTAGGAGCCGGCATAGGCGGCAGAGCGGGCGGATCCGTCGTAACCCCAGTTGCTGGAGATAGGGCGCCGGGGAACCAAGGCTTGTCCGGCACGGCTGGGCCGGGGCCGAGAGGACTCCGTCTCGGCACCCCGCGAAGATCCGGCGGCAGCTTCTCGGGCTGAGCTGGCCCTCTGTCCTCCGCGCCCAGAGAGACGAGCAGCGGACGTCTTGCCATCGTTTTGCCTCTCCTCATCCTCTAGCCAGTCTTCGGCACCTCCAGTGGAGGGAGTAGAGCCGTCCTCCGGCAAGGGGGGCGGGGAACGCCGGCCTTGGGACTCTGGGCTGTTGGGAGCTTGGCCGCGGCTTCCCTCGCCGGCAGCAGCCGTTGAGTCTGGAATACGGTTTGGATCCCGGCTTGGATCGCGCTCCTCAGAGAAGGTCATTCTTCAGGCTCCCAACGCAAAACTGGCACTCCCATCTTCCTGTACCGAGGAAACCTTTTGACAGGTAGGATCCACAGAGCTGCAGCCTTAGGGTTCAAGGGATCCCCCCCGCGGCCTCGTGAAACCTTTTCTGGCCCAGGCTGCTGCCATTGTCTCGGCCCCCCTCGTGGAGAATGCAGCCGTACCTTCAAGCTAGCCTAGACTGCGCTCCAAGATGAGGAGCTGTTCTTTCAGGGCTCTCAGGGCCTGGCCGCGGTGGCCGACCGCTTCTTTTTGCGCCGGGCTCATCTCGGCGAAGGTCAGCCCCACTTCGGGCACCCAAAAGAGGGGGTCGTAGCCAAACCCTCCCTTGCCCCGCGGCTGAGCCAGGATCTCCCCGTGGCAGATGCCCTCCACCAAGGCCCGCACCTGGCCCTGGGGATCGACAAGGGCAATGGCGCAGTGAAAGCTGGCTTGGCGGTTGGGGATCCCTTCCATCTCCCGCAGCAGCCGCTGGATGCGGGCGGCATCGTCGGGGGCATAGCGAGCGGAGTGGATCCCGGGGGCGCCGCCAAGGGCTGCCACCGCCAGGCCGGAGTCATCAGCAATGGCCCACTCCCCCAGCGATTCTGCCACGGCCTTGGCCTTGAGAAGGGCATTTTCGGCAAAGGTGCTGCCGCTCTCTTCCACAGTCAGCTCGGCAGGCAGGGGGCGCAGCTCCCAGGCAGGGGCATGGAGCTGAAAAAAGGTGCTGAACTCCCGCCATTTGCCGGAGTTGCTGCTGGCCAAGATCAAGGGGCGTGCCATAAGGGTATCTTAGGGGAAACCAGCAGACAGTGGGGGGGCTGCCCAGGGGCTCAGGGGATTTCCAGAACCATGTTGTGCAGCGCCGTGTTGATCACCAGGGTGGATCCGCACCGCTCCACCTTGCCCCCGTCCCAGTGCATGTGGCCGCAGATGTAGTAGCGCGGCTGCAGGTGATCCACCAAGGGGCGCAAGGTGGGCATGCGGCGGTGGTACCATTTTCCGCCTTCGTCCAACAGGCCCCGCGGCGGCGCGTGGCTGAGCAACAGGTCAATGGGGCGAGGAGGTTGACCGTAGAGGGTGAGCAGCTCCTGCAGATGGCTGCGGGTGAGGGTCCAGCTCCAACCACAGGGGGGAGTCCAGGGCACCGCCAGCACTTGGAGCCCCAGCCACTCAAAGCAACAGGACTGGGTAATCGCCCGCCCCCAACTGCCAGCCAGCGGCTCCAGAACAGAGGCTGCCGGATCGTGGTTGCCGGGCAAAAAGAGCCAGGGCTTGCCCAGACTGTCCACCGCCGCCAGAAAAGATTGCAACTGGGCCACCTCGGCTTGGGCTGTGGGGTGAAAGCCTTGAGTGGCTTTGCAGGAGGGCTTGCCGGCCTTGGAACAGAAATCGCCGCAGTTGATGTAAGCATCCACTTGGGGCAGATGGTCAAGGGCCTGCCGGATCAGCCGGTCGTTGCCGTGGTAGTCGGAGCCGAGGAGCAGTTTAATTCCCATAGGCTGGCGGGAAGCGAGGGGTCTATTGCGGACGAGATCCCTGCAGCAGGGCAGCCACTTGTTGCCAAGAGCTGCGGTACCAGGCCCGCTGGGCCTCCAGCTCCTCTTCCAAAGATCCTGTCGGGCCAAACTCTGGACAGGCATACCCCAGGGAGCGCAGGCCGGCCACTAACAGCGCTGGCGACAGCCACCATTGCTGGGCCAAGCGTAACAGATCCACCTGGGCTTGGTTTTGCAGGTAGTGGCGCAATTGCCGTTGTAAGGCAGCGGCGGAGGGCAGAGGCACCGCCTGGTGGTGCAGGACAATCAGCAGCGCGTCGCCGGGAGTGCAGGAGAGCAACCACTTGAGGTGATCCAAAGAGGGAGGCCAACTCCACAGCCACAGTTGGTTGTAGCGATGGCCAGCTTGGGGGCGGTCGTAGTGGAGGGTCAGGGAGGGATGCTGCTTCGGTGGCAGGACAAACGTAGGGCGCCGGAAGCCGTAGAGGAGGATCGTTCCCCGCGCCTGGGGCAGGAGGGCAGAAAATCGAGATACAGCCTGCCAACGCAGCGGTTGGGTGGGCTGGGGGGCAGGGCGGTAGATCAGCAGGGGGGAGGGTGCTGCCTGGGCGCCAGCTTTGGCATCGGAGAGGGTGGGAGCGACGGCGGCGGGCGAAAGATCGGCAGAGCTGGCTTCTGCGGCAGGCCGGATCCCAAGAATCTCCAGCTCCAGTTGGGTTTCTTCCCCCCACCTTTTGGCCTTGAGGGTGTAGGCGATGTCAATCTGCGCCGGCAGGGGATAGGCGGCGGCCCCTCCCCACCAAATGGCCCACAGGGGACGGCTGCGGGCTTTGGCTGGGGCAGCAAGTGAGGATCCTGCCCCGTCTAGGCCCCGGCTGACGGGATCCCGGAGCAGCAGCCTCAGGTGGCCGGGGGTATCCTCCCCCCTTTGGGCAGGCTGTGGGCAAAATCGCTGCTGTTGCAACACCTGCAGGTTGCGGCTGCAAAAGACCGGCTCCGGATTGCCGATGCCACAGGGCTGCAACCGCTGCAGCTCGCGGTAGAGGTCGAAGGTGAGATCCGCCAGTGCCACCTCCGCGTCGATCTGCACCAGGGGACGGATTTGTTCCGGCTGCAACCGCTGTTGGGCAAATTGCCGAAGCCGCTCTTCCAAAAGAGGCCAGTTTTCCGCCCTCAGGCTAAATCCCCCCGCCGCCGGGTGGCCGCCGTGTTTGCTGAACAAATCTTTGCAAAACTCCAACGCCTGAAACACGTCGAACTCCGGGATCCCCTGCCGCGCCGAGCCGGTAATCTCCCCCTGGGGCGACTGGCTGCCGATAAACACCGGACAGCCAAAACGCTCCGCCAGCCGCGAGGCCACCAGGCCAATTACCCCTTTGTGCCAGCGCTGCTGCGGGGATCCCAAAATCGTCAACACTCGCTCTTGCTGCAGATCCCGCCCTTGCCGGGCGATTTGCTCCAGGGCCTCCGCCTCGATGCGCCCACACATCTGCTGCCGCACCTGGTTGAGGCGTTCGCAGCGGCGGGCCAGTTTTTCTGCCTGCTGCGGATCGTCGGTGGTCAGCAACTGGATCCCCAGCTCCGGTCGGCCAATCCGCCCAATGGCGTTGATGCGCGGCCCCAGGCCAAACCCTACCCACTCTGGCCGCAGCTCCTCTGGGGATCCCGTCATTCCCATCACCGCCAAGAGGGCGCGGATCCCGGCCACCTGGGAAGTGGGCAAGAGAGCCAGCCCCTGCCGCACCCAAAGGCGGTTAACTCCCGTCAGCGGCGCCAAATCGGCAATGGTGCCCACCGTAAACAGTTCCAGCGCCACCCGCTCCAAATGTTCGTCCCCGCGGCGCTCTGCCAAGGCCTGGGCCAGGAGGTAGGCCACCCCCACCCCGGCCATCCCCCGATAGGGAGAAGAGAGGGGGAGCTGTTTGGGATTGAGGATGGCGTCGGCAGGGGGCAACTGGGGGGGCAAGTCGTGGTGATCCGTCACGATCACCGTCAAGCCCAGCTCTTTGGCCAGTTGGATGGGCGCATGGGCGGCAATGCCGTTGTCCACGGTGAGGATGAGGCGTACCCCCTCGCGGTGCAGCTCCTGCACCATGCGGTTGTTGAGGCCATAGCCCTCCCTGAGGCGGCTGGGGATGCGGTAATACACTGGAGCGCCCCGCAGCGCCCGCAGCAGCAGAGCCGTGCTGGTCATGCCGTCGGCATCGTAATCGCCGCAGATGGCAATGGGCTCTTGTCGGCGAATCGCCCCCTCCAGCAATTCCACCGCCAGCGGCAAATCGGCAAAATCTTGGCTGGGCGGGGGCAGGTGGACGGGATCCGGCTGCAAATACTGCTGCACGGCAGCAGGGCTGGAGAGGCCGCGATTGAGCAAGATCTGAGCCAAGACGGGCGAGACCCCCACCGCCTCAGCCAAGCTCTGGGCAGCCAGTGGGTTCACAGGCTGAAACAGCCAGCGTTGGTCAGGGATCCCGGCCATGGCCATCGGTCTTCAGATAGCGGGTAGCAGTGCTACAGTTGGCCTATGAGCTATCTTTTGACCCTAACCCAAAAACGCCTCTCTGCTCCTCAGTCCGCTGCCCATGTATTCTCTGCTGCTTACCTATGGCCTCAACCCCTTGGCGGGACTGAAGCTGTTGGTCAAATCTCCTGAGCAGGCCTCTCTGTGGACGTTGGCCCAACAGCTCTGGAGCCGCCCCGGATCCCGGCGACGCGGGCCGCGCCTCCAAATCTCTCTGGGCCGCCTCGTGCCCGAACAGACCGAGCGACTGTCTAAATTGGAGGTGCTGCTGCGCTTGCGGTTTTTCATCGCCATCGAAGCCGCAACGCCGGAGCAGTCTCTGCCAGCCCTCCCCTCCGGCCAGGGATCCGCCATCCAGCTTGCCCGCTACACGGAGGGCTCACAGCAGTACAAGACGGAGATCATCCGCTTTGCTCTGGGGGGATCCCCGGCCCTCCGCCGACCGAGTCGCCAGCGCTATCGTCGCCGTCGCTTCTGAAGACCGCAGGTGACAGGGGTTGTCAAACCCTCCTCGGCCAGCGGCGTGTCTATACTAGAGGTACACTAAATCTGCGCTACTAGAGGTACACTAAATCTGCGCTTCTCCCGTGAACGCTGGGCTGCGTAACCGCCGCAGATGGATTGCTCGCCTGTGGCTTGCCTCAGGGGGGACGACTTGTACAGGCCTCCTTCCATGCGTCCCTTGGCTGCGACCGGCGATGGCGACGGCGCTCGTGGCCGGATCTCTGGCAGCTTTTGCCCTCGCCCTGCCTGCTGCTCTGGCGCTGACGCGTTACCAAGTTCACGTGTTGGCCGATGGGGCAGCCGAGCTGGCCAAGGTGCGCGCCCAGGTGCCGGACGCCTATTTCGTGCAAGGGGATGGACAAGTGTTCATCTTAGCGGGGACGTTCATCAACCGCAACCACGCCCAACGCCGCCAAGCGGAATTGGAACGGCTGGGGTTGCCGGTGCGGGTGGTGAGCCGCCAAGAGACGGATCCGCCCCTGCCGCCCGCTTTTCCCGCTCCCTCCCCCAGTCCTGCCCCGCCAGCGCCAACGGCTCCCCCCTTCGATCCGCAGCGGCCCTTTGCCACCCAAGTGCCCAACCCTACTGGGGATCCCCGGCTGGAAGAGCGGGTGCGCCGCTTCTTTCCAGGGGCTGCTGTGGTGCAATACCGCGGCCAGGCGGCTTTGCAGACGGGCACCTTCTCCCGCCTGTCGCTGGCGCAGGATCAGGCCCGCTGGCTGACCGCCCAGGGCCTGCCGGCGGTGGCGGTGTCGTTGGCAGGAGAGGAAGCTGTGGGGGATCCCGACTCCAACCCACCTCAGGGGGAGCGCTACTGGGTGTTGGTGGCCGATCCCAGCGGTGAAAAATGGCCTGCACTCCAACAACTGCTAGAGGGATCCCTGCCCTTGATCTACGACGACCTGCGGGTGGTGCGCACCGGCGGGTTTGCCGACCCCGCTGCTGCCGCCGAACAGGTGCGGTACTTGGCCGACCAAGGCTACGAAGCCGGGATCTTCCCCGCCGATCTGCGCCGCTCTCGACCGCTTCTGGTTCAGGATCCCACCCCCTCTGCCGCATCCCTGCGCGCAGAAGGCACGGGCGGATTTTGGGTGGTGGTATCCGCCGGGGCAGAGGCGCTGCCCAAGCTCCAGCAGTTTGCCCCTGACGCTTTTGTGCGCGGCTCAGTGATTCAGGTGGGCACCTACCGGCAACGGGCCAATGCCGAACAGGCGCGGCGTGCTCTGGCTGAAGCAGGGTTTGACGCCCGCATCCTGCCCGTCGAGTAGCGGCAGCCGGATTCAGCCCCTCTCCCTCAGGGATTCCCTCACCCCCAGCCCCTCTCCCTCAGGGAGAGGGGAGATTAGGAACCGTTTCGCGGCTGTTGGGAATAGCTCCATCGGGCTGCTTGGGCCTCGCTGCCCTTTGCACCACTGGTTGGAATCGCCAGGGATCCTTCTTCCAGTGAGATCGCCGCCAGCGTGAGGCGCAAGGTTTCCGCCTGCAATTGGGCTGGGCTGGCCAAGGGATAGGCCAACTGTTGCACCAGTTGGGGGCGATCCCCGCCGCCAAGATCTAGGCCGGGATCCAACCAATCCAACTGCCGCTCGCGGGCTTGCTTTTCCTCGACGCCGCCGAGGCCGAGCCAACGCCGAAAGCTGGGCCAAAGGTGCTGAGGCAAGGGTCGCACCCGCCCCGGCACGGCTCTGTCAAAACAAATGAGAAAATCCGCCTTCCAGCCGTTGCAGGCTGGACAAAGAGGCTGCAGGTTGGCAGCCGTGTTGGGCCCCCCACGGCTAAGGGGGATGATGTGATCCTGGACAGGGGCGGATCCCACCTCCGGCCAGGGCTTGCCACAGCAAGGGCAGCAGGGGTACCAACGCAACAGTTGCCAGAACTCGGCGGCGGCCACCTGGCCCGTCAGGTCGTAGCTGCCCCGTTTTTCCCTGGCGCGGGCAGCCTTCTGTTTCTGGCGTTTTCGGCTGGCACAGGTGGGGCAGGGATCCGGCCGAAACAGGAAACTATCTCCGCACTCTGGGCAACGATAGGGACTCGACATCTGGACTTGAGGCTCTAACCGGGCTAGAGGGCTTGCTTGGCCTGTTGCAGCGTCTGCTCAAACACCTCCAAAGGCTGCGCCCCCGAAAAAGAAAGGCCGTTCAAGATGAAATGAGGGGTGCCGCCGATGCCCAGTTGAGAGGCCAGATCCATATCTCGCTGAATGGCGCGCTCCGCCGCCCGGCTGCGCCGATCCCGATTGAATTTCTCCACATTTAGGCCCAACTTCTCGGCGGTAGCTACATAAAATTCATCCCCAAGCTGGGATTGGTTGGCAAACAGCTCGTCGTGGAACTCCCAGAACTTGCCCTGACGGTGGGCAGCCCAGGCCGCGCGAGCCGCCGCCATCGCCTCCGGGTGGATGCTGGTCAAGGGCAGGTGCTTGTACACCAAGGTCACCTCATTCCCGTGCTCGGCCATGAACTGTTTGAGGGTGTCGTGGGCGCGGGCGCAGAAGGGACATTGAAAATCGGAAAACTCCACCAACACCAACCGCAAAGCGTCGGATCCCAGTTGAGGAGAGTCTCCGATGACGGCACGCGGGTTCTCCCGCAACTGCCGGCCAAATTCTTCCGCCAACTTCTGCTGTTGTTGCTGCTGCTCTTGGTACTGCCGCTGCTGGTACTCCTGCACCGCCTCCAGGATCACCTGGGGGTGCTTGCGAATGATCTGCAGCACCTGCTCCTCCAAATCGGCTGGAGCTGCGAGGGCAACTTGGACAACGCTGCTCATCCCCAGCCAAACCAGCAGCGCGCCGAGGAACCCAGCTTTGGCCAAGCACTGTCCCCACGCGCGAAAAACCCTTGCCAGACTATCCATCCCAAAACCCCCTCTCGAGTATGCCCAGAGCTGTACAGCTCAACCAGGCTAACGCCAGATGGCGGCGATGTCCACCACGCTTTTGGGGGGATCAGGAGTTGGTCGCTTGGAGAAGCTGCTCCTTAATCCGCTGCAACTGACTGGCCCAACGGGGATCCGGCTCAAAGGCCCCTTCAGTCTCGGCAACGACATTGCCTCCACTCCCTTTGTTGCCCCGCTGGCGTTGCTTTTTGCTGGGAGCGGACTTTTCCCCAGACTCTTTGGAGCCTTTGGAAGAACCTCGGGGCTCAGGATCCCCGGGCGCCCTAGAATCCTTGCCAGCATCTTTGGCAGACTCCTTAGCTGGGGAGCTGGAGGCTGCTGCCCTGGCTTCGGCGTCTTCCCGTTTCTCCCGCCGCTGGGCAATCTCGATGCGCAGGTTGACATCGCCAAAGCTGTGGCCGTTGAACTTTTCGATGTACTGCTGCGCCTGCTCTTCGGTGCTCACGGTTACAAACCCGAAGCCGCGACATTTGCCTGTCCGCCGATCCCGAATCACCTTGGTGGAAATGACCTCACCTGCAGAGCTAAAGAGCTTCTCCAATGCCTGACGATCCACCTCTTCCGGCAGATTTCCGACATACAGACGAACGGGCATGATGCAGCGAAGCTCCTATCGAAATAACAAAAGGCAGCCAAAAAGCAAGGTGCTAGGTCAAAGGCGCTCAAGCCGACAGCAAATTTCAAAACCCAGTAGCCTTCGGTGGTCTATTGTTGCACCACAGCGGGGCACAAAGCACAACCTTTGCAAATCACAAGGCTATCTTCTAATTTACCTTAACTTGGAGCCACCCAGACGAGCAGAACGGTTTCCGTCATGGATTGCTTTGTACAGTCGGCCGCTGCAGCAGGCCCTGATCCCTAAGACAAACCGGTGGTGTTCAGGCGATCTCGATGTTGAAAAGGTCGGGCCTGGGGGCCTGTATAGTCGGCTACAAGATGGCCTCGCCCTCGCAGTTGGTAGCGGTAGGTCACCAAGCCCTCCAAACCCACCGGGCCGCGCGGCGGCAGCTTTTGGGTGCTGATGCCCACTTCTGCCCCCAAGCCGTAGCGAAAGCCATCGGCAAAGCGGGTGGAGGCATTGTGAAAGACCCCTGCTGCGTCCACTTCGTCGAGGAAGCGCTGGGCAGCGGCGGCATCTTCGGTCACGATGGCCTCGGTATGGCGGGATCCGTACCGCTCGATGTGGGCAATGGCCTCGTCAAGGGAGCCCACCACTTTAATAGAGAGGATCAAATCGGCATACTCGGTGCTCCAGTCGTCCTCGGTGGCCGGGATCAGATCGGGCACCAGTTGGCGGCAGCGGGGATCCCCGCGCAACTCCACCCCCTTCTCGCGCAGCGCCTGCACGGCCAGGGGCAAAAACCGGGGGGCGATCTCTGCGTGCACCAGCAGGGTTTCGATGGCGTTGCAGGCGGCGGGGTACTGGGTTTTGCTGTCCAGGGTTAGCCTCACCGCCATGTCCACATCGGCAGCCCGATCTACGTACAAGTGGCAGAGGCCATCGGCATGGCCCAGCACCGGGATGCGGGTATTTTCCATGATGTAGCGGACAAAGCTGCTGGAGCCGCGGGGGATGATGAGATCCACCAGCCCTTCCAGTTGCAGCAGGGCCTTGACCTCGGCACGGCTGGTGAGCAACTGCAAAGATCCCTGGGGAAACTCGGGGATCTGCTGCAGCCCCGCCTGGATGGCCGCCATCAATGCCTGGCAGGAGCAGAGCCCCTCCGAGCCACCCTTGAGCAGGACGCTGTTGCCGGTTTTCACCGCCAGGGCGGCAATTTGCACCAGAGCATCGGGCCGCGACTCGAAGATCACCCCCAGCACTCCCAGAGGGTAGGTGCGCCGCTCCAGCACCAGCCCCTCATCCAGTTCCCGGATCAGCAAGGCCTGCCCCACCGGATCCGGCAGCCGCAGCACCTGCCGCACCCCGGCCACCGCGTCGGCCAATTTCTGGGCGTCCAACTTCAAGCGGGCGTAGGCCGAGGCGGACAGCTCACCGGCCTTGACCTGCTCCGCTGCCTGCTCCAAATCCGCCTGGTTGGCTGCCAAGATGGCCTCTTGGTGTTCCAGCAAAGCGGTGGCCATGGCCTCTAGGGCGGCATTTTTAATGGCAGTGGGCAAGGTAGCCGTGCATCGAGCGGCAGCGCGAGCCAACTGCACCTGGGCCAGCAGGGGCGAGTCAGCAGCAGCTTCCGGCAGGCTGGGAGAGTCGGTTACAAGAGACATGGACTCCAGAAGAAAAAGCGCCTTTGCAAATGTGATCGCGAGAGCACCTTTGCAGGGATCCCTGTGCTACGTTGGGCACAGTTGGGCTGTACCATTTGCAGCCTACCAAACTTTGGATACCACCGGCTGGGGCAGGCAGCACTGCTTTGTCCCTGAGATAAGGTTGGGGCAGGGAAGAGCCTCTGGGCGAAACCCCCAAAAGCTGGAGATTAATCTCGACTTTTAGACCTTGTCTTCCAGGAGAGCCAATGAGAAAGCGTGGGTTTGTGGTGAGTGCAACGGCTGCAGTGGTCACAGCCGTGTCGCTTGTCGGGGTGCAGCTATCCATGCCGGGTTGGGCAGGGTTTCGCCGGGATCCCAAGGAAGTGGTGGACGAAGTTTGGCAGATTGTTAATCGCGAATACGTCGACCCTTCCTTCAACTCCGTCGACTGGGAGGCGGTGCGGCGGGATCTGCTCAGCCGAGAATATGCCACCCGAGAAGATGCCTATGCAGCCATTCGCGAAGCCCTGAAGAAACTGAACGATCCCTACACCCGCTTCTTGGATCCCGACCAGTTCGCCAGCATGCAAATTGACACATCCGGTGAGCTGACCGGGGTGGGGATCACGCTGGGCATGGATCAAGAGACCAACGAGCTGGTGGTGATCTCCCCCATCGAAGGATCCCCCGCCGACCGGGCCGGGATCAAGTCCAAAGATGTAATCGTGCGCATCGACGACAAATCCACCGAAGGGATGGACACCAACACCGCCGTCAGCCTCATTCGCGGCGAGCCGGGCACACGGGTGCGGCTGACCATCCGCCGCGAGGGGGAAGGGCTGAAGGTGTTCGACCTGGTGCGGGAGAGAATTGAGCTGGCCACCGTGCGCTATGCGGTTCACCAGGAAAATGGCCTGCCCATTGGCTACATCCGCATCACCCAGTTTTCCGGCAATGCCGCCGACAAGGTGCGCCAGGCCATTCGCGAGCTGGAGAAACAAGGAGTGGCCGCCTATGTGCTGGATCTGAGGGCCAATCCGGGGGGGCTGCTCTACTCCAGCGCCGAGATCGCCCGCATGTGGATCGACCGGGGCAGCATTGTCTCGACGGTGAACCGGCAAGGGGAGCAGGATCGCCTCACGGCCAACAACAGCGCCCTCACCGACAAGCCTTTGGCTGTCTTGGTGGATGGAGGATCCGCCAGCGCCAGCGAGATCTTGTCGGGGGCTTTGCAGGATAACCGGCGCGCCGTGATCGTGGGCACGCAAACCTTTGGCAAGGGCCTAGTGCAGTCGGTGCATCCCCTCTCCGATGGGTCGGGCCTGGCGGTGACCATCGCCCGCTATCGCACCCCCAAAGGCACCGATATCGATCACAAAGGCATCACCCCTGACATTGTCGTGGAACTGTCCGAAGAAGATCTCAATCGCCTCAGCCGGGATCGCGAGTTGGTGGCGACTCCCGCCGACCCGCAATATGCCGCCGCTATCCAGGCCCTCCAGGCGCAGATCTCGGCCCGCCAGCAACAGGCCAAGGAGCCAATGCGTTCCTCTTCCCTCTAGCCAGCGTTGGGGCCCAGGCTGCGAGACCTTGCTGAGTAGCGGCCTTGCGCTGGCGAGCAGGCAGCAGCGCGGGCCGGAAGTTGTTTGCGGAGGCGGTGAAGCGCGATGGCGGGGTTGCAAGCTGTAGGATCCATCAACTTAGCCGGGCGGGATCTGCTCAAACTCAGCGACCTGAGCCCGGCGGAGCTAGCGGCCTTGCTGGTCCAAGCGGCGCAACTGAAGCGGGATCCCTATCGGGTGGATCTGCGCGGCCGGGTGCTGGGGCTGTTGTTTCAGAAGGCTTCTACCCGCACCCGTGTCAGCTTTACCGCTGCCATGGCCCAGTGCGGGGGCAGCACCCTAGATCTGGTGCCGACGGCGATGCAGATGAGCCGCGGCGAGCCTCTGCAGGATACGGCCCGCGTTCTCTCCCGCTACCTGGACGCCATTGCCATTCGCACCTACAACCAGCGGGAGCTGGAAATCTTTGCCGAATATGCCGAGATCCCCGTGATCAACGCCCTCACGGATCAGTTTCACCCCTGCCAAGTTTTGGCCGATCTGCTTACCATCCAGGAGAACTTCGGCCAACTGGCGGGCCTGACCTTGGCCTATTGCGGCGACGGCAATAATGTTGCCCATTCCCTGCTGCTGGGCTGTGCCATGAGCGGGATCCACATCCGCGTCGCCACCCCCCCCGGCTACGAGCCAGATGCGGCAGTAGTAGCAGAAGCGCAAGCCTTGGCCCAGGGATCGCAGGTGTGGGTGTTGCGGGATCCCTACGAAGCGGTCGCCGGAGCCCAGGTGGTCTATACCGACGTGTGGGCCAGCATGGGCCAAGAAGACCAGGCCGAGGCGCGCAAAGCCGACTTCCTGCCCTACCAGGTCAATGCTAAGCTGCTGAAACAGGCGGCTCGCGAGGCCATTGTGCTCCACTGCCTGCCCGCGCACCGGGAAGAGGAGATCACCGCCGAGGTCTTGGAGGGATCCCAGTCCCGGGTGTGGGATCAAGCAGAAAATCGCCTCCACGTGCAAAAAGCGCTCCTGATCCAACTGCTGGGGGCAGGGTGATGGCCCTCACCCCCGGCCCCAGAGGGGAGCCTGTCAACGGTTATTGGCAGGGCGGCGGGCAGCGATGGCCAGGCTGACGTTGGGCAGTCGCTGCAGGGTATCCATCACCTCCACCACCTTGCCGTGGGAGAGAGCCAAATCGGCGTTGATCACCACCAGGCGGCGCCCTTCAGCCGGCTTCTCGGCCAGGACGCGTTCCACCTCTGGGATCAGGGCGGCAAGATTGGCAATCGCCTTGCGGTTGACGGCAATTTGGCCTTCAGCGGTGATGCTCACCGTAACGTCTGGCTGGCGGCGGGCTTCGGCTGTGGAGGCCTCTGGCAAATTGACATCGAGGGCCTCCGAGCGGGTAAGCACCAGGCTGGCGATGACGAAAAACACCAAGATCGAGAAGATGACATCGATCAGGGGCACGATGTTGATCTCGCCGGATCGAAAGTTTTCTTCGGGGATGCGCATAGGCTAGGAGGGCTCAAGGGGGGAGTAGGGAGGAAGAGTGGAGCTGCCGCTGGGGCTGGGCTTGGCGTAAGAATACTGGGAAAGCTGTTGGGCTTGCATCTCTTGCCGCTGGCGATGCAGCAACTCCAGCTCGCCGCCGTACTCCTGGATCTTGGAGAGCTGCCGCAGGTACAGAGAGCGGAAGACGTTGGAGATTAGCAAAGTGGGAATGGCCACGATCAGCCCAAAAGCGGTCGAGTAGAGGGCTTCGGCGATCCCCTGCCCTACCCCTTGCGTATCGGTGCCGCCGATATCCCCCAGTTGGATGGAGCTGAGGATCTGGATGATGCCGGTAACGGTGCCCAGCAGGCCCAGGAAGGGGGCAACGGTAATGACGGTGTCGAAGACCGTATTGAAGCGCTTCAGCAGGGGCACCTCTGCCGCCAAGGCTGTCTCCAGGGCCAGCTTAAAATCTTCGGGGCTGGCTTCGTTCAGCTCCAGGCCGGCCAAAAAGATGCGGGCAATGGGGAGATCCGCATTTTGCTCCAGCAGGTACTGGGCAGCGCGTGGGTTGCGGCGGTACTGGCTCAGGGCTTGCCGCACCACCTCCTCCTGCCGGTGGGTGACTTTCCACCAAAACAAGGCCCGCTCGATGCAACAGGCCACCGAGAAGACTGAGAACGTCAACAGGGGGATGGAATAGTACCAACCCTGGATCAGGAGCTGCAAGACTCTATCCATACGATCCTAGTTACCCCCTTCTAGCGGCAATTCACGCTCATCTTGTCATAGCACTTTCTCGGCAGGGCTGGGATCCCTTTTGAGTGGCTGGAATTGCACCTTCTGGCATCCTGGATCATCCCACGTGAACCCCAGCCACCTCTCCGACCTCTCAGTAGTCCTATCCCCCTCCCGGCAGGGGCGCTATGCTGGGGCGTGGGATCTCCACCTGTTGGGATCTCCTAGGCAACTCTGCTCTCTTGAGATCGCTAACAACCGATGTCTGCTCAGCCCTTCCCACCTTTGGCTCTCCTAAGTGTCTCCGATAAGACCGGCCTGATCCCGCTGGCCCAGGCCCTCGTGCAGGAGCACGGCTTTCAGCTGCTCAGCAGCGGAGGCACAGCCAAGGCGCTGTCAGAAGCTGGGATCCCGGTCACCCCTGTTTCGGAGCATACCGGCGCGCCGGAGATCTTGGGGGGACGGGTAAAAACGCTGCACCCCCGCATTCACGGGGGCATTCTGGCCCGCCTGGAGCGCCGCGAAGACCGGGCGGATCTGGAGGCGCTGGGGATCCCTCCCATCCAGTTGGTGGTGGTCAATTTCTATCCTTTCGAGCAGACGGTGGCCCGGGCAGGGGTGTCGCTGGAGGAGGCTTTTGAACAGATCGACATCGGCGGGCCGACGCTGGCGCGGGCGGCAGCCAAGAATTATCCCCACGTTACCGTGCTCACCGATCCCAGCCAGTACCCTCAGTATTTGCAATTGCTCTCTAGCCCCTCCAGCGAGGCGGAGCGGCTGGCCTTTCGCTTCCAGTGTGCCCGCCGCGCCTTCGAGCAGGTACTGGCCTACGACCGCGCCATTGTCGACTACCTAACTCGCTCAGAGCTGTCCCGCCCCTCTCAAGCTCCAGCTCCTGCAACCGCTGCCGAGCAGGTTTTTCAACTGCAAGGGATCCCTTGGCAACGCCTGCGCTACGGGGAAAATCCCCACCAAGCCGCCACCTGGTATGTGGTGGATGCGGCTGCTCCCGGCTGGCATCGGGCCAAACAGTTGCAGGGGAAGGAGCTCAGCTACAACAACCTGCTGGATCTAGAGGCGGCCCGCGCCCTGGCGGCAGAACTGAGCCTAGGGCTGGCCAACGGCCCTAGGCCAGCGGTGGCGGTGATTGTCAAGCACAACAACCCCTGTGGGGTAGCCGTTCGCCCAACTCTGGCTGCCGCTTTTGAGGCGGCTTTGGCCGCCGATCCCGTTTCCGCCTTCGGGGGCATTGTCGCCCTCAACCAAACCTTGGATGGGGAGGCTGCCCGGCGGCTGGCGGAGCCCTTTTTGGAATGCGTGGTTGTCCCGGACTGCACCCCCGAGGCGGCTGAGCAACTGGCAGCCAAAAAGAACTTGCGGCTTTTGGTTCTGCCGGACTTTGCGGTTGGGCCGGCCCAAACCGTTCGCACCCTGGCTGGGGGCTTCCTGGTGCAGGAGGCTGACTTGGCCCAGGGATCCGACCGCCGCCCGTCCTGGCGGGTGGTGAGCGAGCGCCAGCCGACACCGGAAGAGTGGGCGGATCTGGAGTTTGCCTGGACGGTCTGCAAACACGTGAAATCCAACGCCATCGTCGTTGCCCGGCAGGGGCAGACCCTCGGCATTGGCGCAGGCCAGATGAACCGGGTAGGCGCCGTCGAGATTGCCCTTCGCCAGGCCGGCTCGCAGGCAGCAGGAGCGGTTTTGGCCAGCGACGGCTTTTTCCCCTTTGCCGACAGTGTGGAGGCGGCAGCCCGTGCTGGGATCCGCGCCATCATCCAGCCGGGAGGCAGTCTCCGCGATGCCGATTCCATTGCTGCTGCCAATGCTGCTGGGATCGCCATGGTCTGCACTGGCATCCGTCACTTTTTGCACTAGGGCAGACCCCAGGCTCTGGCCCGCTCCGCCAGCCAGCCCTCAGCGCGCAGGTTCTCCAGCTCGCGGCGCACCCGCAGCCGCAATTCAGCATGCTCCAGCCCCTTGGGCAGGGCAATGCCCAGCCCCACCGCCGCCAACGGGGATCCCAAAAACTGAAACTGGGGGTGCTCCGCCAGCCACCCGGCCAGCACCGAGCGATCCGCTGCCCAGGCCTGCACCGCTCCCTTTAGGAGCAATTCCGCCCCTTCCCGGTAGGAATCCACCGCCACCAACTCAACCCCTGGGAGGTAGCGCTGGAGGTAAGGAATAGCAGCCGATCCGCGCAGGACGGCAATCCGCGCGCCGCCCACATCCGACCACCTTTCCCAGTTGTGGGAACGGGCCACAACCAAGCTGGGGCCATCCTGATAGTAGGGCGAGGTAAACTCCACTTGTCGCGCCCGATCCGGCGTAATGCCAAGCTGGGCAATAGCCAGATCTACCTCCCCAGCGGCCACTGCCTGCAGCCGCTTCACGTTGGCTACCGGCACCAGCTCCACCGCCTCCGCGGATCCCAAGAGCCGGGATCCCAGCTCGCGGGCCAGCTCGATCTCAAACCCCTGCAGCTTGCCCATGGGATCGCGAAAGCCCAACGGCCTCAGGTTGTCTTTGACCGCAATTCGCACCTGACCCGAACGCACAATCTCTGGCCAGGGGCGGGCAGCCGCAGGGATCCCCCTCCCCAAGCAAGCCAAGGCCAGGCCGGCTGCCATGCAAGACCTCTGGATTGCTGCGGCCAACGGAGACCGAGACCCCATCTCTTTAGGAGGCGCGGGCCTGGCGAGCTGCTTCCACCACTTGGGTAAAGGCTTCTGGATCCAGGAAGGCCAAGCGGGCCAGCATTTTGCGGTTCAGTTGGATATTGCCTTTTTTGAGGCCGTCGATGAACTCGCTGTAGCGCAGGCCCTGGGCGCGGGTGGCCGCGTTGATGCGGGCAATCCACAGGCGGCGAAAATCCCGCTTCTTGCGCCGGCGATCCCGGTAGGCGCTGCGCAGAGCCTTCATCACCTGCTGGTTGGCAGTGCGGAACAGCTTGGAGCCGGCTCCGCGGAAGCCTTTGGCTAGCTTGAGGATCTTCTTACGACGCTTGCGGGCAACATTGCCGCGTTTGACTCTCATGGCAGTAACCCAATACAGACGGATATAGAAGTTGGCGAGCCCCCGGCAAACCTTGAGACTTCAACCCGTCCCCAACGTGCCGAGGCGTCGGGGAAGCGGCGCGTAGCGCGAACAGGACCCAGCTAGTGGGTGTTGGGCAGCATCAGGCGCACATTGGCCAGATCCTGCTTGCTTACCAGGGCTACACCCGCCAGCTTGCGCTTACGGTTGCTGGTTTTGTGCTCAAGTAGGTGGTTGTGCCCGGCCCGGCGGCGCATAAACTTGCCGCTGCCGGTGAGGCGAAAGCGCTTGGCGGCTGCCTTGCGAGTTTTGATTTTGGGCATGGCAGTACCCCCAGAATGGGTGGGGCTGGAGAAAAGGTCACAGCCTCCCAGCATAGAGCAGGAAAGTCCAAGAAGGCAAATGCTGCCACCGGTCTTGGCTGCCCACATTTGCTCAGAGGCACTCAAAGACAGCCCTCCCGTGGCTCCAAGAGCAGCACTTGCCAGCGCAGCAACTGCTGCAACTGCGGCCAGCCCAGGGGAGACTCCAGGCTGTCTTGAAGGGCTTGGACGGTGCGGATCCCGTCCACCTGCTGCAGGAAGGCGAAGGCTTCCTCGCTGAGGGAGATTGCCTCGTAGGCGTAGTTGAAGATGCTCCGGCCCGGCCACAGGCCTAGACATGGGCTGAGGTGGGCAACAGCCGAGGCCACCGCCTCCGGACTAGTCCATTCCCAGCGGGGGAGGGGAGGCTTGCCGAGGAAGAGCTCGTAGTGGGCCACCACCGGATCCAGCAGCTCGATCAGGCGGTAGCGCTCCGGCTCTGGCAGTTGAGCCGCCTGGGCCAGCAGGGCCTCATCCTGGCCCAACACCCGTTCCAGCCGCCAGAACTCCGGGTTGGAAAAGCGCAAAAACTGCAGCCCGGAGGCGCGGATCAGCTCAAACAGGGTCTCAATGTTGTAGTCCACTTCCTGCGGGTGCAGGTACATGTCGGCAAAGCATTCGTCGTCCACGTTCTCAACGGCCCAGCGGGCGCGTTCCTGCTGCTGGATGCGGTTGCTCTCCGGCAAAATCCGGAAGAGGCGGCGGCCTACCTGTAGCCCTTGTTGCAGGTGTTCTGCGGAAGCCAGGGGCTGGTGTTCGGAGCCGGCGACCAGTAGGCGGATGGCCTTTTGCATCAAGCGAATTTCGTGGCGGCCCAGCTCGCCATAGACAAACAAATGCAGGATCCCGCCAGGGGCCAATTTGCTCGCCAGCGCCTGCAGCCCCGCCAGCGGATCCGGCAGGTGGTGGAGCATGCCCACGCAGTTGATGAAGTCGAACTGCCCCGGCAGTTGGTCGATGTCGTAAACGTTGAGCTGGCAAAACTGCACCGGCGGCGCCTGGGAAGCCCGGCAGCGGGCCTTGGCAATCTCCAGGGCGCGGCCGCTTAGGTCAAAGGCCCAGATCTCCGCTTCCGGGTTTTGGTGGGCGATGTATTCTGTCCCTACCCCAGAGCCGCAGCCGGCATCCAGGATGCGCACCTTGCGCCGGCCCGGATGGGATCCGGTGCAAAAAGCATAGGCCTGGGGCCAGCTCCAGCGCCAGTTCCACCCCGGCGGGGGAACGGTGCCGATGGGCTGTGGTGGGAAGGGGTAGAGGTCGTAGAGCTGCCGCACTTGCTCAAGGATCTGTTCGGCGTTGCGGGACTGCATAGGCTCTCCGGCCAGACTATCCAGACTATAGTGACGATATCCCCCTCACGAGATGTTCTGCCGCCCCCTATGGCTGTTCGCTCCTCTCACCCGTTGCAAGCTGGCCTCACCTTCGATTGGCTCAAACTGAGGGCTGAGCTCAAAAAAATTCTCGATCCCCGGCGGGTGATCAGCAGGCCGGAGGAGCTGCTGGTTTACGAGTGCGACGGGCTGACCAGCTACCGGCAAAGGCCGGCTCTGGTGGTGTTGCCGCGCACCACGGAGGAGGTGGCGCAGGTGGTGAAGCTGTGCAGCCGCTACCAGGTGCCCTTCGTGGCGCGGGGATCCGGCACCGGCCTTTCGGGAGGGGCGCTGCCGCTGGAAAATAGCGTCGTCATCGCCACCACCCTGATGAAACAGATCCTGGAGATTGACCTAGACAACCGCTGCATGGTGGTGCAGCCGGGAGTAATCAACGCCTGGATTACCCAAGCGGTGGCCGCCCAGGGCTACTTTTATGCGCCGGATCCCTCCAGCCAGTCGGTTTGCTCCATCGGCGGCAATGTGGCGGAAAACTCCGGCGGCGTCCACTGTCTCAAGTACGGGGTGACGGCCAACCACATCCTCGGCCTGACGGTGGTGCTGCCGGATGGGGAAGTGGTGCGCTGGGGGGGCAAGATCCCGGAGATGCCCGGCTACGACTGGGTGGGCCTGTTCGTCGGCTCCGAGGGCACTCTGGGCATTGCTACCGAGATTACCCTGCGCTTGCTCAAGGCGCCGGCCCAGGTGCAGGTTTTGCTGGCGGATTTTGACAGCGTCGAGGCGGCAGGAGCCACCGTTTCCGACATCATCGCCGCCGGGATCATCCCCGCCGGCCTGGAGATCATGGACAACTTCAGCATCAATGCTGTGGAGGATGTGGTGCAGTTGGGCTGCTACCCACGGGATGCGGCGGCCATCTTGCTGGTGGAGGTGGACGGCCTGGAGCTGGAGGTGGAGGAAGCCAGCCAGCAGGTAAAGGCCCTGTGCCTGAAAAACGGGGCGCGCCAGGTGCAAGTTGCCTCCAGCCCAGAAGAGCGGGCGCGTCTGTGGAAGGGGCGCAAGGCGGCCTTTGCCGCCATGGGCAAGCTCAGCCCCAACTACTACGTCCAGGATGGGGTGATCCCCCGCAGCCAGCTAGCCTATGTCCTCAAAGAAATCGAGCGCCTCAGCCGCCAGTACGGCTACCCGGTGGCCAATGTGTTCCACGCCGGCGACGGCAACCTCCATCCGCTGATTCTCTACGACGAGTCGGTGCCGGGATCCCTGGAGCAGGTGGAGAAGCTGGGGGGCGAGATCCTCAAGCTCTGCGTGCGTCTGGGGGGCAGCATTTCTGGCGAGCACGGCATCGGGGCCGACAAGCGCTGCTACATGCTGGAGATGTTTACGCCCACAGACTTGGAGAGCATGCAGTGGGTGCGGCAGGTGTTCGACCCGCAGCGCCTCGCCAACCCCGACAAGATCCTTCCCACTCCCCGCACCTGCGGCGAGGCGGCCCACGCCCACCGGCAGCCGGAATGGCAAGGGATCCCGGTCTTCTAGGTGGCCTGGCGCTGCTGCTGCAGCTCGGCAAAGGCCTGGGCAAAGTCTTCCTGGCGGATGACCAGAGCCTTGGGATCCACTGCCGCGGCAGTGGCGCGGTGGCGGCGAATGGCAGCAATGGCAGCACGGTTACTTAGCAGGGCCAGATCGGCCCCACTCCAGCCTTCCGTGCGCTCGGCCCACACCTCCAGATCCACATCTGGCCCTAGGGGCCGCCTGCGGTTGTGCACGGCCAGGATTTCCCGCCGTGCGGCGCGGTCCGGCAGTTCCACGCTTAGGTGCAGCTCCAGCCGGCCAGCGCGGGTGAGGGCGGGATCCAAACTGGCTTTGCGATTGGTGGCAGCCACCACCAAGACTCCCTGGCTGGGGCGGATCCCATCCAGTTCGGCCAGCAGTTGGCCCAGGACGCGGTCGCTGACGCCGCTATCCCCGGAGTAACTGCCCCGCGCCGGCGCCAGGGTGTCGATCTCGTCGATGAAAATCACGCAAGGAGCGCACTGGCGGGCACGGGCAAAGAGTTCCCGCACCGCCTGCTCGGAGGATCCCACCCACTTGCTCAAGAGCTCTGGGCCGGAGACGGCAATGAAGTTGGCCTTGGCCTGGGAGGCAATGGCCTTGGCCAGCAGGGTCTTGCCGGTGCCGGGAGGGCCGCTGAGGAGGATCCCTTTGGGCGCTTGCGCCTGGGCCTGCTCGTACAGCTCCGGGTGCAGCAGGGATCCCTCGATGGCCTCCTGCAGAACCTGCTTGGCCTGCTCCAGGCCGCCGATCTGATCCCAGCTCACCTGGGGCGACTCGATTTCCACTGAGCGCAACACCGCCGGCTTCACCTGTTGCAGGGCCTGCTGAAAGTCCGCCGCCGAAACTGTCAAGGAGTCGGGGATGGGGGATCCCAGATCCGGCACCTGCCGCCGCAAGGCCGCATAGGCTGCCGCCTGGCACAGGCCGCGCAGATCTGCCCCCACAAAGCCCAGCGTCTGATCCGCCAGGCTGTCCAAGTCCACATCTTCTGCCAGCGGCATGCCGCGGGTGTGGATGGCCAAGATCTCCCGCCGCCCCTCCCGATCCGGCACCTTGAAAATGACCTCGCGGTCGAAGCGGCCCGGTCGCCGTAGCGCCGGATCCAGGGCCTCGGGCCGGTTGGTGGCCGCCAGCACCACAACACCTTTTTGGGCCACAAAGCCGTCCATCAGCCCCAGCATTTGAGCCACCAGGCGCTTTTCCACCTCTCCCTCGACGGCGGCGCGGTTGGGCACAAGGGCGTCGATTTCGTCGATGAACACCAGACAGGGGGCCGACTTGGCCGCCTTTTCAAATACCTGCCGCAGGCGCGCCTCCGCCTCCCCATAGTACTTGCCGATCAGCTCCGGGCCGACGAGGGCAATGTAGTTCACCCCCAGGCTCTCGGCCAAAGCGCGGGCCGTCAGGGTCTTGCCAGTGCCAGGGGGGCCAACCAACAGCACGCCACGGGGCGGCTCCAAACCCAACTTGGCCAGCAGATCGGGCCGCTTGAGGGGGATCTCCACCAGCTCCCGCAAAGCTTGCAGTTGTTCCTTCAACCCCCCCACATCCTTGAGGCGCGGTCCCGGCCAGGTGTCTGGGCTGCCGGGGGGGTCGGCGACAGTGGCCTCAGGCGTAGGGTCAGCCTTGGGCGGCTCGCGCCAGCCTGACGTGGACATCACCTGAGGCTCGCTGCTCCAGGAGGGATCCCCCGTCTGGGCACTGCGGCGGCGGGGGATAGAACCAGAAGGGGGGATGGAGCTGCCCAGGGATCGGGCCTGGATGCGCACTTCGGTTCGCAGCCCCCCCGTGTTTTTTTTCTCGTCCAGCTTCTGGGCTAGCTCGATGAGCTGCTCAATACCCTGGATAAAGTCGCTTAGATCCGCCACAGCCCGGGTTTTCCGTCTACAAATGACCCACCAACAGAGGTTTTAGCCCATCCCTTGCCGGCTGAGGCTCTCCCCAGTAAGCCAGGGATCCGGCGCCGGCAAGCTTTCTGGTCAGCCCACAGCCTAGAGAGAGCGGGATTCAGCCACAGCCGAGATGGGGGAAGGGCTGGCGGAGAGCTTGCGCACCTCGGAGCAGAAAGAGGCCATGCTGAAGCCGCCGAAGCGCTTGACGGTGCTGGCCCGCAGGCGCAGGTTGGGGCTGGCAAACCAGATGCGCTCCTCCGACTCGGTCATCTCGTACTCGGTGTAGAGGGTGAGGGCGCCGTCCGATCCCATGACGTAGGTGCCGGCCACCGGCACTTTCTCGGCATAGCCCTGATCCCGCAACAGTTGCCCCCGCATGGGGTTGTCGGGATCGGGAATGGGAACCAGCACCACATCGCCTTTGTACTCTTCGTTGTCCCACTCCTGCTCCCCATTCCACTGCACTCGCGCCGCCCCCACGGCCCGCCGTGGATCCACCTTGAACAGCTCACAAACCTGGATAACTGCCGGATCGGCGGGCGAAAGGGTAGCAATTTGCATCCGCGATCTCCCCCCCTCAGAGCGGCGAAAGGCCAAGTGATGGCTGGTACGCTGACACATCCACTCGCCAGCGCTGAGGGCAAAAAACTCCATTACGGTCATCATGGCCGACGCGGATCCTCCTCGATAACAACCGAAATTTGCCGATTCTAACTTGCGCTGTAGCCGTAGATTGGCTCTTGCCGGCTCTGCTGTTCGCGCCAAAACTGCTCGGCAAAAGCCACCGTCGGGTGGAGGGGGGCGCGGGGTTTGCTGCGCAGAACCATGCCCGCCTCTTCGGGCGTGCGGTTGCCCTTGCGCTGGTTGCAGCGCTCGCAGGCAGTCACCACATTGTCCCAAGTGTGGGATCCCCCGCGAGAAAGAGGCACGACATGATCCAGGGTTAGGTTGTGGGTGCTGCCACAGTACTGACAGGTGTGGTGATCCCGCCGCAGAACCTCCCGCCGGTTAACAGGGGGCACTCGCCAGGCCCGCTCTTTGCCCTTGATGGTCAGGCGGATGTGCTCGGGCACCTCGATCACCTGGCTGGGGGAGCGCACTTTCCATACCGGCACATTCATCATCGCCAGCGGCTCTGCCTTGCCCGTCAGCAGCAGCACAATCGCCCGCCTAATGTTGACCCGGCTAATGGGCAAGTAGTTTTGGGAGAAGACAACGATCGACTGTTCCAGGACGTGGGTAGCAGCAGTCATGACTTAGCTCTTCCATTTGCCGCCATTGTCCTGAGAAATCCGGCGAATGACAAGGTTTTCCCGCAGTGGGCACCATCCAGGCGGATCCCCACCGTTCAACATTCCAGAGTTTCTGACGATCGGGAGCCGGACAGATGGGCTAGTATCCGGGTGATGGTCGGATCCCGTGCCTCCCATGACTTACCCGCTGCATATCGCCTTGGTTTGGCACCAACACCAGCCCCTCTACAAAAGTCCGATAGCGGGTAAATATCGCATGCCTTGGGTGCGCCTACACGGGATCAAAGACTACCTCGACTTGGTTCTGCTGCTGGAGCGCTATCCTCGCCTGCACCAAACGGTCAACCTGGTGCCCTCTCTGATTGTGCAAATCGAAGACTACGTGGCCGGCTCCGCCTTCGATCCCTATTTGGAGCTGACTTTATCTCCTGTCGAAAAGCTGACCCCGGAGCAGCGGCGCTTCATTGTCGAGCGTTTCTTCGACAGCCATTACCCCACCATGATTGAGCCCTATCCCCGCTACCGCCAGCTCTACGAACAGCGGGAATCGCAGGGGATCAACTGGTGCCTACAGTACTGGACACCGCAAGACTTCAGCGACCTGCTGGCCTGGCACAACCTCTCCTGGTTCGATCCCCTCTTCCACGAAGATCCCGAGATCGAGGGCTGGATCAAGACGGGATCTGGCTTTACCCTTTCGGATCGGCAGCGGATCTATGCCAAGCAGCAGCAGATCCTGGCCGCCATCTTGCCCCAGCACGCCAAGCTGCAAGAGAGCGGCCAACTGGAGCTGACCACCAGCCCCTACACCCATCCCATCTTGCCCCTGCTGGTGAGCGAGCGCTCGGCGCGGGTGGCTCGGCCCGGCTTGCCCCTGCCCCGCTACCCCTTCCACTGGGAGCAGGATGTCCACAGCCAACTGGAGCGGGCCAAGCAGATCTACCGGGAGCGCTTTGGCCGCGAGCCGCGGGGTCTGTGGCCTTCGGAGCAATCCGTGAGCCCGGCCATTGTCCCCATCGTGCAAAAGCAGGGTTTTGAGTGGATCATCTCCGACGAGGGCGTGCTGGGCTGGAGCCTGGGCCAACCCTTTCATCGCGACGGGCAGGGCCATATCCTCGAGCCGGAAAAGCTCTATCGGCCCTACCGTCTGGAGAGCGAGGCAGGGGATCTGGCCATTGTCTTTCGGGATCACCGCCTCTCCGATTTGATCGGCTTCAGCTACAGCGCCATGCCCGCCGATGCTGCCGCCAAGGATCTCATCGGCCACCTGGAGAGCATCCGCAACCGCCTGCCCCAGGAACAGCCCTGGCTGGTCACCATCGCCCTAGATGGGGAAAATTGCTGGGAGTACTACCCCCAAGATGGCCGGCCCTTCCTGGAGAACCTCTATGCCCGCCTCAGCCAGCACCCGGCGCTGCGCTTGGTGACGGTTTCGGAGTTTTTGGACCAGTTTCCCCCTACGGAGTTTCTGCCAGCCGAACAACTGCACAGCGGCTCCTGGATTGAAGCTGACTTTACCACTTGGATCGGGGATCCCGTCAAAAACCGCGCCTGGGAGCTCCTGGCCCAAGCCCGCCAGGTCATTCAGGATCACCCTCACGCCAATCCCGAAGCCTGGGAAGCCCTCTGGGCCGCCGAGGGATCCGACTGGTTCTGGTGGTTTGGGGCGGGCCATTCCTCGGCCCACGATGCCGTTTTCGACCAGTTGTTTCGGGAACATCTGCAGGCCCTCTACACCGCTTTGGGAGAGGCCGTGCCGGCAGTGCTGCAGTTCCCTCTCGAGGATCACGATGGGCTGGGGGATCGCCTGCCGCAAGGATTTATCCACCCGGCCATCAACGGCCGCCCCGCCGAACGGGAGTGGAGCCAAGCCGGGCGGGTGGAGATCGGCGCCGCCCGCGGCACCATGCACCGCAACAGCGTCGTCCGCCGCCTCTGGTACGGGTTCGATCACTTCAACCTCTACCTGCGGCTGGATTTTAACTCGGTCGTGCAGCGGCCCAAGCAACTGCAGGTGCTGTGGTTTTACCCCAACTGCGTCACCGTCAACAGCCCCATTCCCCTCCAAGGGTTGCCGGCAGAAGCCCCCCTCAACTACCACTACCGCCACCTGTTGAAGCTATCGCTGCCGCCCCCCGGCACCGGCCAGCATCCCGCCCCTGTCGAGGCTCAGCTCTTGCAGGCAGGGGAGTACCACACCTGGCACGCCATCAGCCACCAAGTGAAAGCGGTGGTGGATGCCTGTTTGGAGGTGGCTATTCCTTGGAGCAATCTGGGCGCCCAGCCGGGACAAGAGCTGCAGTTCGTCATCGTGGCCGCCGATGGCGAGACCTTCCAGGAAGGGATCCCGCCCAAGGCCACCATCGCCCTGCGCAGGCCTTGAGCGGCTGGCCGTTGATCCTTAGAATCTCTGGTTATGCAGCGCGACCTCTACCCGCCCATCGAGCCTTACGATCACGGCTTTCTCCCCGTCTCTTCCCTGCACACCCTCTACTACGAGCAGTGCGGCAACCCAGACGGGAAGCCGGTGGTGTTTTTGCACGGAGGGCCCGGCGGCGGCATCGATCCCCTTTACCGGCAGTACTTCGAGCCCAGCCGCTGGCGGGTGGTGCTGTTCGATCAACGCGGCTGCGGCAAGAGCCGCCCCTACGCCGAGCTGCGGGAGAACACCACCTGGGATCTGGTGGCCGATATCGAAAAGCTGCGCCGGCACCTGGGCATTGAGCGCTGGTGGGTGTTCGGGGGCAGTTGGGGCAGCGCCCTCGCCTTGGCCTATGGGCAAACCCACCCCCAATCCTGCCTGGGGTTTATCTTGCGGGGCATTTTTCTGCTGCGCTCGTTTGAGATCCGCTGGTTCTACCAGTCGGGGGCCAGCTACCTGTTCCCCGATGCTTGGGAACATTACCTGGATCCCATCCCCCCCAACGAGCGGGATGACCTGCTGGCAGCCTACCACCGCCGCCTCAACGACCCCGATCCCCAGGTGCGCCTGAGGGCGGCCCGCGCCTGGGCCATCTGGGAGGCCAGCACCAGCAAGTTGATCCCCAGCCCTGAGCTCATCGAGCGCTTTGGCCGGGAAGAGTTTGCCGAGGCCTTTGCCCGCATCGAGTGCCATTACTTCGTCCACGGCGGCTTTCTGGATCCTGAAGATCAGCTCCTCAGGGGGGTGGAGCGCCTGCGCCATCTGCCGGCTGTCATTGTCCAGGGGCGCTACGATGTGGTCTGCCCCCCCATTTCCGCCTGGGAACTGCACCAGGCCTGGCCAGAGGCGGAGTTTCATCTCATTCCCGATGCCGGCCATTCCATCACCGAGCCCGGGATCCGCACCGCCCTGCTGCAGGCCACCGATCGCTGCGTTGGTCTGTGAGCCGCTGAGATAGGCCGGGTTGAGGATCCCAAGAGCTTGAAGAATTGCTACAGAAATGCCGGCAAAACCTTGGGATCTAGCCCCAAAGCACGGCCAAGCCTATCGACAGTTGGCGATTTTGGGTTTATCACTGAGGGAAGGGCGGTGCAAGCTGCCCGGTTGATGGCTTCCGCTGTCTCTCTCGGGCTGGTCGATCCATCCCAATGCTTTTGCGGATCTCAACTTGTTATTCTTCGCCGTTTCCAGGCTCGAACTATGCAGAAACCGAACCCTCTGTTCAAGCTTGCCCTCGCCCTGCCCGCCTCCCTCCTGCTGGCAGATGCTGTTGTGGCCTACCCCTGTGACTCGGTTGGGGGTGAAGCTTACAACTTCTACAGCCCCACGGTTCAGGTTGACAGTTTCGGGGCTCAGGTGTCGCCTGCTGTCGTAGGCAACGGTTTCATCGGGGTTGCCATCGAAACGGTGGATGGACAGCCGGCTCAAGGCGCTATCAGCCGTCGCCTGTTCGGCCCTGCGCCTCGAGTTCAAGGGGTGCAGGTGGTTGGCCTGCTCCAGGATGGCCCGGCTCAACGAGCGGGTCTGGCCCAGGGGGATATTTTGATTGGGGTGGACGGGCAGCGGGTCACCTCGGTGCAACATGTGCAGCAAATTATCCAAAACACCCCCGTGGGCCAGCGGGTACCCATTACCTTCCGGCGCGGCGGACAAGTGCTATCGACGGTGGTTGTGGTCGGCGATGGCCGTGTGTTGCGCCCCTTGATGCTGCAGCAGCAGTGAGTGTTGCCAGGGATCCCTTGCTGAGCTCTCTGTGACTGCTGGACTAGGGACAGAGTGGGCAGTTTGGGTGGTTTGCGGCCTCAATGGGCTGCTGTTTTTAGCCTTGCTTGCCCTGATTCCTGTCCTCTTGAACCTGCGGTCGGCGCTCTGGGTTACGGAGCGGGCTATGGCTGATTGGCGGGAAGCCGCTGAGCGGGCTTTGGCTCCCACGCCGGCTGAGTTGCTGCGCCTGCGGGATCGGCTGCGGGAGAATCGCCATACCCTCGACCGCTGGCAGCGCCGTCTGCAGTTTTGGCAAGGGATCCGCAGGGTGGCTGTTTGGCTGGGGCGCAGGCTGTGAGGGGCATGGATACCCATCCCATCCGGCTGCAGGTGATGGCCAATGCGCTGGCGGGGATCGCCGAGGAGATGGGGGCGCGCCTCATCCGCGGTTCTTACTCGGCCAACATCAAGGAACGGCGGGATTGCTCGACAGCCCTGTTCGACGCCCAAGGGGCCTGTATTGCCCAGGCGGCCCACATTCCAGTTCACCTGGGAGCTCTCTCGGAGGCGGTGCGGGCGGTGGTGGCAGCCGGCCCGCGGCCCGGCGATGTGTTCGTCCTCAACGATCCCTACCAGGGGGGATCCCATCTGCCGGATATCACGGTGGTTACGGCCATCCCCGGCCTGCGGGATCCAGAACAGGTCTGTGCCTATGCGGTGAACCGCGCCCACCATGCCGATATTGGGGGGATGCGCCCCGGCTCCATGCCCGCCGACTCTACGGAAATCTGGCAGGAGGGGCTGGTGATCCCGCCGCTACGGCTGGCCCAGATGACCTCGACAGGGGAGCTGCGCTGGCAGGAGGATCTGCTGCGCCTGATCCTGGCCAATGTGCGCAACCCTGAGCAGCGGCGGGGAGATTTGCAGGCCCAGGTGGGGGCCAGCGCCGTGGGGGTGAGCCGGTTTGGCGAGCTGCTGGCCCGGTTCGGGGAAGAGGAGGCCTGGCAGTTGATTGCCGGGGTGATCGCCTACAGCCGACGGCGGATGCAGGCCCAGATCCGCGCTCTGCCCGATGGGATCTACACCGCCTGCGACTACCTGGAGGGCTACGGGGATCCGCCTGAGCCCATTGAGATCCGGGTGCAGGTAGAGGTCAAGGGGGAGAGGCTGCGGGTGGACTTCGCCGGCACAGCCCCGGCCACCGCGGGGAACCTGAACGCGCCTCTGGCCGTGACCCGCTCGGCGGTGCTCTTTGCCCTGCGCTGCCTGTTGGATCCCACTGCCCCCAGCAATGTCGGCCTGGAGGATCCCATCGAGATTGTGGCCCCGCCCGGCTGCCTGGTCAATGCCCAATTTCCGGCGGCGGTGGTGGCCGGCAACGTGGAAACCTCGCAGCGCATTGCCGATGTGGTGTTCAAAGCCCTGGCCCCGGTGGCCGGATCCCGTGCCATCGCCCAGGGGCAGGGCACCATGAACAACTGCGTGCTGGGCAACCGCCACTTCACCTACTACGAAACCCTGGGGGGCGGCCAGGGGGCCAGCCAGCAGCGACCAGGCCTGGATGGGGTGCACGTGGGCATGAGCAATACCCTCAACACCCCCATCGAAGCCCTGGAGCTGGAGTATCCCCTGCGGGTGCTGCGCTACGAGTTGCGCCCAGATTCCGGCGGCCATGGCCGCCAGCGGGGCGGGTGGGGGCTGATCCGCTCCATCCAGACCTTGCAAGATTGCACCCTCTCCCTGCTCACCGACCGGCGCCACCATGCCCCGCAAGGGGAAGAAGGCGGCGAACCTGGCCAGCTGGGGATCAACCTCGTCAACGGGGATCCCTTGCCCAGCAAGATCAGCCGCCCCCTGAAAGCCGGCGATGTGCTCACCCTCTACACCCCTGGCGGCGGGGCTTGGGGGTCCAGCGAGGAGGAGCAGGCACCCGAACCCACATAGCGCAGGCGAGCGAGAAACAACTGCTCGCAGCGGCGGAGCACATCATCGCGGCTGGCGAAGTGCTCCAGCCTTTGCACTTCTTGACCCTTCTCAAACAAAATTAAGGTCGGCAGCGAGCGCACCCGATAGCGGCGCGGCAGCCAAAAATTGTCGTCCACATTCACCCGCAGCACCTTGACCGCGCCGCCCCACTCTGCTGCGAGACGGTCGGTAATCGGCTGAATGAAGCGACACAGGCCACACCAAGGGGCACCAAAATCCACCAACACCAACCCGTCACTTGTCAAAAGTTCTTGATTAAAAGCATCTAAAGCAACTTGCAAGTTCATCACTCCCAGACTAAAGAAGTTGTTTGGGATCATGCTACCAGGCAACCCCGCTGGCTGCAGAAACCATTTGCGGATGAAAGGCATAAAGAATCACAACAAAGCTGAACACCCCCAGATAGGCCCAGCGCAGAAACTCTCGCGGTTGCAGGTGTTGTCGCCGCTGCAGAATGGCCAAGCCGGGGATCACAGAAGTACGGGCCTTGAGATCGCGGAAGGCCTGGCCGTATTTCCGCTCCAGACGGTGATCCCCGTGCCAGACGGCGAACAGGTGGTAGGCCACCAGCCCCAGGGAAGTGACCAGCATAAAACTGGAGCCAATCCAAAGGGAATGGGCCACACACCAGATCACCTGGCCCACCATTTGGGGGTGGCGGGTGATGCGGATGATCCCGGTCTCAAACAGGTGAATCTCCGGCTTGTGAATGGCAGCAATCTCCAGTAAGTTGAAGGTAGCCGGATACAAAAAGAAAAACGAGAGCGCCGACAAAAGAACAACGGTGGTGTGAATGCCGGGGACAGCATGGAGATCCCAGAGGATCACCCCGTCGTAGCGATGGTTCAAAAAGTAGATCAGCAACAGCGGAGCCAAGCTGAGGCTGACCAGCGCAAAAAGAAGGCGGTACAGACGGGATCCCAGCCAAGCTTCCCCCCAGGGGCGCAAGTGGGCCAGCCCACTGTGAGCACAGGCAAACCCCAAGATCATGCCCAACATGATCGCGTGGGATCTGTACCGGGCGAGCTCCGGCAGCAAGTGGTTGAAGAAAGTGGACAGCATCTTTTCGATGGCTCCTCTTCCGGTGTCGCTGTGACTTATGCTTAAAGATAAGTTACATTGGGCAACCTTCCGATGCTGAAACCTTTTTTTCTACGTTTTCTCGGCCTGCTCCTCTCGGTCACCCTGATGCTGGGCTGGGCGACCGCAAGCGCTCAGGCGGCCCGCCTCACCGGCAAGTACTACGAAGACAGCATGACCCTGATCCAAACCCTGCGCACCGTTCTCTCGGAAGCGGATCCCGTGATGAATCCAGAGGAGGCGCAGGTGGAAGCGATGGAGGCCATTCAAGAATTTGCAGGGCGCTACCATGGCCATCGCTACGACAAGCTGCAATCCTTTACGACTCTGCGCACCGTGTTCAACACCGTGGCCTCCCACTACCGCACCTCCAAGCGGCCTCTTGACCCAGAGAAGGTGGAGCGGGTGCTGATGCAACTGGATCGCGCTGAGCTGGCCTTGCGCCGCGAAGGTTAAGCTTTTCAGATCTCCCAGATCCAAATCACTGGGCGAGGCGCAGGATTACCTTGATGACAACCCGGTGGAGGCTGCTTTCGCCAAGCTCCAGATCGCCCCCCATTTCTCTCAGGAGCCGTTCGCTCACCCGCCAAGCAGCGCAACCCTTTGTTTGGATGGGCACATGGCACCGCCCTTCCAGATTCCACTCCAGGCACAGGCGCCCCTCCGCTGCTGCGATGGGATAGAGGTGTAGAGCCATCGAACCATAGCGTAGGGTGCGAATACCCCAGCGACACACCCCCAGCAGAGCCTGCACCAAACCGTGGGGATCCGCCCAAACCATAAGGCTGTCCGGGAGGGCGGGCAGCTCAGAGGCAGAAGGCGGTTGTAGGATCGGCCATTCGTAGCGAATGCCCTGATCCTGGGCCTGTAGGCGAGTTAGGCTGTACACATCCTGAAGGAGGGGACGGAGTCGGGTCGGCTTCGGTTGCAAGGGTTGAATGGGCAGGTCGTGGCGGGCCAGGCGGCTGTACTCCTCGAGCAACTGGATCAGGCGCTCCACCGCTTCTTTGGCACTTTGAAGGTACTCCCGCTCTTCTTCGCGGGAATCGCACAGATCGGACAGCACCAACTGCAGGGATCCCATCTGGCTGCTGAGGGGGTTGCGCAGCTCGTGGCCAATGCTGACGAGCAGCTCCTGCTGAAAGGCGCGCATCACCTCCGAGCGCTCAAACGCAAACTGCCAATCCACCGCCTCTTGCCTGACGGCAGCAGCGGCCTGCTGGGAGGGAGGATCGGGTTTTGCTGCGGGCAAGGGTTTCCTCCAGAGGTACTTCGGACAAAAGGTAGGAGATCCCGTTGATGTTCGAAGCAGGGCGTTCGGATGGAGAGCCTTGGGTTTTAGCTAGTTTGACAACGGCGCGCTCCTGGATCCTACCTTTTTCTTCCCAACTTTCTAGCCGACGAAGTGGGCGCTGACCACCCGCTCAATTCCGGCCAAATCCCGGTGGACTTGGATCTGCTGATAGCCGCCTCTGGCCTGCAACTGCTCCGCCACCCAAGGGGCTTGGCCTTGCATCACCTCCACCGCCCAAAAGGAGTTGGGGGCCAAGTAATCCGGTGCTTTTTGAATCAAAAGCCGCAAGTGCACCAGCCCATCTTCCCCGCCATCGAGGGCCTGTCGTGGCTCGTGCAGCCGTACCTCGGGCATGAGGTAGGCCAGCTCCCCGGTGGGGATATAGGGCGGGTTGGAAACCAGGCCACGCAGCCGACCTCGCCAGGGATCCAAAGGCGCAAACCAGGATCCCTGTAACAGCTTCACCCGTTCCTGCAGATGATAGTCCGCCACATTGGCTGCCGCAACGGCCAAAGCCTCTGGGCTCACGTCCACCGCTAGAAGCTGCAACTGGGGATGCCCCTGGGCCAAAGCGATGGCAATGGCCCCGCTGCCGGTGCCCAGGTCGGCAAAAGGGGATCCCGGCGGCAGCAGGTTAGACTGCAACCAAAGGGAGGCTTGCTCCACCAGCAGCTCGGTCTCCGGGCGCGGGATCAACACCGCTGGCGTTACCCGCAAGCTCAAACCTGCCCACTCTACCCTTCCCAGCAGGTACTGCAGGGGGATGCGCTCTGTCAGCCGGCGCCGCCACAGCTCCTCTACCTCCGCCAGCGGATCCCCCTGCAGCGTCGGGGGCCGACCTAGCAAGCGCTCCAACGATCCCCAGCCCAGCCGTTCCCTAAGCAGAAGTTCCACCTCCTGAGGAGGGATGCCGGCGGCTTGCGCCGCCTGCAGAGCCTGGGCACGCCAGGCCAGCAATTGCTGCACCAGCGCAGAGGGGGATCCCATCAGGAGCTAGGTCAACGCCGCTGAGGCTGGGGAGTGGCAGGTGGATTGGGCTGGGGAGTGGCAGAGCGAATTAACGATTGCACGTACTCCAGCGACGCGCGCGGCGGAATGAAAGCGATCTTCTGCACATCCTCCTGGGCGTCAGGGGCTAACATGCGCTCCACCACGATGGCCAGGGAAGTGACCTCGATCTGGGTTTTGCCGACCACCTCGGGGTTCTGCGCCGCCGCCCGGTCTAAAGCCCCCTTTAGGTCGTTGCGGTCGAAGAAGAAAGGCACCACCTCCTGGCCATCCTGCTCGATGGTCAGCAACCCCTCTCCCGAGCGGCCATAGAACAGCGGCACGCCGATCACTTCCGGCGGCACCTCCTGACCCGTTTCTTTCAGCACTTGCTTGGCCGCCTCCACATCAGCAGCCCGAGGCACCACCTCAAAGTACAGATTGCTATTCTTGGCCCGCTCTTCTTCCGACTTTTCGTAGGCGTAGCCCAAGGGAATGGGCACCACCTGGGCTTGCTGGCCCACCTCAGGGTTCTTGGCTTTCACCTGATCCAACGCTTGCTGGGCTTGGTTCTGATCCAGCCAGAAAGAAGCCACCTGGATGGTGCGACCCTCCCGCTCTACGTTAGCGACCACAGGGGTGCCGTTCTGAGACACAATGGCAAAAACCGGCACCAGATTCAGCCGCTCCGCCACTTCTTGACGACTCATGGGGGCTGCCACTGCCTGAGTCGAGAGGGGCCCCCCTTGAGCAAAAGTAGGAACTCCCCCCCAGATCACCCCCGCCAACCCCAGCAGGAGGGTGCTGCGAACTGCCGCTACGAACGCGGCCCGCCCGCCTGCCTGAGCTCTACGGCGGCAGAGGGATCCCAAAAGCGGCACTGCATTACCGCGCATCATTTTCATCTCTACTCCTGGCATCACGCCTTGTCTTCGTTGCTATTGGGTCAGATCCCTGAAACACTAACCGACGACCTCTGCCCAAGAGGAGCTGACCAAGCTCACCTTGCTCAACACAGCTCAGGCTGGCCATGCGGCGCACTCTTGGGACTTTGGGGACAGCGCCTGGCGAAGCTGGCCCTTGCTGACACTACGCCCCTCTACCCTTTTTGACGAGCGCCCCCTGGGCCACCCTAGAAGGCAAGGTTAAAGCATTTGCTCAACCCCTGTCGAGGGGTAAAGCCCTCGTTTTGGGTGGGGATCCCGCATCACCTCCTACTATATACGGAGTCTAACAAAGCGGATCCACACCAAATACAGATAGCCCCTCCATCCTCTGGCTGTAGAGTCTGGGCTGAGAAGGCAGAATCCTGGGAACGCGGCAGCGGCGTGGGGCGCCTGGGCTGAGGGCAAAGATCCCATCAGGCAAAGCTCTTGCTTCCCGATCCCGCTACTGACTGAGGTTCCGAAATGGGAAACAGACGGCCCTGCTCGACGGTAACTTGAACCCGCGTGCCCACCGGCAAAGCTTCCCGCGCCAGGGCGTGCAATTGCTTGCCCGTCTCTGTAACCAGACAATAGCGATACTCTCGCCCCAGAAACTGTCGATCCCGAATGGTAACTCTCCCCTGGGGATTGGGATGCAGACGTAACTCCTCCTGCCGGATCATCAGCTCTCCCTGGCGCAGATGGGGATCGGGCTGATCCCTCAAAGCCTGAAATGGGATGTGCAGCAGCCCCTCAGCTTGCCAACCGAACTCCCGCCGCTCACAGCGAAGAAAGTTGGCCTGGGCGATGAATTCCGCCACAAAGCGGGTAGCCGGCTCCCGATAGACTTCCTCCGGGGATCCCCATTGCTCAATACGCCCTTCCCGCATCACCGCCACCCAATCGGAAAGGCAGAGAGCCTCCTCTTGGTCGTGGGTAACGAAAATGGCCGAGGTCTGGGTTTGCTTGAGGATTTTGCGGATTTCTTCCCGCAAGTAGTAGCGCACCTGCACATCCAAGTTGCTCAACGGCTCATCCAAAAGGATTAGGCTGGGCTTGGGGGCCAGAGCTCGGGCCAGGGCCACCCGCTGCTGCTGCCCGCCTGAAAGTTCATGAGGATAGCGGTGGGCGTAGTCCTCTAGACCCACCAACCGCAACACCTCGTCAGCCCGTTCCCGCGCCTGTTGGGCAGCGCCTCCCACCTCAGCCGAGGAGGAGCGACTGCCGCCCCCCGCTGCCGACGCGAACAGGGCAGTGGGCCGGAGGCCAAACATCACATTGGCCAACACATCCAAGTGGGGAAACAGGGCAAAATCCTGAAACACCAGCCCCACCCCCCGCCGCTCCGGTGGGATCCACTGCCCCTCCCCGGCCACCACTCGCCCCCCCAGCAGGATCCGCCCGCTGTCTGGCTGCTCAAAGCCGGCAATGGTGCGCAATAAAGTGGTCTTCCCACAGCCCGATGGGCCGACAATCCCCAGAATGTCTCCCTGGGGCAGGCGAAACGCCACTTCCTGCAAAACCAACTGCCGCTGGCCGGGAAACCCCTTGCTGATGTGCTCAACCTCAAGAATGTAGGGAGAGTCCGTCCGGGCAGCGGTGGACGTCGAGGAAATCAAAAACTCGGCCATGATCGTTGTTGCAAAAGATTTTCACTATCTTTACCAGACTACCATACCTCAGATCCTTCCCGGCCCGACGCCAGTCAGCTAGAGGGCGGCGGAGAGGGATCGATGCCAGTCTTTCCTGTTTGCTTGGAGGGGCAGGCAGGAATTAGTGTTACACTGGGTTAACGAAGTTTCCCAGGCTCTGGTGGCGCTTATTCTCGACGGCGCATCCCAGAGTTTTATTGTGGATGAGTTTTGAGACCCAGTTTCCCGAACGTGCCCTGATTACGGGGGCCAGTCGAGGGATCGGCAAAGCAGTGGCCCTAGCCCTAGCTCGGCAGGGGGTGGCAGTTGCTCTGGTGGCCCGTTCCCATCCCGATTTGCTGGGGGTACAGGCGGAGATCCAGGCAAAGGGAGGAAAGGCGGAGGTTTTTCCCATCGACTTGGCCGACTTAAGAGCCCTGCCGCAGCGGTTGCAGGCTCTCCTGGATCAATTTGGTGTTTGTGATGTCTTGGTCAATAACGCCGGCATAGCCCATGTCGGGCCTTTGGCCACCTTATCTTTGTCCGATTGGCAGCGGGTGATCGACTTGAACCTGACGGCAGCTTTTCTCTGTGCCCAAGCCGTCCTGCCGGCGATGCGCCGGCAGCGCTGCGGCACGATTGTCAACATTATCTCCATTGCGGGCAAGCGAGCCTTTCCCAATTGGGGGGCTTACTGCGCCAGTAAGTTTGGCCTGCTGGGCTTTTCTCAAGCCCTGGCCGCAGAGGAACGGCAGCATGGCATTCGGGTGACCAGCCTGTGTCTCGGAGCTGTGGATACACCTCTTTGGGATACAGTTCAGGTCGATTTCGACCGTTCCAAAATGCTCTCGCCGGAGTGGGTGGCGGACTTGATTGCCCACATCGTTCGCCTGCCCAAGGGTGCCGTGGTGGAAGATCTGACCCTCATGCCGGCAGCAGGGGCCTTTTAGGCCGGGCTGGAGCTGGCTTTTCCTGTAACGGCCTTTGTGACTGAGCTTTTGAGGAGATCTGCCTGCACCGCCTCCCTCGACAAGTTCCTTCAACCCTTCGTTCAACCCAAGGAATATCCTGCTATGACTCTTGCCAAGCCTGGATCCGGTGCCGAGTTTCGACTCAACAACAAAGCCAACCTGAAGTCTCGCCTTGTCCGAGATCTGTCCCATGCGGCGGGGCAAGAGCCCGAGGGCTCAGAGAGCCTGGATCCGGCGATGGTAGCGGCAGTGGAGACGTTGCTGCGGGGAATTGGGGAGGATCCGCAGCGGGAGGGCCTCAAGAAAACGCCGGAGCGGGTGGTGGCCGCCCTGAAATTTTTGACCAGCGGCTATCGGCAGTCCCTGGAAGATCTCATCAACGGCGCCATCTTCGACGAGGGCCACGACGAGATGGTGCTGCTGCGGGATATTACTTTGTTCAGCCTCTGCGAGCACCACCTCTTGCCCTTTATCGGCAAGGCCCATGTTGCCTACATCCCCCGCCAAAAGGTGGTGGGCCTGAGCAAGATCGCCCGCATTGTCGAGATGTACTCCCGCCGCCTGCAGGTTCAGGAGCGCCTTACCCGCCAGATCGCGGAAGCTTTGATGACCATGCTGGATCCCTATGGGGTGGGGGTGGTTATCGAGGCTACCCACATGTGCATGGTGATGCGGGGGGTGCAAAAGCCGGGCTCTTGGACGGTCACCAGCTCGATGGTGGGGGTGTTCCAGGAGGATCCCCGCACGCGGGAGGAGTTTTTGAGCCTCATTCGCCACCCGTCCAACCTTTAAGGATGCCGCGGCGCTTTGCCGGCAAGAAAGCTAATCCTCTGCTCTGGCTGGGCATACTAGCTTAAAATCGACGCAGATCCTGCCAGAAGCGAGGCCTGTTATGAGCGAGGTTAGCCCCGAAAATCAATTTCCCACCGACTTAGACTCCGGTTGGAAGCCGCCGACCCCGCCTGTTATCCAGCGCCCCGCGCGTGCGGCCGCGCAAGCGCCCTCGGCAGAACCCCCAACCCAGCTAGATCCGGTGCTGGGCAGGGCTGCTCCTCCCCCTGTCGGGAGCGGATCCCGTCCTGTCCCCAGCGCCCCCAAGCCCATCTTGGGCCGGCCCGTCCCCCCAGATGTGGCCGTCGCCCCCCCGCAGACGCCGGTGCCCATGCCGGGCCCTGCCACTCCCCCGCAGATGTCTCCGCCCCCTCCAGCTCCTGCTGCCCGGCCTCAGGTGTCTCCCCCCAGCCCCGGTTCGGCTGCTCCGCCTTTTGGGCCGCCGGCTCGCCCCACGGCTGCTGGACGGATCCCGGTGGCCGCCGCTGCTCCTAAGTCTGCCCCCGCTGGACCGACGCTGCGCCAACTGGTGCAGGAAGCCTACGAAAAAGGCTACTCGGATATTCACCTGGGGGTGGGAGAGGTGCCCCGTTTCCGGGATCGGGGGCAAATTGTGATAGGCAACTACCCGGTCACCACCACCGAGGTGTTCTATAGCTGGCTGCGGGAAAGCCTGCCGGAGAACCAAATCCGCCAGTTTGAGGAGTGCCTGGAGCTGGATACCGCTATCCAGTACGAGGGCTTGGTGCGCTGCCGGGTTAACTGCTTTGTTTCTCTGCTAGGGCCTGCCATGGTGCTGCGCCTGATCCCGCTCAAGATCTTGACGCTGGAGCAGTTGCGGGCGCCGGAGGTGCTCAAGCGCATTGCCGAGGAGCACAAGGGCCTGGTACTGGTGACAGGCCCCACCGGCTCCGGGAAGTCCACAACCCTGGCGGCGATGGTGGACTACATCAACTCCAACTTTGCTAAGCACATCATCTCGATTGAGGATCCCATCGAGTTCGTCCACCAGAGTAAGAAATCGCTGGTGCGGCAGCGGGAGGTCGGCATCCACACCCTGGAGTTTGCCAACGCCCTCAAGGCTTCGCTGCGGGAAGATCCGGACATCATCCTCATCGGGGAGATGCGGGATCGCGAAACCGTGGATACGGCTCTCAAGGCCGGCCAGACGGGCCACCTGGTGTTTGGAACCCTGCACACCAACAGCGCCGTCCGCACCATCGAGCGTCTCTTGGGGATCTACCGGCCAGAGGAGCAGGAGCCAATGCGTCTGCAACTGGCCGAGACTCTAGTAGCAATTATTGCCCAGACGCTGGTGCGCACCACCGACGGCAAGCGCACCGCTGCCCACGAGATTATGCGCAACACCGATGCCATCCGCGACTACATCAAACGGGGTGCCGTGGACGAGATCGAGGAGCTGATTGCCGACGGCTCCTACGAGGGGATGTGTACCATGAACCAGTCGCTGTTTCGGCTCTACCAAGAGGGGCGCATTACAGAGGAGGTGTGTCTGGAGGCGGCTCCGCGGCGCAACGAGATGGCCCAATGGCTGCGGGGGCGCATCTGAGGTCGCTGCCCCGCAGGGTGGGTGCTTGAGGGAAAGCTCGCCCTATCCTAAACTGAGAGCAAGCGGCAAGGCTGGCTTTCTGGGCCATATTCTCATCTCCTGAGCCGAGCTTTGGCTTGCGGGATGGGTGCCGGATTGGTGAACAAATTGAATTGAAAGCAAGTTAGCAAACAGGAGAATTCCTACCGTGAGCGTGATCAACCAGATCATCGAGACCGCGGACGACCAACTGCGCTATCTCTCCGTCAGCGAACTGCAAGCTATCAAAGATTACATGAGCAGCGGCGAGAAGCGTTTGCAGATCGCTCAGGTGTTAACTGAGAACAAAAAACGCATTATCGATCAGGCGCAGAAGCAGCTATTTGCCAAGCGACCCGAATACATACAACCCGGCGGCAATGCCTACGGCGAAAAGCGCTATAACCAGTGCCTGCGGGACTACGACTGGTATCTCCGCCTGGTGACCTATGGCATCATTGCCGGCAGCAAAGAGCCGATCGAGTCCATCGGCTTGATAGGGGTGCGGGAGATGTACAATGCCCTCAACGTGCCCATTGCCGGTATGATCGATGCGATCGTGTTCTTGAAGGAAGCAGCCCTCAGCCTGCTGGATCCGGACTCCGCCGCCGAGGCTGCCCCCTATTTCGACTACATCATCAATGCCATGAGCTAGCTCGCCTCTCTTGAGGAGGGAGGCCGGTCTGGGCGGTGGAGAGGCAAGCTTTGGTGGTCTTGCTGCCTACAGAGATGCCAGGGCGGTGCGGGCGTGGGCGGCCACCTGCTCTTGGGGATCCTGGGCCAGCCGGGTTAGGCCGGGGCGGGCGGCTTCGGTGCCGAGCTGGGCTAGAGCAATGCAGACGCGGTAGCGCAACTGCCAATCGTCCGAATCGATGAGGGGCTCCAAATGGGGGATGGCCCGCGGATCCCCTAGATCTCCCAGGGCAGCGGCAGCGGCTGTTGTTAGCAGCTCGTCTCCTTCCTGTAAAACCTGCACTAGGGTGTCGAAGGCGGCGGGGTTGCCCAGCTCGCCCAGCGCGGCGACAATGCTAAAGCGCACCAGCCACTCCGTCTCTCGCCGGTAAGCCTCTAGCAGATCGTCTAGGGCCTGTGGCTGCTTCAGATCCCCCAGGGCGGCGGCGGCGGCAGCCCGCACATCGAACTCGGGGTCCTCTCGCAAAAACTGTTGCAGAATCGGCAAAAGGGCAGCCGGGTCGACACCTGCGCCGGAGAGCGTGCCCAATTGGCTAATGGCGGCATAGCGGACGCGGGCATTCTCGTCGGTTACAGCTCGCTGCAACAGCGTCAAGGCTTCGGTCGCGGGGAGCTCTCTGGCCTTGTTGACGGCGCGCAGCCGATCCCCCAAGTTCTGAGAGCTCAACAGCTCCAGCAAGGCCGGCAGATCCCCAGAAGTTGTCGTCATCTCCTTTTCTCCCCCTAACCCGGCTATAGCAAAGGACGAAAAGCCGATGTTATCATTCTGAGGCAGTGCATCCAGTTTTTGTGAACTTATGGCCTTACTGCAGCAAGAGAAGCAGGAGATTATCGAGACCTACCGACTTCACGACACTGACACCGGCTCTGCCGAGGTACAAGTTGCTCTTCTAACCAGCCGTATCAACCAACTCTCGCAGCACCTTCAGAAAAACCCGAAAGATTTCAACTCGCGCCGCGGCCTAATGATGATGATCGGTCGGCGTAAGCGGCTGCTCAACTACATTGCCAAACGTTCTCCCGACCGCTTCCGGGAGCTGGCCGAACGGTTGAACATTCGGGTGAAAAAGTAGGCAGCTAGCTAAATCACTGTCGGAGAGCTACCTTCGTGGGCAAGTCCAGCCGCTATTCCAAAGCCTCCCGCCGCCGCTCCAGCTCTACCCCTGCTCAGGTGGAGACGCAACCGACCCAAAGAGAGCCGGTTGCTGTCATTCCCCCTGAGGTCAGCCGGCGTATGGTGCGGCGGATCTTGGTCTTTTCCGGGATCCCTTCTGGCCTTGGCTTGAGCAGCTTTTTTGTCAATTACTATCTCTTAACCAACCATGTGATAGCCCTGCCCCCCTACTTTACTTTGGTGGAGTCGCTGGCCTTTTTCGGCCTTGGCTTTTTGGGCATTAGCTACGGCGTGTTCTCGGCTTCTTGGGATCCAGAGCCGGGATCCCTGCTGGGGATTGACGAGTTCCGCCGCAACCTAGGCAATGTTTTCAAGCAATGGCGCGAGTTGTCTGACCCTTCTAAGCCGTCGGAAGCTGACGAATCCTAGATTTTGCTCTCTCCCCCAGCCCCGTTATCCCCCATACGTTACATTCCGCTCGGTGGTGCGGAATTGCAGGATCGTCAGGCCCACCACAATTAAGAAGAGCACAATGGATTGGGCGGCTGCCCTGCCCAAATTGCCTGACGATACGCCAATCTTGTAGATCTCGTACATCAACACCGAGGTGGATCCGGAAGGGCCGCCGGCAGTCAGCAAATCAATGGTGCCGAAAATATCGAAAAAGGCGTAGGTCATGTTGGTGATCACCAAAAAGAAGGTGATGGGGGAAAGCAGCGGTAGAGTGATGGAAAAGAAGCGGCGAAGGGCCCCCGCCCCATCGATGGCAGCCGCCTCCTGCAAATCTTTAGGCAGGTTTTGCAGCCCAGCCAGATAAAACAAAATGTTGTAGCCCATTTGCTTCCAAACGCTGGCAAAGATCACCACCCAAGGGGCTAAATTGGGATCGCTCAGCCAGTTCAAACGTGGGATCCCTACTAACCCCAGCAAGTAGTTGGCTACGCCGCCCAAGGGGTTGAAGATAATGAAAAAGATGATACCGGCCACTGCTGGCGAAATGGCGTAGGGCCAGATCAGCAAGATGCGATAGATTGCCGCCCCGCGGATGGGCTGGTAGGCCAGCGTGGCAATCAACAGGGATCCGCTCAGCCCCAACACCACGATGGCCGCCGAAATGGCGAAGGTAATCCCCAGGCTGCGCAGATAGGTGGCATCCGTCAGCAGAGCGGTAAAGTTGTCCACACAGACGAAGCGGCTGCGCGGCGCGCCCACAAAGGTGAGCAGGGTGGAGAGGCGCAGGGTATCCAGCCCTGGATAGTAGAGAAACACCACCAAAATGGCGAAGGTGGGCAACAAGAGCAGCCAGGCCAGCCACCCCTGCTTGAAGATACCCCTCTCTTGGGGAGCTGCACTGGGGATCCCCAGGCGGCGCTCCCGCTCCTTGCGGATCCAGGCCAGCAGCGGCCAGAGGGGGATGGCCATGCCCGCCAGCACCAACCCCACGCCAAAAGCGAGGTCGATGGCCTTGCGCTCCGGCTCAAAGGTGCAAAAATCCAGCGGCACCATGAAGATCAGGGATCCCAACCCTCCTGCCAGCCCCCCCAGAGCCGCCCCCAGCAGCACAGGCCGCTCGATGCGCCGAAAACGGGATCCCACCCAGAGGGCCCCCGACAACCCCGCCAGCAGCGGCAGCAGCACTTGGATCCATTTCCCCATGTTCTCTCTCCCATCCAACCTTGCAAAAGCCAAAAAGGGGCAGGCCGCCGCCCACCCCCCATCCTCAGATTTTGCTTTGCTGTAGCCCAGCTCCTGACCAATTACTGATAGAGGGAGTTGTACTCGGCCAGAAGCCGGTTGGCAGTCTCGTTGGCCCTGGCCATGGCTTGGGCCGGATCCCCGCCCTTGAGCATGAGATCTTCCATGGTCTGGGTTACCACATTGCGAATCTCAGGAAAGGCTCCCAGCAACGCCCCACGGGTGGCAGGAGTGACCTTGGAGTTGTTGATTTGGTCGATAGCAGTGAAGAAGTTGGGGTTTTCCTTGAACCAGCCCTGCGACTCCAGCAAGGCTACCGAGCTTTTGCGAATGGGCAGATAGCCGGTCACTTGGTGCCATTCGGCAGCATTTTCGGTGTTATTGAGCCACAACATGAAGGTCAGCGCCCCCTCTTCCACCTCTTTGGGCAGATCCTTCACCAACCAAAGGCTGGCGCCCCCGATCAAGTTCCCCGTCCAACCCTTGTCGGCGTTGTAGGGCATGCGGGTGGTGACCAGCTCGATGTTGTTCTGCTTGGCGGCGTTGGTGATGTTGGCCGCGTCGGCGCTGCTGGTGATGGCCATGGCGACGGTACCGGTCTGGATGGCCTGCTCTGTGGCTGCCCAATCCCGCTGCTTGCCGCTGTAGATGTAGTAGCCTTTGTCATACATCCCTTTCCACCAGGTGGCGATAGCCACCGAGGGCTGCGAGTCCAAAAAGACCTGGGTGGCCCGGGCGGCACGGCCATTTTCGTTGTTGGCCAAGAGAGCATCTTGCTGCGCCATCCACTGCTCGTAAAACCAGCCGTGGTTGGGCCAGGTGACGCAGCCCTGGGGAGCGTCGGGAAGCGCCATGATCTTCTCACAGGCGGCTTCTAGCTCCTGCCAGGTGGCCGGCGGCTTCTCGATCCCGGCCTTCTTCAAAATGGCGGTGTTGGAGTAGAGGATGGGGCTGGAGCTGTTCCAGGGCATGGAGGTGAACTTGCCATCCAGGGTGTAGTAGCTCACCACCGGCTCGATAAAATCCTCGAAGTTCACCGGGATCCCGTTCACTTCGGTGCGGTTGCCCAGCGCCTCGGCGATGGACTTGAAGTAGCCGAAATCCCGTGCCCGTTGGGTGCCCACCTCAAACCACTGCACCACTGCCGGAGCGGCTTTTTGTTGAATAGCGAGGTCGGTGGCCTGTTGAATTTCTTCGTAGTTGCCGTAGCCCTCAACAGTTACATTGTATTGAGGAAATTGCTTGTTGAACTCTGCCGCCTTTTGACGGGCCCAATCGAGACGGTTATCGGTAAAGGCAATCCAAACTTTGACGTTGGCAGGAGACTGGGCAAAGCTGTCAGCAGCCAGGAAGGCAGCACCAGCGGCAGCCGCCAGGCCGGCCAGAGCAGCCAGGAAAGTCCGACGGGTATTCATAAAATAAAATGCAGTCGCATCCACTAAGGGCAGGACTGATACTAGCGCAGCGACATTAAGAGCAGGTTATAAACCGGGGATCCTGAAGGGGCAACCCATCCGTCGCACCACCACCATCGACCCCCATCCGTGAAGGATCTGGTGGGATCCCCTGCTTAAGGCTGCCCAACCTGCCGCCGCAGCGCCTGGATCCCGGCAGCCAAGCCAAAGAGAACGAGTACCAGCAGGGTGCTCAGAGCTGCTGCCTGGTGGGTGTAGCCCCCCTGTTGCAAGCCAAAGATGAGCCACCCAAAGGTTTCTGAGCGGGAGGTGACCAAGAGGGCGGAGAGGGTCAGCTCGGCAAAAGATTGCAAAAACACCAGCAACACCGCTGCTGTCAAGGCCGGTGCCAGCAGGGGCAGCAGGAGGTAGCGAAAAGTTTGCAGCAGGGAGGCCCCGTCGATGCTGGCCGCCTCCTCCAGGCTGGTGTCCAGGCTGCGCCAAGCAGCTTGCATCGGTTGCAGCGCCAGGGCCAAGAACCGCCCCAAGTAGGCCATCAGGATCAGCCACAGGGTGCCGTAGAGGCTCAGCCCCGGCAGGGGAGGGGGCAACCACACCAAAATGAGGGACAACGCAAAAATCAGGCCCGGCAGGGCATAGGGCAAGTCCACAATGAAGCTGAGCAGCGCCAGCAGCCGTGCTTTCAGCCGGGTCAGGGCGTAGCCCAAGATCGTCGCCATCCCGCTGCAGAGCAGCGCTGCTCCTCCCGCCAAACCCAAACTGTGCAGCGTGGCGCGGCGGGCCCGCTCCAGCTCAAACAGAACCAGCCGGAAATGCTCCAGCGTCAGGTTAGACCAGACCAAGGGCAGGCCATAGGCCCGCAGCAGGGCAGTTGCAGCCATGGCCAGCAAAGGCCCAAGGATGACCAGCAAGGCTGCGGCAAAGAGGATCCCGCTGAGCAGCCAACCCAGCCAGCCCAAGCGATAGGGATCCGGAGGGGCCTCGCCCGGATCCAGCCCCGCCTGAGGCTGCTGTGACCAGGCCAAAAAGAAGAGGGCCGGCAGGCCAAAGAGCAACGCCAGCGCCGCGCTGCGCCCAAACCCATCCCCGCCGAAGTTGATCACCTCTTGGTACAGCAGGGTGGGCAAAGTCAGGTAGCGTCCTGGGATCCCCAGCAAGGCCGGGATCCCGAAATTGCCCCAGGCCCCCAAGAAGGCCAGCGCCGCTGCTGCCGCCACAGAGGGCCGCAACAGGGGCAGCGTGATGAAGAGCCAAACCTGCAGCAGGTTGGCCCCATCCAGTTGGGCCGCCTCCTGAGCTTGCTTGGAGAGCCGGCTCAAGCCCGCCACCAGCGTCAGGTAGGCAATTGGCAGCACAAAAAGAGCCAGCAGCAGGATGATCCCCCCCGGCGTGTAGAGGCTCCACAGGGATCCCTGACCCCCCAAAATCCAGCGCAGCCCCTGCTGCAAATAGCCCACCGGCCCGGCCCATTGGATCCAGGCCAAGGCCAAAACCTGGGGCGGAACCACAAGGGGAGATAAAAAGAGCACCCGCAGGATGCTGCGGCCCGGCAAATCTGTCTGGGTGGTGAGTACCGCCAGCACCAGGCCGCCGACCAGCGCCAATGTGGCTGAGACCGCCGACACCCAAAGGCTGTGAACCAGCGCCAGATGGACACGGGGCGTTTCCAGCAACCAGCGGATGTTCTCACCTTCGCCGCCCAAGGCCCGCTGCAGCAGCCGCCAGAGGGGATAGGCATGGGTCAAAACCAAAAGGCCCGGTACAGCCACCAGCCAGGGAATGATGGGGTGCCTTAACCCTTTACTCAAACCCTCCCCCAGAAACGTTAGACCACGCCTTTGCCGACGCCCAAGGGATCCCACCTATTCCTCAAACAACTTGGCAAAGCGGGCCTTGTCGGCCTCGCGGCTTTGGGCCAACTCTGCTGCCGGGGCGCTCAAGATCTTCAGCTCGCTCAAAGCGGGGAACCCTTTTGGCGGCGTCACACCCTGCCGCAGCGGCATGTAGCCCATCTCAGCAGCGACCTCCTGCCCCTTCTGAGACAGCAAGAAGTCCACAAAAGCCTGGGCAGCTTCCAGGTTAGACGTTCCTTTGACAATTCCCACCGGCTCGGTAATCACCGGCACGCCCTCCTTGGGATAGACCACCTCCACTGGGGATCCCTCGTTGCGGCTGCGAATGGCAAGAAAGTCCACCACCATGCCGTAGCTCTGTTCGCCACTGGCGACGTTGCGGGCGACAGCGCCATTGCCCTGCACCAGCACCGTTTTGTTCTTTTTCAGGGCTTCGTACCACTCCCAGCCCAGGCCGGGGGTGCGTGTGATCACCCCCAAATTGTAGGCGGCAGCACCCGAATAGGTGGGGCTGGGCATCACCAGTTGGCCTTCCGGAACCTGGGCTAGGGCCGCCCAGCTATCCACGGGCTGGGCTTTGGCCGTGTTGTAAACGATCACCGTGGCCAGGATCTTGGTGCCGAAATAGTGGCAGTCTGGATCGTAGTAGGTGGCGGCGATGGCCTTGGCTTCAGGGCTGCAGTAGGGCTCCAGCAAATTGCGGGATTTCAGCAACTCAAAAGTAGGCGCATCGGCCACCAGCAACACATCAGCCTGGGGACTACCCTTTTCGGCTTCCAGCAAAAAGCGGCTGATCACCTCCTCGGTGCCGGAGCGAAAGATCTCCACCGAAACCTCTGGATAAACTTCCCGAAACGCAGCCACGGTTTTCTGAGCATCTGCATCGGGTTGGGAAGTGTACAAACGCAAGGTGCCGGACGGCTTGGCCCAGGCTGGGTTCAGGGATCCCCACCCAAGGGGCTGGGCAAAAACCAGGCTCCAGAGTACCGCCAACAAAGGTAGAGGACGCTTCATCGTTTTCCCTCGCTTGAAAGCTTGACCTGGACTCCGCTACCAACTTGCCAAAGGCAAAGGCATTTTCGGATTTCAGATCGCGTCCAGATCGCGACAGTGAAAATCCACTTCGACCTTCGCCCCCTGCAATTTTTGCCTTTGGCAAGAGTCAGCCATCGCTAAACTACCCCAGGAAGATTAACCCGAGGTTATCTCTGGATTCATCGAGGATGTTGAGATTCTCCCCGCGGCTACAGCTTGCCTTTGGAGTCCTTTCCGGTTTGTCAGAGTTAGTTCTGCGCCCTGGGCTACCCAGAACTTGCGGCTGATGCCGCAGCCCCCTGGGAGAGGGGAAAACCCTGGGCGCCGCCGCAGGCAAAAACCCTAGCTTCAAGGCCTGCAGCCTGCTGGCACAAAGGAACCCGGAACTGCCCTGGCTACTTTTTCCGCAGATTCCCCCAAGCCCACCCCTACTAGAGGCGCCCGGCGGGCTTGGCTGGCCGGTCGGCTCAGGCTTTCCCAAGGGTTGCTGGCGAATTTAGGCTTGCTTGAAATAGTCGGGCTCATTGCCGGGTTTCCACTTGATGTTGCAGCCGAGGCTGGGCTTTTGGTCGGGATCGATGGGCTTGCCCGCCAGCAGGTTATCCAGCGCCGCCCGCAAATCTTTGCCCGTCACCGGCACATCCGGCAGGCTGGGGCGGCTGTCGTCCAGTTGGCCGCGGTACACCAGCTTGCGCTCCGCGTCGAACAAGAAAAAGTCGGGGGTGCAGGCCGCCGTGAAGGCCTTGGCCACCTCTTGGCTTTCGTCGTAGCAAAACGGGAAGGTGAAGCCCAAGGTCTCGGCCATCTTCTTCAGGTTCTCGGGGCTGTCGTCGGGGTATTTCTCCACGTCGTTGGCGCTGATGGCTACAATGCCGACGCCGCGATCCTTATAATCTCTGCCAATGCGGGCCAGCTCCTCTTGCACATGCTTCACATAGGGGCAGTGCTGGCAAATAAACATTACCAACAGGGCCGGCTTGTCGGCAAAGGTGGAGAGGGAAATGGTTTGGCCGCTCACCACATCGGGCAGGCTGAAGTCAGGGGCAGGGGTGCCCAGAGGCAACATGGTCGAGGGAGTACGGGCCATAGCAAACCTCCAGCGTAAGGTTTCCTCAATCATCATGGATCATCCTGCTCCTCCCGCAGCAGCCCCCACCCCAAGCAGGCCGGGAACCGCTTTTACAATTGGATAGAGTCCGCAACATTTGGTTCGGGAGCTGAGCCTTGAGCACCGCCGTCTTGCCCGCTGCCCCCCTCGTGGATACCCACGTCCACTTGAACTATCCCGATTTTGCCGAAGATCTGCCGCAGGTGGCCGAGCGCTGGCGCCAGGCCGGGATCCAGCAACTGGTGCACTCCTGCGTAACGCCGGCGGAGTTTCCCCAATTGCAGGCCATTGCCGACCAGTATCCGGAGGTGTTTTTGTCGGTGGGGCTGCACCCTCTGGAGGCGCGCCAGTGGCAGCCGGATCTGGCCGAAAAGATCGCCCAGTTGGCCGCCGGCGACCCCCGAGTGGTGGCCATTGGGGAGACAGGCCTAGATTTCTACAAGTCCGACCCGGCCGATGTGGAGCGGCAAACAGAATCCTTCCGCGCCCACATTGCCCTTGCCCAGGAGCAGGATTTGGCCCTGATCGTCCATTGCCGCGAGGCGGCAGCAGCCACCTACGAGATTTTGAGGGAGGCCATGGCTGCCAGGGGGCCGCTGCGGGCGGTGATGCACTGCTGGAGCGGATCCCCGGAGGAGACGCGACTGTTTGTGGAGCTGGGCTGCTTCATCAGCTTTAGCGGCATCGTCACCTTTAAGAACGCTGAGACGGTGCGCCGCTCGGCCCAGGAGGTGCCTCTGTCCCAGCTTCTGGTGGAAACCGATTGCCCTTTCCTGGCCCCCACCCCCTTCCGCGGCAAGCGCAACGAGCCGGCCCATGTGCAGCGGGTGGCCCAAACCCTGGCGGAGCTGTTGCAGATCCCCTTGCAAGACCTGGCCCGACAGACCAGCCAAAATGCCGCCCGCCTCTTCCGCCTGCCTCAGCCCCCCTTGTGAAGAAGGGTGGAGAACTTTTGGCATTTTTTAAGCTTTTTACTTGGGGCTCTCTAACTTCCCGGCAGGGGGCGCTATCGTGAAAGGGGAGGTGTAGCTTCCAATACTTTTGCACTCCCCTATAGCTATGGAAACCTTGGCCCCTGCAGCCTGCGCCAGCCGGGATGTCCTCATCAACCGCATTACCCACCAGATCCGGCAATCCCTGGAGCTGGATCAGATCCTGAGGGCAACGGTGGAGGAGGTGCGCGCCTTTTTGGGCACGGATCGGGTCAAGGTATACCGCTTCGACCCGGAAGGCCATGGGACGGTGGTGGCGGAAGCCCGACAAGCCGAGCGGTTGCCCTCCCTCTTGGGCCTATCGTTTCCGGCGGGGGATATCCCAGAAGAGGCGCGGCAGCTGTTTCGCCTGGCCCAGGTGCGGGTGATCGTGGATGTGGAGGCCCAGACCCGCTTCCTCAGCCAGCCGGAGTCGCTGGGCCGCTTTGCCCAGGCCCGGCCTTTGCCCCTGGGCGAGGTGCCGCAGCGGCTGGTGGATCCCTGCCATGCCCACTACCTCAAGTGCATGGGGGTGGCCTCCTCCCTGGTGGTACCCCTCCTGCATCACCAGCAGTTGTGGGGGCTCTTGGTCTCCCACCACGCCGAGCCCCGCTCCTACTCTGCCGAAGAGCTGCAGGTGGTGCAGTTGGTGGCGGATCAGGTGTCGATTGCCATTGCCCAGGCGGAATTGCTGGAGCAGGCGCGGCAAAAGGCGCAGCAGGAACGTTTGATTAACCAAATTGCGGCGCTGGTGTACTCGCCGCTCCACCCCGAGACCACCTTGACCACTGTGCTGGAGCAGCTTACCGCCGGCCTCCAAGGGATCGGGGCGCGGCTGCGCATCCGGTTCCTGGGCCTGGACACCCTCTGCCACCATGGGATCCAGCCGCCGGCAGGCTACGACGCCTGGCTGCAGGAGCAGGTGGGAAGGCCCAAGACAGCAGGAAACGGGGTGAAGACGTGGTCGCTTTCCCAGTTGGAGAAGTGGCCAGAACTGCAGGCCCAGCTGCAGCAGACGCCCATTCGCGGGCTGCTGGCGGTGCCGCTGGTTTGGAACGAGCAGCTGGTGGGCTGGCTGAGCGTCTTTCGCGGCGCCCTCTGCCAAGAGACCCACTGGGCCGGCTACCGCTGGCCCGCCCAAGGGGAAGGTGGGGAGGATCCCCGTCAAGAACTGCCGTTGATCTCCTTTGCCGCTTGGCGGGAGCTGAAAGTTGACGAGCCCAAGGCCTGGTCGGCCGCGGAGCTGGAGCTAGTCGGCCGCGCTGCGGTGCACCTGGCCCTGTCGATTGCGCAAAACCAGCTCTACCGGCAGTTGCAAGATCTCAACGCCCGTCTGGAGCACGAGGTAGAGGAGCGGACGGCGGCCCTGCAGCGCTCTTTGGCCATGGATGCCCTCTTGCAGCGGGTTACCGACCAGGTGCGCAGCAGCCTAGACGAAGCCCAGATCCTGCGGGCGGTGGTGCAGGAGTTGGCGCTGGGGCTGCCCATCCAAGGCTGCGATCTCTGCCTCTACGAGGGAGCAGCCGGCCAGGCCACCGTGCGCTATGAATACACCGCCGCCCTGCCGCCCGCCGGCGGGATCACCCTAACCCTGGCCGACTACCCAGATCTCTACCGACAACTGCAAAGGGGGCAGGCGGCGCAACTGTGCCATCTGCCGGGGCAAAGCTGGATCCCACGGCGGGAAGGGCTGACGCTTTTGGTTTGCCCGCTGCGGGATGACCAGGGGGCGTTGGGCGATCTGTGGTTGGCCAAGGCGGCAGCCGAGTGCTTTGATACCCTGGAGATGCAGGTGGTACAGCAGGTAGCGGATCACTGTGCCATCGCCATCCGCCAGGCTCGCCTCTACCAGGCCTCGGTGCAACAAATCAGCGAGCTGGAGCGCCTCAACCGCCTCAAAGATGATTTTTTAAGCACCGTCTCCCACGAGCTGCGCACCCCCATCACCAACATGAAAATGGCCATCCAACTGCTGAAAATGGCCCGCACCCCCCAAAAACGGGAGCAATATCTGCAAATCCTAGAGCAGGAGTGCGAGCGCGAGGCGGAATTGATCAACGATCTGCTGGATCTGCAGCGGTTGGAGCAGGGATCCAAACCCCTTCATCTTGAAGAAGTGTCCCTGGCCGCCTGGCTGCCCACTGTGCTGCAGCCCTTTGTGCAGCGGGCCGAGGCCAATCAGCAACAGTTGCAGTGGCAGATTGACCCGAAGGTGGGCAAGGTGGTGACGGATCAGGCCGCCTTGACGCGGGTGGTACAGGAGCTGGTCAACAACGCCTGCAAGTACACCCCGCCTCAGCACCGCATCACGGTGACGGCGCGCCGCCTCAGCCCTGAACAAGTGCAAATTCGGGTGGTCAACGAGGGGGTGGAGATTCCCCGCAGCGAGTGGGAGCGCATCTTCGAGAAGTTCTACCGCATCCCCAGCGGGGATCCCTGGAAGCGGGGCGGCACCGGCCTGGGGCTGGCTTTGGTTAAGCAGTGGATGCAGCGGCTGGGGGGCTGCGTCTCTATAGAAAGCGGCCAGGGCAAGACGTGCTTTACCCTGGTGTTGCCGCAAGGATCCCTGCCTGGGCAGACCTCTTGCACCGCGTGATGGGCGATTGCGATTTGGAAGCGCTGCAACGGGCGGTTGAGCAATTCAACCGGGGGGAATTCTACGCCTGCCACGACACCCTGGAGGCCCTGTGGATGGAAGCGGTGGATCCGGAGCGGCGCTTCTACCAGGGGCTGTTGCAAACCGCCGTGGCCTACTACCACCTGCAAAACGGCAACCGCCGCGGCTGCATGATCCTGCTGGGGGAGGCCAACCGCAAGCTGGCCGACTTTCTGCCCACCTACGCTGGCTACAACCTGCAAGCTCTCTGGGAAGCCAACCAGAGCCTCCTGCAAGAGCTCTCTTGCCTCCAGCCTGAGGATCCCTTGCCCCCGGTAGCCTCTCCTACTCTGAGGGTTGTTGGCGGTAAGCCGGATTGAGATGAGAAACTTCTTGGCCCCTCTCCCAGAACCCCAGGAGCTAGCGACGCTTGGAGCGGCGAGCCTGCCGTTCTGCCTCGTTGCGCCGCCGCCGATCCCGCCAGTCGATAAAGGTGATGTAGCCAACGCCCACCGTTACAGCCGTCAAGAGCAAAAAGATGCTCCCATACGCAAGGCGGGCCACCCAGGGCAAGTCGGTTTCCATAGAGCCAGAGGTAGCGAAGGACAAGGGGGATGCTTGGGGCTACATGCCGTTACGGCCCCAAACCACGAAGGCAATGGAAAGGGCGAAGAAAGCCGCAACGGCAACCCAGCCAAAGGTGATGATGTCCATAGGTCTAGCCAAGCAAAGAAGGCTCATCGGGGTGATCCCATTTTACGGGATGGGATCCCCGGCGCATCTACAACAGGGCTCGACTGGGTAGATTAAGGTCAGAGGCCAAAACCCAAGCCAAAGGGAGGACGCGATGGTACTGGAGACCCTGCCGCTGGTGGCCGCGGTGGCCATCGCCATTTTTGTGCTGGTTTTCTGGGTGCGGGTGGTTCGGGAGGCCATCTGGACGGCGGTGGGGATCGTGGTCCTCCTGGCCGTGCTGTACGTGGTCTTTAGAATTGGCCCGCGGCAGGTGTTGCAGGAGCTGCGGGATCCCTTCGCCTTTTTGGAGCAGGTGTGGCAGGTGATCGTCGCCTGGTTCCGGGCCTTTTTCCCCTAGCGCGTTGTCCCCTATACAATTCCTCGTACAATGGACTGGGCTTGGGTTGGGGCTGCCGGCCCTTCCCCTTTGTTCTGCAACCCTGACGCGCTTCGATTGCTGGCCATGCCTTCCGACTCCGCACAGGATCCCCAAAGCCTCCCAGACCCTGCCCCGCAAGACGGGATCCCAGTTCCCGAAGACATCCAAGTGGAGGTGGAGGACTTGGGGGATCGCCGCCGCCAAGTGCGAGGTTGCGTCTTGATCCCGGTGGAGCGGCAGCGGGTTTGGCAGGTTTTAACCGATTACGACCATCTGGCGGAGTTTGTGCCCAACTTGGTGGAAAGCCGCTTCCTCGGCAGCGAGAACGGCCGCAAGCTGGTACGCCAGGTGGGATCCCAAAAGGTTCTCTTTGCCCGCTTTTCGGCGGCAGTGGTGCTGGCCATTGAGGAAATCTTTCCCCACCAGCTTCGCTTCCAAGAAATAGAGGGGGACTTTCTCCTTTTCGAGGGGTTTTGGGAGCTGGCCGAGTGGCTAAACCAGCAAACTTTGCTCACCTACCACCTGCAGGTGAAGCCGCCGCGCCGCATGCCGGTCGGCCTGGTGGAACGGCGCATCTGCCGAGACTTGGCCTTCAATCTCCAGGCCATTCGGGAGCGCTGCCTGAGTTTATACTCCCAATAGGGCGTGCCATCCCTCACCCCCAGCCCCTCTCCCTTTGGGAGAGGGGAGCTATGCGGCAACCTGATTTGTTGGACATTCGCGGTTTGCATTTGCCGGCTGGGATCCCAGCTCATCGTAGCAGCCTGGCAGCCCCCCACTTTTCAGGCGGCCATCGAGGGCTGAGTCTGGGTTCGTGGGTTTGCTATCGGCAGGGTGAAGTGGAAGGCACTGCCCTGGTTGATCCCCGGCGATTCGGCCCAGATGCGCCCCCCCATCGCCTCAACGATCAGCCGGCAGATGGCCAGCCCCAAACCCGTCCCGCCCACGGAACGGCGCAGGGATCCCTCTGCCTGGTAAAACCGCTCGAAGATGGCTTGCAACCGCTCCGGCTCAATGCCTCGCCCGCTGTCGGCCACAGTAAATCTCACCATCGCTTCTCCAGGTTCGCCGGCTGGTGGCTCCACCTCTGCCCGGATCCAGATCCGCCCGCTGGGAGGAGTAAACTTGCAGGCATTGTCCAACAGCTTGCGCAACACTTCCACCAGCCACTCGCCATCTGCCCTGACCATCGGCAGCCGTTTGGGCAGCGCCTGCTCGATGGTGGGTAACTCCTCGTGCCGTCGTCGCGCTTTCACGTTGCTCAGGGCCAGCTCCACGCATTCTTGGGCAGACAGCGGCTCAATATGCCAGCGAACGCGACCACTTTCCAGCTTGGAGAGGGTGAGAAAATCCTGCACCAGCTCCCGCAGCCGACCGGCATCCTGCAGGGCCGCATTCAACATCTCCTGGCGCCTCTCCAAGGGCATGTCGGGGTCGCCGGCCAAAGACTCCAGACACACTTGAATGGTGGACAAAGGAGTGCGCAGCTCGTGCCCGATCACGGCAATCAGCTCCGACTTGGCCCGATCCAGAGCCTGCAACTGGCGATTCAGCTCTTCCAGGTGCTGATAGGCTTCTGCCTGCAGGAGGGCTACTCCTACCTGGTTGGCAATGGCTTCCGCCAGCTCCAGGGTGGCCAGCTGCCAGCGGCGGGGGTGTTGGTGGTGCAGCTCCAATAGGCCCAGCAACCGCCCCTGATAGAGAATCGGCATGGCCACCCAAGCGCGAATTTGCGCCGCCTGCCACAGCTCCGGCACTTGCTGCAAGCGCGGATCCTTTTGGGTGTCCTCGCAACACACCAGTTGGGCCGAGGCCATCGCCTCCTGCAAAAAAGGGTTGCTTGGCACGGGCCAGAGGGATCCCTTGAGGCTGCCCATCGTCAGGGTGTGATACTCGTGATCGATCTGGACAGCAGGAACCTGACCGTCGTAGCGGTAGATCAAACAGCGCCCCACCTTCGCTGCCTGACCCAATTCCTGAACGGCAATGGTCAGGATATCGCCGGGATGCAAAGACTGGCGAATGGCGCTGCTGATGCGGTTGATCAGGTGTTCTTTGCGCTCTTGAGCTTGAATGGTGCGATAGGCCCGCTGCAGCTTGTATTGCCCTACCTGGAGATAGGTGATCAGCCGCTCCGTAAAAGGGCCGGGGTTCAGTTGGCTGTCAGCATCCTGGGGAGCTCCTTCGAGGTACTGGCGAACCGGCTCCAGGCGAGGGGCCAGATCCGGACGGTAGCCAAGGATCTTCGGCAACAGAGCCAAAGCCGCCTGGGCAGTGACGGAGCGATCAAATGACCAGATGCCATCGAATTGGCGGGCCGCATCCATGTCGCTGCCCTGCCAGGGCCGCTCCCGACACACCAAGCAGGTGGCATAGTGGGCGTCGATAACGATCAAATGCCACTCCTGCGCCAGCGGATCCTCCGGATCCAGGGGGATAAAGTCAGGGGGCAGGTCGGCCTGAGCCCCATCGGGAGCAGCCAACACAAACACATCTTGGGCAACCGCGCCGATGCGACGGTAGCGCCGCGCCTCCTGGCGGTAGTAGCGCTCCTTTTGAAAATTGGCGAACACCCACGGGGATCCCTGACCTTGCAACACCTGATCCTCGATGGCGTGGCTAAGGGCAACCAGAGAAGACTTGAAATAAAGTTGCGGGCGCAGATGGGGCAAAGCCTCCAGCAGATCGCTCAATAGGGAAGTCCGACTCTGACGGCTCTGGCGGGATCTAGGGCGGGTAGAAGTCATAGCCCTATTGGCAAGTTCGGTTGGCAAGGAGTAACTTAGCCGTGGAGAAAGCGCCTGGCGGGCTGGCCTAGGTTTAGTCTAGCGGTTGGGTTCTGCAGCAAGGCGAACTTAACGAGCTGCAAGATCTGGCTAACTTGGGCTAAGAATTGTAAGGTTGTGTGTAGACCCAATGTCGGGATCCCGGTACAGCCAAGAGGACGTGCAACAAATTCTCCAGCGGGCCATGGCCCGCCAGCCGCGTCTGGGCGAGTTTACCCGCGCCCAACTGCAGGAGATGGCCGCCGAACTGGGGATCTCCTCCCAAGAGCTGGATCTGGCCGAACAGGAATGGAAGGCCTGGCAAGAGCTGAACAGCCAACATCGCGAATTCCAGCGCTACCGCCGCCGGCAGTTTTACCAGTTGCTGGGGCGATATGCAATTGTCAACAGCTTTCTGCTGGGCTTGGACTGGCTTTCCGGCGGAGGGCTATCCTGGTCGCTGTTTATACTCATGGGCTGGGGCTTGACAGTTTCCCTCAAAGGCTGGAACGCCTATCAAACGGAGGGTGAACGCTACGAAAAGGAGTTTCAGCAGTGGCAAAAGAAACGCCAGAAGAAGCTTCAGCGTCGATGAGTAGCATCTCGTCTCTCTGCTTTGAGCGGCGATGGTCTTAGAAGGAGACTGCCGGCAGATGCTAGTATAGGTAGCTGCAGAGGCAAATGCCTGTGCGGGCGTAGTTTAATGGTAAAACCGCAGTCTTCCAAACTGCTGTTGACGGTTCGATTCCGTTCGCCCGCTTCCAGCCACCCAAAGCCATAAACCCGCTCCAGATAAGCACTTCCAGCCTTAAACTGCAGTTGAGTTTGGGGTCAGAAAGTGTCAGGAAACGGCTATGGAGAAAAGGGAAAGCTTGGTACGCTTTTGGTCTGAACTGGCACTGCCGGGGGTGGCGGTACCGGTTGTCGACGGGGGCGCCGGACGAAGAACTTGGCTAGAGCCTTATCTTGTCAGCAACAATTTCTAACAATCGCTCCCCAGCGCTTACCTTCGGGCTAGGGACTACCTCTCGGAGCTTATTGCAGCCAAGGCCTGGCGATGCAAGTCGGGGTTGGCCGCCGCCAGCACTTCCCCCCTAGACGTGCGGGTCAAGGGATCCCCCGACCAATCGGTAATCAGGCCGCCGGATCCCTCGATAACAGGCACGAGAGCAGCAAAGTCGTAGAGGGCAAGCCCACACTCCATCACCAGATCGATGTAGCCGCTGGCCAACAAGCCGTACTGGTAGCCGTCGCCGCCGTAAGAGGTGATGTGAACCGAGCGGCTGAGCTGCTGAAAGCGCTGCCGCTGGTCAGGCTGGGCGAACAAATCGGGGGTGGTGCAGCTTAGGTAGGCGCGGCTGAGTTCAGTGGTGGCTTTGGTGCGCGTGAGCTGTTGGGTGGAGGGGGTTATCCAGCGGGTTGGTTGTCCCTGCACCCCCAGCCAGCGCTCGCGCAGCACCGGCTGATCGATGAGGCCCAAGATGGGGCGATCCTCCGCCAACAGGGCGATCAAAGTGGCAAAGGTGGGCTTGCCGGTGGAAAAGGCGATGGTGCCATCCAAGGGATCCAAAACCCAGGTGTAGGGGGATCCGGTCTGGTGGAAGCCAAACTCCTCGCCGAGGATGTTGTGCTCCGGCACGTGGGCGGCCAGCAGCGCCCGCATCGCCCGTTCCGCCTCCCGGTCGGCTATCGTTACAATTGGCGAGCGGGCCTCCTTGTATTCGGCTTTCAGCTCCCCGCGAAACAAAGGTCGGATCACCGCTCCGGCAGCCTCGGCCAGGGCCTGCGCCAATTCAATCCATTCTGGCTTGACCACCTTACTCTCTCTGTACTTTGTCCTCTTCTAGCATAGAAAAAGACTTCCCCTCGGCTATGCGCTCTGGCCGACTGTTAACCCCTCTGGAATGGCTCTGGATCGCGATTGGGGTGATCTTGACCATTTTGGGCACCCTAACCCAGGTGAGCTTGCCGCCTCAGTGGCCAGGGGTGGGCGGATATAGCTTTTCCCTGCAAATCGGCGGCGTGCTGCTGACGGCCTGTCTGGCGGGGCCGGTGGCGGCAGTGTGCGCTCAGATCGTCTATCTGGGATTGGGGTTGGCGGGGCTGCAGGTGTTTGCCCAAGGAGGCGGATGGCAATACCTGTACCAGCCCGCCTTCGGCTATTTGCTCGGGTTTCTGCCTGCAGCCTGGGCCTGCGGGACAATGGCCTTTCGACAAACGGATCCTCATTTACCGCGCGCCTCCTTTCCCCCTCGCCGCAACCCCTACGTGCAGCCCAGCCTCTCTGCGCCGGTGCGTCTGCAAGACTTGGCCGCCGCCGGTTTGGTGGCCCTGACCCTGGTTCACCTGACCGGGATCACCTATCTCTTAGCTACTCAGCCCTGGAATGGAGAGTTGCTGCAGTTGCTTCGGCTCTACTCTGGCTATACCCTGCCAGGACAGCTCATCGTGGTCAGCTTCGCTGCCCTCCTAGCCCTGATCCTGCGGCGCTTGCTGCTGCTTTAGCGCAAAAGACCTTCTATCTTTGCGCGATTGCGCATTTGCTCTTGGGCTGGAGCAGCAAAGATTAGCCTAGAGGCAAACTTGCCCCAGAGAAGGGACAAGGGGTTTCCAAGGTTTCACCAGGTTTCTGCAAAGTTTCGTGAGAAAAGGCAAGAATGCGACGCGCTGCGCTAACTCTCTTGGCAACGGGCTTTCTAGCCACCACTCTGACTGCCTGCGGCAACAGCGGCAACTCTGGCGGATCGATTGTCATTCCACCCCAAAGCCCAACCGTTTCCTTTATCAATCCGCCTACCTCTGGGCGCGTAGGCACCTCCACACCGGCTTTCACGGTGCAGGTCAGTGTGCCGGGCGGCGCCCGCTCAACCCAGTTTGTGGAACTGGAAACCTTCAACCCGCTTGGCACGCGCGTGCAAAGGGAAGTCTTTAGCCCCCAGCAGGTTGGCTGCAGCCCAGGTGCCACTTTCTGTAGCTTCAACACCGACTTCCGGGTTGCTCCTGGCGATCCTGCCGGCGTTTGGCAGTTTCGAATCACTGCCTTTGACCAGCAAAACCGCTCTGGATCCCAGACTCTTCTGATTACAGTCTTTCAGTAGGCAAGCCGAGCCGTTGCTTTGGATTGAGAGCTAAGCGAAAGCAGGGGATGCGTCAAGCACCCCCTTAAGGCGTAAGCCCTTCTCACCAGGAACGCCCAAATGCGGGATCCCTCATTCCATGTCCCGACGGTTGGGGTTGCGGGCAGGGTCATTGCTCAAGAAACCAAAAACAAACAGCCCCACAAAAAAGATTACCACCGCGTAAACAGAGATTTTCAGTAACAGCATAGTTTCAGCGACCCGTTTCCAAGTGGATGAAGCGAACAAGCAACAAAGCAATGGTAGAGCAAAGACCGAGAGCCACGGAGACGGGATCCCGTCAGACCTGAGGCTCGGCAAAAGTTCTTCACAAGATCATACCTCCCAACAGCTCCTCATTCCCGCCGTTGGCCCCAATTTGTCCCCAAAACGCCTCGGACACTTGCCGGAAAAGAGCCGCAAAGCTCGGCCAGATAGGGATCCCTGGCAAGGGGCAAAATTGTTAAGAAATGTTTTAAAGCGAAAAGCAACATTGCGCTCGCTCAGCGGCAGCAGTGTTGGAGAAGGCTGGGGAATGGGAGGATGGGATCTGCGGCTTTGCTGGCTGGGTACCTATCTATGCCTTTTGACTTGTCCGGTAATCCAGTTCATCAGTTAAACCACTGGGATGCTTCAGAGGAGCGGTTGCCCAGTCAGGCAAGACCTCCGTCGTCTCAAGAGATCTATTGCTCCCGGGAACTACAGCTTTCAGACGGCACCGCGGTTTTTCTGCGCCACTGGCTACAGGGATCCCCGCGGGGCCGGGTGTTGCTGTTGCACGGCAAAGGGGATCACGGCGGCGGGTTTGGCCCCTTGGCGGCGGAGTTGGCGGCTCAGGGGTGGGAAGCTTTGGCGCCCGACATGCGGGGATTTGGTTCGCTGCTGGATCGACCGCTTCGGCCAGTACCAAGCGGATCTAGAGGCAATCGTCAAGCAAGTTTGGCCCCAGCGAGAGCTCCCGCAGATCTGGTGTGGGTACAGTGCAGGGGCCAATTGGGTTACGGAATATGCGCTTGCTCACCCCGACCAGGTGCAAGGTTTGATCCTTATCTCCCCGGCCTTTCGTATCGACCACTATTTCAACCACTTTACCTGGGGTCTTTTACAGGTCTTGGACAAGGTTTTGCCCCAGTTGGCCCTGACCGGCCTCTACGAACCCGGGCGGGTGACCTCCCTAGCGGAGCAGCAGGCAGCCTTGGCTGCAGATCCTTACGTGTGTGGTGTTACCCGGGCCCGGTTTACGGCGGAGCTGGTGCGCAGCGGCCGGCGCTGCCTTGAACAAGCCCACCGGCTGGAGCTGCCAGTTTTGGTGCTCTACACCTCTGCCGATATTGTTGTCAATCCTGCTGGCGCTGTGGAGTTTGCCTGTCGGCTTCCCAAGGGTGAAGTCTACGATTTTCCCCAGTCGCGCCACGACCTTTTGCACGACTGCGAGGCTGCAGCTGTTCAGCAAGCAATTGGCTGCTGGTTGGAGCGGCATTTTCCCCCTCCGCTTTGACTGAGCTCCTGGGGCCCTCATGGCAAAATAGAGAGGCCCTCTTTCTCCTGCTCCTATGAGCCAAGACCTGATCTACCGTCCCCGCCGGCTGCGGCGCACCGAGGCCCTTCGCCAGCTGGTTCAGGAGACCCACCTGCGGGTGCAGGATCTCATCTACCCCCTGTTTGTCATGGAAGGGGAGAACCAGCGGCAAGAGGTGGAGTCGATGCCCGGCTGCTACCGCTACACCCTGGATCTGCTCCTCAAGGAGGTGGAGGAGGCGGCCAACTTGGGGATCCCGGCGGTGGCCCTCTTCCCGGTGGTGCCCGAAGAAAAGAAAGACCCCACGGGGCGAGAATCCTTCAACCCGGAGGGCCTCATCCAGCGGGCGGTGCGTCGGATCAAGCAGGAGATCCCCGAGATCCTGGTGATCACGGATGTGGCCTTGGATCCTTACAACAGCGACGGCCACGACGGCATTGTGCGGGACGGGGTGATCCTCAACGACGAGACAGTGGAGGTGTTGGTTAAGCAGGCCCTCTCCCAGGCGGAAGCGGGAACCGACATCGTGGCCCCCTCCGACATGATGGACGGTCGTGTCGGCGCCATTCGCGAGGCCCTGGATGAGCAAGGCTATACCGACGTGGCGATTCTGGCCTACTCCGCCAAGTATGCCTCCGCTTTCTATGGCCCTTTTCGCGATGCCCTGGGATCCGCGCCCAAGTGGGGGGATAAAAAAACCTATCAGATGGATCCCGCCAACGCCCGCGAGGCCCTTAGAGAAGTGGAGCTGGACGAGGCGGAAGGGGCGGACATTGTGATGGTGAAGCCGGCCTTGGCCTACCTGGACATTATCTATCGGGTCAAGGAAGCGACAGATCTGCCCGTGGCCGCCTACAACGTGAGCGGCGAATACGCCATGATCAAGGCTGCCGAGCAAAAGGGCTGGATCGACGGCAAGAAGGTGATGATGGAATCCCTCTTGGCCATGAAGCGGGCCGGCGCTGACATGATCCTCACCTACTTTGCCAAAGAGGCGGCCCTGCTGCTGCAACAGTCCTAGCTAGGGCCTTCTGGACAACTGGGGAGATTGTCCAATCCAGGTGGGGGGTGCCTTTTTCTCCGCGTCGGCTACTAGGTCGCTGGGATCCACCAGGCGCACCTGGATTTGATCGGGCGGCACGCGGTTGAGGCGTTCCTTGATGAGGGCTTGCTGCTGCAAGGGATCCATGCCGCGATCCACTCCCTCCCGCAACCGTGAGACTCGGGCTGAGAGGACTTCGAGGTTCTGCTCCAAAACCTGCAGGCGGTGGTGCTGGGCCAACTGCACCGGTAAAAGGCGATACAGGCCGCCGAGGGCAGCCGCCGTAAACACGAGGTTCACCCCGATGCGACAGAGCAGTTCCCAAGCTTGGGGCTCCGGCTCTGGGGCTCGTCGTTCCCGCAGGCGAGACAGATTTCTTGAACAGGAAGGCCGGACGGGGATCGTCCGCGGGCCGGGAACCGGGAGAGAAGGGGGCGCTCCGGCCCGAACCAGGGATCCCTGCCCCTGCAAACGACGCAGCCGCGGAGCAATAGAGACGCCCAGCTCAGGCCGAGGAACCTGCCCCTCATTGACAGACATGGGGCGAGCCGAGGTACGCGAAGTAGACTTGGGTGTCACGGGTGAAGGGAAGCAATCGGGGGATGAAAGACCACCTCTGCTACTGGGAAGCGCAGCTAGGGCTTATTGAAGCCGATTTTTCCGAACGTGTCAGGCGGTGGTCCAAAACATTTTTCTTTTCAGCTCTACTCCGGTACGGCGGAGGCGGATTTCGGCTCTTTTTCCGGGTCTTCGGTCAACGCCAAGCAGGAACTGCCGGACAGCCCAGAGAAAAACCGGCTATGGCCAAACCCGGAAACGCGCTAGGCTAGAGGTTCCTACCTTGGGCAAGCTCTACGCCGTCCAAAGGACGAAGGCAACAGAGAGCCCAGGGGCTTGTAGGGTGCTTATCGGGATCCGCCTATGCGCATTGCCATCACGGGTGGGAGTGGTTTTATCGGGCGCCGCTTGGTGGCCCGCCTGCTGGAGCGAGGAGATGAGGTGTTGGTTTTGAGCCGCCGCCCTGAGCAGGCCCGCCGCGTTCTGGGAGCATCCCCCAACCTCAAGCTGCTGGAGTACGATCCCTACCAACCGCAAGCCTGGGCCTCAGCTCTGGAAGGCTACGAGGCCATTGTCAACTTGGCCGGAGAGCCCCTGGCCTCTTCCCGCTGGACAGAAGCTAAGAAAAGAGAGATCCGCCGCAGCCGCGTGGAAACTACCCAGGCTCTTGTCCAGGCTCTTGCTTCCCTGCAGCAAAAGCCCCGGGTGCTCCTCAGCAGCTCGGCGGTGGGCTACTACGGATCCCATCCCGAAGGGGATCCCCTGACGGAGGCGGATCCCCCGGGCCAAGGCTTTTTGGCAGAAGTCTGTCAAGCTTGGGAAGCTGCCGCCCGCCCGGCAGAGGAGCTGGGGATCCGCCTGGCCATCCTGCGCACCGGGATCGTGTTGGGGCCCGATGGGGGAGCGCTGGCCCAAATGCTTGCCCCCTTTCAGTTCTTCCTCGGCGGCCCCATTGGCTCTGGCAAGCAGTGGGTCTCCTGGATCCACCGCGACGACTGGGTGAGTCTAGTCTGCTTCCTGCTGCAACAGGGATCCGGCGTCTTCAACGCCACTGCCCCTAACCCAGTGCCAATGGAAGAGTTCTGCCGCACGTTGGGGCAAGTTCTGGCCCGCCCCTCGTGGCTGCCGGTACCAGCCCCAGCCCTAGAACTGCTGCTGGGCGAAGCAGCTCAGGTGGTTCTAACAGGGCAGAAAGTGATCCCCCAAGCCGCGCTGCAGCTGGGGTTCACCTTCCAATATCCCCACCTCAAAGAAGCCTTGCGGCAACTCCTCATCCCCCAGGGCAACCGCTGAGCGTAGCCATCTAGGAGGCAAGCCCTTGCCGCCGCTCTGGCTTCCCCCAAGATTTAGGTTTTCCTGGGTAAGCGGGCCAGCGAAGCGCCTTCCGGATCCACCCGGTTGGCCAGCGCTGCCACCCCAATCATTGGCAGGCTCACCACCAGGCAGAAGCCCCACTGCTCCCAAGCTAGCGGTGCCGTGTCGAAGAGAGCGTTGAACAGGCTCCATTGGCTGAAGAGGATCTGCAGCAGGATGGCCGCTCCAATGCCGATGGTGATAGCCGCCACATCCATTAGGCGTTCGCGGCGTTCCAACTGGCTGGCGCGCCCGCGGCCCAACAGGGTAGGAATAGCCTGGCTGAGGCTGAGCAAGTAGAAGATGCGCCCAATCACCAGCGTCTGAATGGCCATGCTGCGGGCCAGGTTGAGGTTGCCGGTGGTTTGTTCGATGTATTCAAAAACCCCGAAGATCAAGAGCCAGTTAAAGGCTGAAACCAGCAGAATGCGCTGCAGCAGCCGAGGAGAGAGCAAGTTGGCATCGGGATCCCGCGGTGGTTGGGTCATCTCCCGCCCCGTGCTGGGCTCAAAGGAGAGGGGCACTGTCATGGTGATGGAGTTGATCATGTTGAGCCACAACACCTGGATGGCCAAAATGGGCAGCTCGCGGTTGAGGAGGACGCTGAGGAGAAGGGTCATTGACTCCCCGCCGTTCACCGGCAGGATGAAGGCGATGGCCTTGAGCAAGTTGTTGTAGACAGTGCGCCCCTCCTCGACGGCGGCCTTGATGGAGGCGAAGTTGTCGTCGGTCAAGATCATGTCGGCGGCGGCTTTGGCCACTTCCGTGCCGCCCCTCCCCATGGCAATGCCCACATCTGCCTGCTTCAAGGCCGGGGCGTCGTTGACCCCATCGCCGGTCATGGCCACGACCTGACCCTGCGACTGCAAGGCCTTCACCAGGCGCAGCTTTTGCTCCGGCACCACCCGCGCAAAGACGGATCCCTCGTTGGCGGCAGTGACAAACTCCTCTGGGCCGAGCTGCTCCAGATCCCGGCCGCTGTAGGCTTTTACCGGTTTGCCGCCGCCCAGGCCCATCTGCTCGGCAATGGCTTGGGCGGTGAGCACATGGTCGCCGGTAATCATCTTCACCTGGATCCCGGCACTCTGGCAGGCGCGCACGGCGGCAATGGCCTCTGGCCGCGGCGGGTCAATCATCCCCTGCAAGCCCAAGAAAATCAGCCCTTCCTCTAGATCTGAGTGATCCACCTGAGTTTGGCTGCTGGGGACGGTTTTTTGGGCAAAGGCCAGAACCCGCAGCCCCTGCCGCGCCAAGGCCTCCACCTGCTGCCGAATCCGCTCCGCTTCCAAGGGCTGGATCTCCCCCTGGGATCCCATCTGGCTGCCGCAGCGGGGCAAGAGAGCTTCTACAGATCCCTTGACGTAGATGCAGTGCTCCTCCGGCCCCAACCGGTGCAGGGTGGCCATGTACTGAAACTCGGATTCAAAGGGGATGCTGTCCAGGCGAGGGCGGCGGCGCTGCAGATCTTCTCGATCCAAGCCCCCTTTCTGAGCCGCCACAAGCAGAGCCGCCTCAGTCGGATCCCCTACAACTTCCCACTGGCCGTTGTCCTTGGCTTGGAGGCGGGTGTCGTTGCAGAGGCAGCCGGCCACCAGGCAAGCCTCTAGGGCAGGCGATTGGCGGATTTCGACGGGGGAATCGTCTTCCTGAGGTAGGATCTGGCCCTGGGGGCTGTAGCCGCTGCCGCTAACCCGGTAGAGCCGGGATCCGGCGTAGATGGCCTGCACCGTCATCTGGTTTTCCGTGAGGGTGCCGGTTTTGTCCGAGCAAATCACCGTGGCGCTGCCCAGGGTTTCTACCGCCGGCAACTTGCGGATGATGGCGTGGCGTCGGGCCATGCGGGAGACCCCAATGGCCAGGGTTACGGTAACTACCGCCGGCAAGCCTTCGGGGATAGCGCTCACCGCCAGCGCCACTGCCGCTTCAAAGACACTCACTGCCGCTTGGCCCTGCACCAGGCCCACCAAAAAGGTGAGCGCCGCCAAGGTGAGGATAATTTTCAGCAAGGTCAGGCTGAACGCCTCAAACTTGCGCGTCAGCGGAGTTTGCAGGGATCCCCCTTCCTCGATCAGCTTGGAGATGCGGCCTGTTTGGGTCTGGTTACCGATGGCCACCACCACCCCCGCCCCTTGGCCAAAGGTGACGAAGCTGCCGGCATAGGCCATGTTCTGGCGGTCGGCCAACGGCGTGTCTTCGGGGAGGGATCCCAGCCGTTTTTCCACCGGCACCGACTCTCCCGTGAGGGCCGATTCGTCCACCTGCAAGTTGCGCACGCTTACCAGGCGCAGGTCGGCAGGCACCCTGTCTCCCGAGCTCAAGAGCACCACATCCCCCGGCACCAGCTCCCGCGAGGGCACCCGCACTTTCTGCCCCTCCCGCATCACCGTTACTTCCGTCACCACCGACTTGGCCAGGGCGGCAATCGCCTCCTCCGCCTTGGACTCTTGGATGTAGCTGATGAGAGCGTTGATCACCACCACCGCCCAGATTACGATGGCGTTGCGCCAGGAGCCTAGGAACGCCTTGATCGCCCCGGCCACCATCAGGATGTAGAGCAGCGACTGGTTAAACTGCTGCAGAAACTTGACCCATGCGGGGGTAGCTGCCTTGGCCTTCAGCTCATTGGGGCCATACTGCTTCTGCCGCCGCTCCACTTCCGCCTGGGAGAGGCCTTTTTCCAACAGCGTCGGCAAAGAGAGCTCCTCTCCGAGGAGCTGCTGGATGGCTTGCTCCTCCGGCAGGGCATGCCAGGCAAGGGCCGGGAGCAGCTCAGGGGATGAAGGTTTGGCCATGTTCGGAATCTTGAGTTACAACAACACAACGGCAGGACGAGCTGCCGACCTTCCTCCATCTGACAGCCTAGCGGATGCCGCCTGCCCTTCCCAGTAAAACGCTCCCCGAGCAGCTCTTGCTAAGGCAAGCGTCAACAACGTTTAAGGAGGCGGCTAAGGAGGCGGCTAAGATTTGCTGAAAATTCTCGACAGATAGATAGAAAGGATGAATATATTCTTATTAGGTAGTATGATTAGCTAGAGCTTGTGGGGAGCCGAAGTGCTTCGGCCTCCCATGCTAGCTGACCTGTCCGGGCTCTTGGATGGGTTGGTTGGCTCTCTTGCTGTTTTTAATATGGCCGACGGGTCTATCGGTCTCTTTTTTGTTTCCGTTTTGAGTTTTAGAGGGAGTTATCGTGGTACCGACTACAAAGCCAAGGGAATTCCAGGCGCAGTCAGCAGCAGTGCCGCAAAACGGCGCGCGCTCTGAGGTGCAAGGGATCGGATCGAAGGGGTCCGCGGCGGTTCTCCGCCATCAGATTGTCGTCGTCGGGGGAGGGGCAGCCGGCATCAGCGCAGCAGCCCAGTTGCTGGAGCGCCAGCGCAACCTTGACATTGCCATCATCGAGCCATCCGACAAGCATTACTACCAGCCCGGCTGGACGTTGGTGGGTGGGGGTATTGCGCCGCTGGCCAAGTTTGTGCGCGATGAAAAAACCGTGATCCCCAGGGGAGCCAAGTGGATCCAGGCGCGAGTAACCGAGCTGGATCCGGATCACAACCGCGTCATCACCGAGGATGGCCAAGTTATCGAATACGACTACCTCATCATGGCCCCCGGCATCCAAATTGACTGGCACCTGATCGAGGGCTTGCCGGAGGCGCTGGGCAAGGGCGGCGTGACCAGCAACTACTCCAAAGACTACGCCCCCTACACCTGGGAGACCATCCGCAACTTCCAGGGGGGCACGGCCATCTTCACCTACCCTGCCACTCCCATCAAGTGCGGCGGCGCGCCCCAAAAAATCATGTACATGGCCGACGACGTTTTCAAGAGCAAAAGCGGCGTTGGCGTCAACACCAAAGTTATCTTCTGCACCGCCACCCCTACCCTCTTCGCGGTGCCCGAATACAGCGCCGCCCTGGAGAAGGTGGTGGAGCGCCGCGGGATCCAGGTGAAGTTCAGGCACAACCTCAAGGCCATCCGGCCCGAGACCCGGGAGGCCATCTTTGAAGTCACCACCGACGGCGGCAAAGAGGAGGTGAGCCTGCACTACGACATGATCCACGTGGCTCCGCCCATGAGCGCCCCGGACTTTGTCAAGCGCAGCCCTCTGGCAGGGCCCGGCGGCTGGGTGGAGGTGGACAAATGGACGCTGCAGCATCCCCGCTACCCCAACGTGTTTGCTTTGGGGGATGCCTCTTCCCTGCCAACTTCCAAGACGGCAGCCGCGGCCCGCAAGCAGGCGCCGGTGCTGGCGGAAAACCTCTTGGCGGCCATGCAGTCCAAGCCGCTGCCGGCCCGCTACGACGGCTACACCTGCTGCCCCCTGATCACCGGCTACAACTCCCTGATCATGGCAGAGTTTGCCTACGACGGGAAGCTAGCTCCCTCTTTCCCCCTGGATCCAACGCGGGAGCGCTACTCCATGTACTTGGCCAAGGTGCACCTGTTGCCCTGGCTGTACTGGAACCGCATGCTCAAGGGCAAGAGGTTTGAGGCCGACATCTTCAAGCCCATCAATAAGCTGGTGCATCGCTACTAAGGCTCTCCACCCTCTCACCCCCAGCCCCTCTCCCAAGGGGAGAGGGGAGTTTTTTTACAGAGCTGGCTCGCTCTGCCGCTGTGTTGTTACTTAGAAACCTTGTTAGAAAAACTACTAAGTATTTCTTAACGTCAATAGCTTCTGAGAGGTGAGGTTTTGCCGTACAATCAGCCCAGGTCTCCGTGAAAACCGAGTAGACTAGGTAAGGAAGTTTCACTTAAGGTTCTGTTCTATGGATTGTCTCAGAGAAGACGAGCTTGGCTATCTCCTTAAGAGGCGGGAAGAAGTTATAGAGGAGCAGAGAGAGATTCAAACCACTATTCAGTCTTCAAGAAATTGGCGGAAACGAGACATTTTGTCTCAGGCAAGAAAGTGGGGCTGGGAGATTGTCCGTCGTCGTGCCAGACATCCCACGCAAGCTGTTCGCGGGCATTTGAGGGTTAGTATTCCTGGACATGGCGACGGCGATTTCCTGGGGGTAGGAATAGCTCATAGAGTCTTAAAGGAATTGGCAGAGCCTAAACTCACAGAACTACAGCTTCAAAGACAAGAGTGCAGCGACCAAATTGTTAACTTTCTCGTGGGCAGAGGTATTGAATTTAGTTCTTTGCGCGAGTTAGGTTTATTAATCGAGCAGATTGAATTTCTGGAAGAGCAAAACCTAAAACTTAAGCGTAGAATAGAAGAGAGCGAGGAAGTAGCTTTAGATTTGCTCGTCGAGAAAGAACACGAAAATCAGAAGCTGGCCAATAGAATAAGAGAGCTTGCAGAAGAGCAGCTGCAAGTCCAGGAGATCGTCAGCCGTGCCATTTTAGCTCTGAAGGAACTTAAACATATCTTTGACCAGCTTCAGAACGCGGTAAACTACATTCCCATTCCAGAGATTAGGAGCTCACTGCAAAGTTACCTGAACAGGATCATGGCTATTTTTAAGGCTAACCTGCCTTCTACGGGTTCTAGAAAGTTGCTTCAGAAGAACGAGTAGGATATTTATCAAGCGAATTTGGAGGATAACCATGGGTCTCATCGAGAGCCTTGAAACGGCAATCGCGGCCTCGCGTCGCAACTATATTGAGCTCCTTCAGTTGACAGGACAGCTTGTTGCCGAGCGACAGCAGCAAGGTCAAAGGAATTGGCTACGGCTGAATGCCAAGCCCTGGACAGCAGCGACCCTAAAAAAAGCTTTTGCTTCCTTTGCAGCCGCTCGAGCTTACTTTAGTAAGCGCTACGGCATAAAAGCAAGAGGGTGGAAAGCTTTGGCAGAGCAGGTCAATACTGTTGAGACAGCGCTGATTCACTTGGGACTGGCCGTTCGCGAAAGCCCTCAGGCAACCTCCCTTTTGGAGAAGAGTGCCCGGCAATCCTCCTCGATTTCTTGAGGGGATAGGCGTCCACTCTCCCTTTTTTCGCCGTTCTGGCTTTGTATCCCCAGGAGGGGGAAGTTTTTTACAGGCAGGCTTTGAACTTTTTCAATACCGCCCGATCCAGCATCAGCAGGGCTGCGCGTAACCCCCCCGAGTATCCCCAGAAAAAGCCCACCGGCAGATGGCCCTTGGGCGCTTCCAAGTTGGTTTTGAGCTCCCCGTACTCCAGCCAGCGGCCCTGGATCTGCCAGCCCACTTTCTCTCCCATACACTCTTCGCGGGGTAAGGCCGAGAAGGATCTCGAGCTGAGCCCTCCCCTTTTCTCCGAGTCACACTCCTGCCAGAGCTGCTTCTGGACGGTAAAGCCAAAGCGCCCATGGCTGGCCTGCATCCAGAGTTGGTCGATGAGCCGCAACATAGGGCACGGGAAAGCCTCAACATCCTTGGGGTCGAAAAAGCCTACCTGGGATCGCCCGCCCAGCTTTAACATTAGAGCCGTCGTCCAGCGATCGGCTTCCCCCCACTGGCCAGCCCGCAGCCGATCCCACAGCCCTTGTAGGGCAGGAGCCGCTTCTCCCACCCAGTCTGGCCAGGGGAGAGTAGCGGGCAGGGATCCCTGTCCCTCTAGACAAACTTCGGGAGAAACCAGGGATCCGGATGCCCCCTCTTTTTTCTTTGTCGTGGCAGGGGTAGGGGGCGCCACCATTTGCTCCAGCTCTTCTGCCGAGTGCTGGGCCAGGAGCTGTTCCAGCTCATCTTGGGGTTGCGGGGCCAGAAGCCGCTCCAGTTGCCGCAGATCTTGAGTGCGGATGGCGGGCTCAAAGGTCAGCGGCTTCTTCTCTTCTTGAGAGGCCGCTCCCGGCAGCAGGGCCAGCCACTCGGCCATGGTTTGTGGGCGCTCTTCGGGGTGGAGAGCCATCCCTTTGAGGATGGCGGCCTCCACCTCTTCAGGAATGCTGGGGTTAAGGCTGCGGGGGGGATCCAACTGCCGGCCTGTGGCCCGCACCGGCGCGCACAAGGGCACTATCCCCGTCAGCAGGGTGTAGAGGGTGGCGGCCAAGGCATAGACATCGGTGAAGGCGCCGCGGCGGCGCAGGCTGTCGTACTGCTCCAGGGGGGCGTAGCCATCGGTGCCGTAGGAGGTATGGCGCTGGATCAAACCTTGGGCGTAGGCCCGCGCCAGGCCAAAGTCGATCAACACCGCTTGCCCGGATCCCTCCCGCACCAGGATGTTGGCCGGCTTCACATCGCGGTGCAGGATCCCCTGTTCGTGCAGGGCCATGAGGGCGGATCCCACCTCTCGCGTCAGGCGCAGGGCCTCCGGCAGGGGCAGCGGCCCCTTTTGCCGCAAAAGCTGGTGCAGCGTCTGGCCACGGATGTACTCCATCACAATGCACCAACGCTCCTGCTCCCAGATCACCTCTTCCACCTTCACCACGTGGGGGTGGCGGCAGCGGGCCAGTTGCAGCGCCTCGTTCATGAAGTTTTGCTGGAAGCGAGGATAGTCGGGATCCTCGCGGATGCTGTCCTTTAAGACCTTGATAACCACATCCTCAGCACGGACGCTGTCCCAGGCGCGGTAGGTAATGCCGAAGCCCCCTTCCCCCAAAACGGCCTCGATGCGGTAGCGCCCCCCCTGCAATTCTTCGCCAACTGCCCAAGCCATACGCGATCTCGCTCCCCGCCTCTAGGGCTATTCTGTCACGGGGATCAACGACGGACGGCACGTAAAACTACTCGTTGCCGGGCAGACCCCCTGTCGGGCACAGCGGTGGCTCTATCGCCCCAGGGATTGTGGTCATTTCAAATAGCAACGAAACGTTTCTCTACGTCGTTATTGGTAGGCAGGGCTGTCGCAAACGCGCCAGCGGCGCGGAGCGCTTGGATGGCGGCAGAGTGTTTTCACCTAGTTTAAAACGACTCCAAGTCTTTGGAGGGGAGCTTGCTGAGAATAAGGTAGGGATCGGGATCCCAGCCTGCCTGCTCAAGAGCCCACCGGCAGCACCCCCGTCTTCACCTGGAAGGTGCGCGCCTGGCCGTCGCGGATGACCCGCAGCGTCAGCGTCTTGCCCACACCGGTGGCATCCACCAACTGCTGCACCTGCTCGGCATCGCGAATAGGTTGGCCGTCAATCTCAACAATGACGTCCCCTTCCCGCAGGCCAGCTTGCTCAGCCGGCGATCCCGGAATTACCTGCCCGATCAACACCCCCTCTTGCACTGTCAGCGTGGTGGATCGGCCCGGGTCCCGGTTGAGGCGCTCCACCAAATCGGGGTTGAGGGTAATCATGCGGATGCCCAAGAAGGCATGCTCCACCCGGCCATTGCGGATCAGTTGCTCGGCAATTTCCATGGCGCGGTTGATGGGAATGGCAAAGCCAACACCCTGAGCCCGCTGGAAAATGGCCGTATTCACCCCAATGACGCGACCTTCTGCGTCCAGCAGCGGGCCGCCCGAGTTGCCGGGATTGATGGCCGCATCCGTTTGCAGGAACGTCACCCGCTTGTTGGTGGCCCCAATCTGCCCGGAGGAACGCCCGACGGCGCTGATGATCCCCGCCGTTACCGTGTTGTCCAGGCCCAGCGGGTTGCCGATGGCGATGGCCCAATCTCCTGGCCGCACCTGGTCGGAGTTGCCCAAGGTAACCGTGGGCAGATTTTCGCCCTCGATCTGGATCACGGCGATGTCGGTTACCGGGTCTGAGCCTTTGACTTTGCCTTCGAAGGTGCGCCCATCCAGCAGATGCACCCTCACCCGCTCGCTGCCTTCCACCACGTGGGCATTGGTGAGAATGAGGCCATTGGGATCGATGATGAATCCGGATCCGGTGCCCTCCTGCTGAAACTCTTGCGGCAGTTGGGGGATTTGGCCCCCAAAGAAGCGGCGGAACAGGGGCTGGTTGAACAGCTCGGGATCAATAGGGCTGGCCACGGTGCGGGTGGCGTCGATGCGCACCACCGCCGGTCCCACCTTTTGGGCAACGGCGGCAATGAAATTGGAAGGCCGCACGGCATCGGCAGGAGAGGCAGACTCAGGAGGGGACTCAGACCAAGGCAGAAGGGATCCCACCCCCTCTCCAGCCCGCTGCGACCAAGTGGCAAGGGGAGTTTGCTGCAGCCATGCTTGCCCCCTTGGCGAGGACAACCAGACCCCATAGGCAATGCCTCCGCCAAACAAAGCCATCGCCAGAAATGTTTGCCGTAGAAGCCGTGTCATGATCCCTCCCAGAGCTCAGCCGTATTGCCCCAAAAACACTGCACTGAGGAAGCTCAGGCAGACCGGCGCTACCCACCTGCGCAAGCAGACCCGGTTTACTTTGGCCTATTCTTCTTTTAGCTGTTTAGGGGATATGTGCTTAACTTAGCAAATCTTGCGGGCAAAGACAGGGCTCAAGAGCCTAGCGATGACCGGGAATCTAGCTCACCTCCCTTCCTCAGCACCGCCGGAGCGGGATCCATGGCAACGCCACCGCGCCTGGATGCAGTTGGCCCTGCAAGAAGCCGAGCGGGCGGGAGAAGCGGGCGAGGTGCCGGTGGCGGCTCTGGTGGTGGGGCCGGGGGAAGAGCTGTTGGCCCTAAGCAGCAACCGGCGGGAACGGGATCGGGATCCTACGGCCCACGCGGAGATTTTGGCCCTACGGCAGGCGGGGCAGCGCCTGGGCGACTGGCAGTTGCAGGGCTGTCGGCTGTACGTGACCCTGGAGCCCTGCCCCATGTGCGCGGGGGCGATCAGCCAATCGCGGCTGGCCCAGGTGATCTACGGCGCCGACGATCCCAAGGCCGGCGCGCTGCGCAGCGTGCTCAACCTGCCCGCTTCTGCCGCCAGCTTCCATTGCCCAGAGGTCATCGGCGGAGTTTGCGAGGCCGAGTGTCGTCGCCTGTTGCAGCAGTGGTTTAGCCGCCGGCGGGGGATCCCTCTGGCAACCTGACGGGGAACTTGGGCGACAAAAAGGCCGGGTTGAGGTCGTGCATCGGCAAGCGGTTTTTGATACTGTCATATCGGAAGGCCCCCGGCCTGCCAGCGCGAGCAGCTGGCTGGGATCCGGCCGCGGCCTCGAAGGCAAAGCTCTTTGAAGGCGGGAGCGCTTTGGTTGGTCGGTCGCTTGAGGGGTTGGTTGGGCAATCCTCACCGCAGGATCGCAGTTTCCTTCTGGATCCCTCCTCCGAAGTGGTTTATCGGCGGACAGGGATCCGTTGCTCTTGGGTGGTCTTTCCCAGAGGAGTGACGTGTGAGTGTAGCTCTCTTTTCTTCTCCGGTTGTGTCCCCGCTGCCCTCGGCTTGGCTTAGGGGGATCGGCCTTCTGGTTTGGGCTTGGCTCTGCTTGGCCTTTCCGGTGCAGGCGCGGGTGCTGCTGCGGGTGGGGATTGCCGTCAACAAGCCGCAGGTCAGGCTCGGCAGCTCTGCCCCGGCCCGCCTGCTGGATGCCCAGGGACAACCGCTGGCCGAAGTTCCGGCCATGCAGCCGCTGCAGGCCAGCCGGATAGGCTCGGCGGTCAGTTTGGCCGGCCAGCAGGGAGAACGCCTTTACCTACAGCCCACCACCCCCGATGGGTTGGTGTTCATCGACCAGAACTGGTACCGCGGCTGGGTGGAGCTGATCCCCGGCGAAAGTGGAGTGATCGCCATCAATCAAGTTGGTTTGGAGGACTACGTTTCCAGCGTGGTGGGCAGCGAGATGGGGCACCGCTTCCCGATGGAGGCCCTCAAAGCCCAAGCCGTGGCCTCCCGCACCTATGCCCTCTACCATCGCAGTCGTCGCTCCCAGCAGCCTTTTGACTTGGGGAGTGGGATTGATTGGCAGGTTTACAAAGGGGTGGCTGCCGAATCCAACCGCACCCAGGCAGCAGCCCGCGAGACTGCCGGCCAGGTTCTCGTCCACCAGGGGCAGTTGATCAACGCCGTTTTCCACTCCTCCGGCGGCGGCCACACAGACGATGCCGGCAATGTTTGGCTGGAGTCGCGGCCCTACTTGCAGGGGGTGCCCGATTTCGATCACCACTCGCCGGTGTTTAGCTGGACGGCTACCATTCCTGCCCAACAGCTCCAGCAGTTGGCCGGCGGGATCGGGGCCATCCGCTCCATTGAGATCCTGCGCAGCTCTCCCTGGGGACGGGCCATCACCCTGCGCCTAGTGGGATCCCAAGGCAGCAAAGACGTCAGCGGCAGCGAATTCCGGCGGGCTCTGGGGTTGCGCAGCACGATGATCGCCATCAGCCCACGAGGGGAGGCGGCCACCACCGCCAGCCTGACCCCTGCTGGGGCAAACTTTCCCGCTTTCTTCCAAATCCAAGGGCGCGGCTACGGGCACGGGGTGGGCATGAGCCAATGGGGAGCTGCCGCCCTGGCCAGCCAAAACTATTCCTACCAACAGATCCTCAGCCACTACTACCGCAACACCAGCTTGGCCGTGGTGGAGGGACGCTAGGCTCAGTCGGAGCTCCTATCGAAAAAGGCCATTTGGTAGCGAAGGCAGCTAAAGCTTTGCCGAGCTTGTGGCAGTTTAGATTGCCCTGCCGGGATCAGGAGTCAGTGGCAATTCTGGAAACTCTGTTAACTCCGATGCAGCACCGTCTCTTCAGACAGGCCGCAGATCGATCAGCAGCCTTCTCTGAGATTGAAAACCGAACTGCCGGTGGCCATTGTTGTTGCAAGATCTGGGAAAAGACTGAGGAAATCTGGCTTGGAGCTGCTGCAGATTTTGTAGAGATCCTGAATCCTCCTGCCAGAATTCTCAAAGTTGGCTCAATAATAAAAAATTAGAAACGTTTACCAGGCACGATTAACCTCTGCCGCTTCTTTTTCCGGCCTATAGCTTCAACCCCAGGTATCTGTCCTATGTCCCTTGCCACTTTAGCCCCCGCTTTTCCCGAACGTTGCCCGGTGCTGCCGGAGGCGCTCACGCCCCTGTGCGAGATCGCCCGTAACTATTGGTGGACGTGGAACCCCGATCACCTCACCATTTTCCGGGAAATGGATCCCGCCCTGTGGGAAAAAACCTCTCACAACCCGGTGCGCATGCTGGAGGAGGTTTCTTACTTGCGCTTGGCGGCCTTGGCTACTGACGTCAACTACCTCAACACCCTCAATCGCATGGTGCAGGCCTATCGGCAGTACATGGCGGCTGAGGATACCTGGGCCAAGCGCACCATGAAGACCTACGACTGGCAGCGTCCTATTGCCTATTTCTGCGCTGAGTACGGCCTGCACGAGTCTTTGCCCATCTACTCCGGGGGCCTGGGCATGCTGGCTGCCGATCACCTCAAATCCGCCTCCGATCTGGGGGTGCCGCTGGTGGGCGTGGGATTGCTCTACCGCCAAGGCTATTTCCAGCAGCGCCTGGATCTCAGCGGCTGGCAAGGGGAGCTGTACGAAGATTGCGAGTTTGACGCGCTGCCTCTGACGTTGGTGCGGCAGCCAGATGGCAGCCCTCTGTTGGTGGAAGTGGCAATGCGGCAGCGGCTGGTGAAGGCACGCGCCTGGCGGGTGGACGTGGGGCGGGTGCCCCTCTTCCTGCTGGATACCAACCTGCCGGAGAATGATCCCATCGACCGCTGGATTACTGCCCATCTCTACGGCGGCAGCACCGATACGCGCATTGCCCAGGAGTGTATCCTCGGCATTGGGGGGGTGCGCCTGCTGCGCCAGTTGGGCCTGGATCCCATGGTCTATCACATGAACGAGGGGCATGCTGCCTTCTTGACTTTGGAGCTGCTGCGGGAGGAGGTGGCACGGGGTACGCCCTTTGAGGCGGCAGAGGCCAAGGTGCGGGAAAAGTGTGTCTTCACCACTCACACGCCGGTGCCGGCTGGGCACGATGCTTTCAGCCCCAACGAGATGGATGCGTTCTTTGCCTCTTTCTGGCCGCAACTGGGCTTGACGCGGGAGCAATTTTTGGCTCTGGGGGCGCGGCGCGGCGGGGATCCCTGGGAGCGCTTCAATATGACGGTGCTGGCTTTGCGCTACGCACGTGCAGCCAACGGGGTGAGCAAGTTACATGGGCGCGTCTCTCGCCAAATGTGGCATGTGCTCTACCCAGAGCGGTCGGTGGAGGAGGTGCCCATCGGCTCCATTACCAACGGGGTTCACGCCCGCACCTGGGTTGCCCCCCTCTTCTGGAACCTCTACGACCAATACCTGGGTCCCGACTGGCCGGAGCGGGTGTCGGATCCGGAGCTGTGGGCCAAGGTGGAAGAAATTCCCGATGAGGAGCTGTGGCGGCGCAAGGAAGCCCTGCGGGAGCGGTTGGTGTCTTTTACCCGCCACCGGGTGTTGCGGGCGCGGCGCAACCGCGGCGAAAGCAACGAACGTCTCCAGGCCGTCAACCAGTTGTTGGATCCCAAGATCCTGACGATTGGGTTTGCCCGCCGCTTCAGCACCTACAAGCGAGGAGATCTAATCTTGCGCGATCTCGAGCGAGTGACCCGCATCTTCACCAACAAAGAGTACCCTGTGCAGATTATCTTTGCCGGCAAGGCTCACCCGCGAGATGAAGAAGGCAAGCGCCTGATCCAACGGGTGGTGGAATGGTCGAATCGGCCTGAGGTGGCTCACCGGGTCGCCTTTATTGAGAATTACGATGCCTACGTCAGCCGCAATTTGGTCCAAGGGGTGGATCTTTGGCTGAACAACCCGCGGCGTCCTCTGGAGGCCTCCGGCACCTCCGGCCAAAAAGTGGGCTTCAACGGGGGGCTCAACCTCTCCGTTTTGGACGGCTGGTGGCCCGAAGGCTACAACGGTCGCAATGGCTGGGCCATCGGCCAAGAAATCGAAGGTCTGGATCCAGCCGCCCAAGACGATCTGGACGCCAGCTCCCTCTACGATGTGTTGGAATACGAGATTATCCCTATGTTCTACGACCGGGATGAAAAAGGGATCCCGCGCCGCTGGATTGCTCGCATGAAAGAAGCAATCCGCACCCTCAACCCGGTCTTCAACACCGACCGCATGGTGGCTGAGTACGTCCTGAAAATGTATGAGCCCCAGCCTATCGAAACGGAGGTGAGTCGCATCTTGTCGGGCTCGGCCGTCGTTAGCTAAGTTAGCCTCCCTCAACCCAGCCCTTCTCCCTGAGGGATGGCCCAAGCGCGCCACGCCGCCGACGCGACCACCCCCAACCTCTCTCTGGGAGAGGGGAGATAGTTATCATCATGCAAAAATCGGGATCCCCGCCCTCCTCAGGCGAAAAGGCAGGGATCCCTGGCCTGTGTCCATGGAGACTAGGCACTAGCGTTGAGGGTTATCGGGAAGGTCAGCGGCTCCGGCTCCTCCTCAGGCGGTAGCATCACCACCTCCGAGCTGTCGATGATCGCTTGCAGCTCTTCCCCATCAATGGTTTCGGCCTCCACCAAGCGGCGGGCGATGCGATCCAAGAGGGCGCGGTTTTCCCGGATCAGGTAAGTGGCCCGTTGGTAGGCCTCATTCACCAGACGTCGCACCTCTTCGTCGATGAGGGCCGCCGTCTCCTCGGAGAAATCCCGCTCTGCAGCGATCTCACGGCCTAAGAAGATATTGGCATACTGGCGTCCCAGGGCCACGTTGCCCAGGCGGTCGCTCATGCCAAAGCGGGTGACCATGTTGCGGGCAATGCGGGCCACCTGCTGTAGGTCGCTGGCTGCCCCCGTGGTCACCTCCGCCTCGCCATAGACCACCTCCTCTGCCACCCGACCCCCCAGGGCGACGGTCATCATGTTTTTCAAGTGGGCACGGGTGGTCAGGCCCATGTCATCATCGCTGGGCATGAACCAGGTGAGGCCGCCCGCCTGGCCGCGGGGAATGATGCTGACCTTTTGAATGGGATCGTAGTTGGGCAAGAGGGATCCCACCAGGGCGTGTCCTGCCTCGTGGTAGGCCACCAGCTCCTTGCGCCGCTCGCTCATGAGGCGATCCTTCTTCTCTGGGCCAGCCAACACCCGATCCACGGCGTCGTTGATCTCGTCCATCGAGATCTCGGTGAGGTTGCGGCGGGCCGCCAAGATGGCCGCTTCGTTGAGTAGGTTGGCCAGGTCTGCGCCGGTAAACCCAGGGGTGCGGCGGGCCAATTTCTCCAGATCCACATCGGCGGCCAAGGTTTTGCCGCGGGCATGCACCTTGAGGATCTCCAGGCGGCCCTGGAAGTCGGGGCGATCCACCGTCACTTGGCGGTCAAAGCGACCGGGCCGCAGCAGCGCTGCATCCAACACATCGGGGCGGTTGGTGGCGGCGATAACGATGATGCCGGAGTTGCCCTCAAAGCCGTCCATCTCGGTCAGCAACTGGTTCAGGGTTTGCTCCCGCTCGTCGTTGCCACCTCCTAGGCCGGCTCCCCGCTGCCGACCCACGGCATCGATTTCGTCGATGAAGACAATACAGGGGGCATTTTGCTTGGCCTGCTCGAACAGATCCCGCACCCGCGAGGCCCCCACTCCAACAAACATCTCCACAAACTCAGAGCCAGAAATGGAGAAGAAGGGCACACCCGCCTCTCCGGCCACAGCGCGGGCCAACAGGGTTTTACCTGTACCTGGGGGGCCGACCAGCAACACCCCGCGCGGGATCCTGGCGCCCAGAGCGTTGTACCGCTCGGGGTTTTTCAAAAAGTCCACCACCTCGGCCAGCTCCAACTTGGCCTGGTCAACACCAGCCACATCGTTGAAGGTAACCTGAGTTTTCGGCTCCATCTGCACCCTTGCCCTCGACTTGCCAAAGTTGAGCGCCTGGCTGCCAGGGCCGTTTTGGGCTCGGCGCAACAGGAAAAACAGGCCAAGCAGCAGCAAGACGGGCAGGAAGAAGGTGCTGAGGATGCGCCCCAGCAGACCCTCCTCCTGAACCGGGCGCACCGCCAGCTCCACCCCTTGCGCAAGCAAGGTGTTCTCAAACTCGGGGGTGAGGGGAGGCAGGTTGACCAGCACTTGGGTGGCGCGGTTGTTGATTTCCGCCTCGGCAATGGCAATTTGGCGACCATCGGGGGCGATCTCGACCAAGACTTTGCTGACCTCGCCCCGTTCTATGCGGCTCATCAGGTCGGAGTAGCTGATCTCCAGACGCTCAGCCGGACGGGTGCCGAAGAAGGTTGTGGCCAGCGAGATCAAGACAATGGCCAGCAACGCGTACAATCCGGCGCTTCTCCATTTTTTGTTTTTACCTTTCTGACTCACGGAAGCGTTTCCTCCCAAAGGGTGCTTTTTATCGAACTCACAGATGGCATCTGGGGTCGAGTGGATTCTTGCAACGATAGACTATTAATTAATATTAACCCGGCTGAGAGGCCGGGGAGAATAGCCGAAGATCCGCAGGATCGCGCACTTTTGTCAACGGGCTTGCGGCTAGGATCGGGGGCGAAAGGGCCGCACTCCCCCTCTCTCCTTGGTTTTCTAGGGAATCTCCATGCTGACTCAACTGCGCCAACTGAGCCTGGCTGCCGACGGACGCTACCTCAGAGATGAGGAGATGCAGTTCATGGAGAGCTACCTGGCCTCCTTTGAGCTGCGCCTGGGCGCCTATCGCAAAATCCAAGCGGCGGAAGCCCAGATTGTCGGCGAGGTGGAGGCGAAGCTGCGCGCTCTGGATCCCTACTTGCTCATGCGAGGGGTGGAGGATTTCCGCAACAAATGGAGAGCCGACACCGTGCGGGTTTTGCGCCTCTCGGCTTTGGCCATGCTCCTAGACGATGAGCAGCGCTACAAGGAGCGATTTCTCTACTGGTTTCAGACCTTGATGCGGGCCTTCCGCACCCAGCGCAGTTGTGAGGCTACCTACCGCTTCTTGCAAGAGGTGATAGCCAAGTACCTCACCCCCGCGGAGTTTGCTTTGATCCAGCCGATTCTGGAAACCAACCGTACCCTGCTGGGTCTCACCTAGGCCGCAGGCTCGGAGGAAGGGCTCGCCTCGATCACCTCCAGCTCGTCGGCCTGGAGGTGGGCGCGGAACTTATTCCCAAACTGCACCTGAAAGGGAAAATTAGCGCTGATCGGGCGGCCGTTCCAGTCTTGGATCACAGCCGTCACTTCTCCCTCCATACCTTTGAGGTCAAAAGGTTGATTGCGATGTTCCGGGTGGTGATAGACGATCACGCTGGTACGCACCCGCACTCGATCTCCGACTTTCATCACACACCATTACACGGCGCTGTTAGGAGCCGTGCCCTCCAACCGTTGAACGTTAAAAACTTGCAATACCCTAGGTTGGCATTTTGCCATAGCTGCTTGCCAGGAGCGACCTCCTGCAAACTCACTCGATTGGTTGCTTTCAGCCGCACGCCCCGCTCACCTCGCTGCCAGGGGAGTGTGGCTTCGCCGCTTGCTACCCACCGTCTGGCGGGGCTGGGTTTGATTAACATCAGGGGGGTTTTCCCATCCACGGCAAACATAGGTACCAACACGGCTGTAAGCTCTTCTGTGTACGCCCCCTCGCCCCTACGGAGGTTTCAGGCTGGGGGAGAACCTGTAACATGTTTTGGGCCGCTGGGCCTAGATCCTCTGCTTACCCTCCGGCGTTCCTTGCGAAGCTTGGCCAGGCTGTTCTCGCGCCTAGCTTGCCGTTGCGATGCTGGCATCGCTACTCCTGCCAATTGCTAACCAAGTGCCTCCAGCCCGCTGATGCGATCAGTCGCGGCACTTGGCCTCCTGAAAAGGCAGCCCACCCCAGGAGCCTGCTGGAAACACTCTAGCTCAGCCCCTAACGAAGACTGCGGAATGTAGAGAACTATGTAGAAATTGATACAGTGGTTTGCATTTCTCCGGGATCCCCTCGCCCTTGAGGAGCCGCGCCGGCTTCTGGGAGCATTGCCCCAACCCAAGCCCACTGACTTCAGCCGAAAGATCCCTCTGCGGAACCTGGGATCCGTGGGGCTCATCAGTGTATTCCCGGACACGTTTTTGGGAGACTTTGACCAATTCTGAGGATCCCAGGCCTAGAGTGGTGGTGGATGTTCTGGCTCGGGGCCCTTTTGTTCGCGGTCGAGATCTGGATATTGCGACGGCTGCCGCTCGCCAGCTGGGCATTTACGAGCAGGAAGTGGCGAAAGTAGAGGTGCCTCTGCTGCCTCCCCAAGAAGTTCCTCTCTCCGGCGTTTTGATGAGCCTAAGGTAGAAATTGCTGGGCAAAAATAACTACTAGAATCGGCTCCCGATGGGGAGAATCTGCCCAGGCTAAATGCCTGAAGATTTGCTGGGCTGGTTTTCTGCTTCTTGTCTGCGGCGATCGCCAATGCCGCAGTCGCCGCAGCATTCGGGTCGCTTGAAGTCGTCCCAATGGATGCAGGCCCGGCAGCCCTTCAGCATTTCCGGCCAGCGCTCTCGAATTAGCAGTTGTCGCAGCCTCACTTCTCGTGATTCGGGAAAGGGGTGTTGCAATTCATCCATGGCCCTGGGATCCGCAGCTCTCTGTCTCTGGTATAAGGGCAAATGAAAGTCTGCAATCTAGAAATATCGGCATAGCTTAAGGTTTGTGCTTTGCCGATCTCCAAAGAGGGCTTGGGCTAGCCCAATTTTCTTGAGCCCATTACTTTGCGAAGGGATTTGCAAAAAATATAAACGGATTTCTTACAAGATTTAGCTGGATTTTTCCCCGCTTAACACAAAGGTGGGATCCAGAGGCAGCAACAGTTGGCTGCGACCGCGGTGTTCCAGGCGGTTCACGGCTGATTGGATCACCTCCACATGATGAGCTCGCACGGCAGCCAGCCCGGCAGAGAGGCCGTAGAGCCCCTCCAGAGAGTTGGTGGTCGCCACAATCCTGCCGTTGGGTTTGAGATGGTTCCAGGAGGCCTCCAGGATCTCCCGTAGGGGATGGCCACCTTCGATACAGATGCGATCGGGGGGCGGAGAGAGCTGATGCAAGCAATCGGGGGCGGTGCCCTGGATTACTTGCACGTTGTTGAGGCCGAATTTCTCGCAGTTGCTCTCGATCAAGCTGACCACCTCGGCATCGCGCTCGATGGCAATCACGCGAGCGCGGGGGCAGAGAATGGCCGCTTCGATGGCGATGGTGCCTGTCCCGGCGCCGATATCCCATAGGCAGTGGTCTTCTCCCAGGCGCAACTGGCTCAGCACCAGCACGCGTACCTCGCGGGGGCTCATCGGGATCCCCGGGATCCGCTCAAAGGCGGAGTCCGGGATCCCTGGGGTGCGATAGGGCCAAGAGAAGGGGGTTGCCATTGCCAAAGACCGCTGCCGGGGAAATGGCCATACTTCTCAGCATAAGGCGAAGCCCCGACCAACTGGCTACGCTCTTCATGTCCCCCTCCTGGGAGAGGGGATCCCCGCGCTAGGCCAGCCTAGGTCAGTAGCCCCGTGAGGGCCGGACAAGGCTCCAAAGCTGATGATCGGACTCGAACCGATGACCTGCTCATTACGAGTGAGCTGCTCTACCGACTGAGCTACATCAGCAAGGGTAAGCAATTCCGCATCCCTTTGTTCAGCCAGTTCAGCAGCGCAAACTGGGAACGCGGGACGGGAAAGCTGACTTAGACTATTGATGCTCACCAATCTTAGCGCATCCTTGCCCTGCTCGGGATCCCCAGGCCGTCAATCCTAGAGAAAGACCTAAGGTTAACCAGGCCAGCCAGTCGCCTGTGCGCGTGTAGAAGGTTACCTGGGATTGCCGCCTGACCTCTCCAGTCACCACTCCGCGCTGAAAAATCGGGCCCACCTGCTGGAGTCGACCTGAGGGATCCACCACCAGGTTGCCGCCGGTGTTGTTGACAAAGACCACGCTGCGCCGGTTTTCGACCGCCCGGAAAACCGAAAGCCGGCCGTGGAGCATGGGCCAGTGGCTGTTGCCAAACCAGCTATCGTCGGAGATCACGATCAACGACTCTGCTCCATTGCGGGTCAGAGTTCGGCTGGGGGCGGGCAATACACTCTCCAAGCAGATCATCACCCCCAAAGGCCCAAACAGCTCCCCTCCCGCCAGCGGCCGATAGCCATCTGGGGAGGGCGCGTAGCGCCCCGACTCAAAATAGGGGAAGATCCACTGCTTGCCAAACCAATCCAGCACTTGGCCTTGGGCGTTGAAGAAGAGGGCGGTGTTGAAAAATCGCTGCTCCTCCTCCGGCAGGTGGGCTGTGCGGGGATCCGGCTCCGTGGCCCCCGTAATCAAAGCCCCTTCTGGGGGGAGGATGGCTCGCATTGGCTCGATCACATGGGGTTGCAGGGGGGTGTTCAGCAACCGGGCCCGCAAGGCTCCTTCCGGCCAGATCACCAACTGCGCCCCCTCGGCCACCGCTTGGGCCGAAAGCTGGTGCAACTCCCGGTAGCGCTGGCTGCGGTACTCCCAACTGCGATCGGCTTCCAACCAGGCCACCTGCTGCACCGTCCCCACGCGAAAGCTGGGATCCCCTTCCGCCGCCGCTAAAACATCAAAGTAGGCCAGCCGCAGGCTGCCATAGGCCAAGACCAGCCCCCCCAGACCTAAGCCGCAGGCCAGCGTGCGCCGGATATCCGGGTTCTCGGCCCCCGAGCAGGATCCCTCTGCCCTCCATTGGCAGCGGAGCTGCTCGGCCAACTGCCAAACCACGCCATTGACGAACACGGCAAAAAAGGTCACTCCCCAGATCCCGGTGAGATCGGCAATTTGGATCCCCAGGGGCCAGTCAAAGAGCAGGGATCCCCAATGAAAGGGGATCGGCCACCAGAGCAGGCCCAGCAGCCCATCCAGGCCTGTCCAGACCGTGGCCAGGCCCAGGGGACGTGCCCAGGGGGGGAGGGGCCGGCTCAGCGCCAAGCTCAAGACCGTGGCTGTTGTGAAAAACAGAGGGATCAGGGGAGCCACCACTGCTCCTCCCAGGATCTCCCAGGCGCTGAGCACTTGAAGCGAGAAGGGATCCACCCAGAAGGCGTACAGGCACACGCAAAACCAGAGGCCATAGGCCAAACGCCACTGCCTCCAACCCTGTTGCTGTTCGCAAAGGTAAAACAGAGGCGCTAGGCCCAGCAGCGCTCCCGGAAACCAGTGCAGCCAGCGGTTGGGGGATCCCAAACACAGCAGCAAAACGGCCAGCCCCGCCAGCCAGCGGGATCTCCACTCTGGGCGAAGCGGTGGGAGCAAAGCCGGGTGTTGAGGGAAGGAGGGCAGCTCTAGGGCCATTGGCAATGCAGGGGAATCCTCTGAGTGCTGCGGGCAGCCGCAAGAGCCGGCCTTGCTCGCATCCCATCATCTTTACAGAGCCTGCTGAGGCCTGCAAACGATCCCAGCGGCCCTAGCGCAGATACCACCGCTTTTGCCAGGCCCGCATTTGCTCAATCTCCGCTTGCTGGGTAGTGACAATGGCTGTTGCCAGTTGCCGAATCTCGGGGCACTTGGATTTTTCCAGAGCCTCTCTAGCCATGACCAGGGCTCCTTCGTGGTGCTGGATCATTGCTTGCAGGAAGCGCAGATCGAACTCAGGGTCAGCGGCTCCCAGGTCGGTATCCATGCGCATAGCCGAGATCATTTCTGGAGTCATGGCCATCTGGTGGCCCATCTCTTCATGCCACATGACGGGCTCCTGGGGAGCTAGCGGGTACCAGCTCAGCCGCCAGCCTTGCATCTGCTTGATTTCTTGGCTCTGGGCAGCCAGGATATCCTTGGCTAGCTGACGAATTTCCCGCCGCCGGGATTTTTGCAGGGCCTCCGCGGCCATGCTCACCGCTCCCTCGTGGTGGAGGATCATCGCATCTAGAAACCGCAGGTCGAAGGATTCGTCGGCAGGGCCTAGGCTTATCTGATGAGCTCTATGGATCGAGAGCTCCCCCTTCCCCTTGCTCTCATGAGCAGTTGCCTCCAGCTCCCTGCCAGCCCAGGAAGCCCCCAGGACAAACCCACCAGCCAGGATGAGAGCACAGACAGTCAGGCGCATCGCCACTTCTCTCCGAGGACAACAGGTCAATATCCTACGCCTTCCAGCCCCCTCTGGAGTCAAACCCTTTGGCGATCCTGGCGCCAGAGTGGGATCCCTCAGCTTGGTGCCTCCATCTGGGCGCCCCTGGCGTCGCCAGTTCAGGAAGTGGGGTTGGGTGCCAACAACTGCTCCCCTTGCAACATGCGAGCGGCAGCGCTGAACAGCTCTTCCTCCAAGTAGGGCTTGGTGAAGTAGGCAGTGGCTCCCAGCTCGCGGGCTGTCTGCCGGTGCCGTTCTGCCCCCCGTGAGGTGAGCATAGCTACTGGAATATGCCTGAGGTTGCTGTCTGCCCGTATGCGGGAGAGCAACTCCAAGCCGTCCATGCGCGGCATCTCGATGTCGCAAAAGATGAGATCGCAGCGCAAGCCACCGCGAAGCTTTTCCCAGGCGTCCTGGCCATCGCGGGCTTGCTCCACCCGGTAGCCCACCTTTTGAAAGGACATGGAGAGCAGTTCCCGCACTGCAATCGAGTCGTCCACAATGAGCACCGTGGTTTGATGGGTTTCCTCGGCACGTGGCTCCGCAGCGCGACGCTCCGCCCAGAGGCGGCTGAGATCGCGACGGCGGCCTTGGGCCATATCTACCAGTTCAAGGACGTCAGCAATTGGCAGCACGCGACCATTGCCCAGCACCGTTGCCCCAGAAATGCCAGGTGGTTTGGGCACAGGCCCGCGCAATTGCTTGATCACGATTTCCTGCTCTTCCACAAAGCTGTCCACCTGCAGGGCAACGTACTGGCCGGCACTTTGCAGGACGACGATGGGCAGGATGCCCTCCTCTTGGGCGATGCTGTAGACCTCTGAGCGGCTGCGGCTGTGGCTGCGGCTGTAGGACAACAGATTCGAGAGGGGCTGGAAGGGAAGGCGTTGATCCCGCCAGGGAATGGAGGGCCGCCCCTGTTCATCCGGCTGCACCTCGTCGACGGGAACATCCAGCATCTCCTCCACACCGTCGAGGGGGAAGGCGATCAGGGCTTTGTCGCTGACACACACCATTGCCTTGGAAATGCTCAGGGTAAGCGGCAGGCGGATGGTGAAGGTGGTGCCCTTGCCGCGCACGGAATCCACTTGGATGCTGCCGCGCAGATCGGTGATGTTGCGGCGCACCACGTCCAAGCCAACCCCCCGCCCGGCCAGATCGTCCACCTCGCTGGCCTCGCGAACGCTAAAGCCGGGGTGGAAGAGGACGTTGAACACTTCTTCTTCGGTTGCCTGCTCTGACAGCAGCCCCAGCCTTTGCGCCTTGGCCTTGATTTTCTCCACCGGGATGCCGGCACCGTCGTCGGCGACGACAATGATTGTCTGGTTGCCCTGGTAGAAAGCTTTGACGGTGATCTTGCCTTCAGGGGGCTTGCCCAAGCGGCGCCGCTCCTCAGGGGGCTCGATCCCGTGCACCAGGGCATTGTTCACCAGGTGGGTCATCGGGTCGGAAAGCTCTTCCAGGATGGCCTTGTCGATGAGGGTGTCGCGGCCTTCCACCACCAGGCTGGCCTGTTTGCCCGTTTTGATGGAGAGGTCACGGACGGCGCGGGGCAGCCGGTCGGCAATTTGCGAGAAGGGCACCATGCGCGCCCGGTTCAGGCCTTCTTGCAGTTGGGTGGTGACCTGGCGGAATTGGCGGGTGATCTGCTCTGCCTCGTCCACCGCAAACTCGATGTCGGAAGAAGACTCGCGCACCCGCACGATGAGCTCAATGATCTCCTGGGCCAGCGTGTGGAAGGCCGTAAACTGATCCATCTCCAACTTGTCGAACTCTTGGCCTATGGAATGACCCACCCGTCCCCGAGGGGATTCCTCGCCGTTCCGACCAAACCCCACCGTTGCCGCGCTGCTGCGGCTGGAGAACAGCGCCGCTTCCAGCAACGAGCGGTCGTACTGATCCCGCATGCGCTGGCCCAGCTCCCCTAGCTGTTGCACCCGGCCCAATAGGCCATCCAGAAACTGGCGCAGGCGAGTTTGGTTTTGCTCCATGCTGTTGCGGATGACCACCAGCTCTCCCACCAAGTTGTTGATGGAGTCGAGGTGGCGCACCTCCACCCGCATTACAGGATTGCTGAGGGCAGATCGCCGTGTGGTCGGTGCTGTTGGGGTAGCCGGTGCCGTGGGGGCGGCTGTTGCTGGGGCGGCGACAGCGGGCGGAGAAGGCGCCGGCGCTGCTGCAGAGACTTGGGGGGCGACCTCGAGATCGCCTAGGAGGGATTCCAGTTGGGCTGCGAAATCGTCGGCGACCTCGCCGCTCACGGCTGTAGGGGATCCCACAATGGGAGCGATGACCTCCTCTAGCTCAGGGGGCACCGCTGGTTCGGCGGCATCGAAAAGGGCGGCCAAATCGTCCAAACTTGGGGCAGGAGAGGCTTCCGGCGCTTCTTCCTCCAAAGGCTGTGTCTCATCTGGGGAAACAGTCGCGCTCTGGGCAGCCAAGAGCTCATCCTCCGCGAACAGGCTTTCCAGTTGGCTGGCCAGATCGTCCTCTGCTGGCTGGGAAGCTCCGCCTTGCTCTGCTGCAGCTACAAGTGGTTCTGGCTCAGGCAGAGTCACTCCCTCCAGACTGCTCCCTTGCAAAGCCTCTGCCTCGCCCAGGAAAGTGGCCAGATCTGAGGGGATCGCTTCCTGGGCGGCCTCCCCTTCTGCAAAGAACCGGCTCAACTCATCCAAATCCACCTCGCCATCCATGGCCGAGAGGGATCCGCTGGTTTCTAAGCTCAGTGCTTCGGTAGCGGGCTCCTCGGCAAATAGAGCCTCGAGGCGGTCGAAGGCCTCCGCGGGCTGGCCCTCAGGATAGAGAGCTTCTTCCTGAACCGGGAAGAGGTTCTCCAAAAGAGCCCAGTCCTGGGCCTGTGCCGCATCCCCCGTGCCCGGGGCATCCTCCAGCGTCTCCCCGGCGAAGAGATCGGCTAGGCTCAGCTCGGCCCCCAAGTCCGGGGTTTCCGCCGCCGTCGACTCGTCGGAAGGGGCCAAGAAGCTCTCCGCCGCAGCGGCAGGTTCGCCGGGCGAAGATTCTTCGGCGAAAAGGTCTTCCAGTTGCTCGACTGCGGCAGAGTCGGCAAGGTCAGAAGAGGGTTGAGAAGCCACCTCGAAAGAGGGGGAAGGTTCGCCTGCTTCTTCTGGGCTCCACCAGGCCTGATCCGCCGCCGAGACAAGGCTCTCCAGGCCGCCTTCAGCCGCAGAGTCCAAAGATGTCAGGGATCCCGTCTCATCGGGGACAGAAAAGTCCCCCGGCCAGATGTCGGCGGGGAACTCAGCCCACAAGTCTGCGGCCGCCTCCCCATCCCCAGGCTGGAGGGACGGAGACGGCTCCTCTGCCCAAAGATCCGCTTCCGGCCCGCTGTCGGGAGCAGCCCCAAAGTCAGGCAACTGAGACAGCTCCTGCAGAGGAGAGCTCTCTACTGCCAGCTCCTCGAGCTCGAACAAGGCTTCCACTCCGACACTTGCAGCTTCGTCTGCAGCCGAGGCTTCCTCGGGGCTTTCCGCAGCGACTTGGGCCGCCCGCTCCTGGGCGGGGACATCCCAGATGGCCTGGCTGGTTTCCTCGGCTCCTGTCAGCTCGGCAGGCTCGACAGGTGACAGCTCTGCCGCCGCTTCGCCCATTACTTCGGCAAACAGCTCCGCCAAATCCGTTTCCGCTCCCCCCTCTTCTGGGCTCAGCTCCTCAAGCGCCTGCGAAAAAGGCTCGGGGGAAGGAGGGATCAGCTCCGGCGGCGGCTCTTCAATATCGGATAGCTGCTCTGCGTTGGCAAACAGCTCGTCAAAGGCGGCGGAGGCTTCTGCTTCCAGGCTCAAAGGAGGGGCGTCGAAATCGCCTGAGCCAAAGCTCAGCCTATCCTGGAGCCAGCCGCGGGCTGCTGCGGCTTCTTCCGGCGCGGCGACGCCCTCTTGGGCAAGGTCGGCGGCTGCTTGCCAGTCTTCCTCTGGCAAAGCCTCGGTGGACATCTCCGGCCAGCTCAGCCCTGGGCCCTCCTCGCCCGCCAGAACGCTGTCCATCTCCAAAGTGGACGGCGGCTGTTCGGCCAGCAGATCCCAGGCCGCCTCCTCCGCTTGCAGGGTTGCTTCGACGGGGATCGCCTCTCCTGGTTCAGGTTCTTCTTGGCTCCCATCAGGGGCAGAGGATTCTTCTGCCGGGATCCCAGCAGCGGCCCAGTCCGCTGGGGCAGGCGTGCTCTCGGGTTCGAGGAAGAGCGGTTCTGGCTCCTCAAGGGCCGGCAGCACAGGGCGGAAGGCCAACAACTCAGCGGAGGGCTGGATGGTCTGCGCTGCTCCGCTGGCCAGAGCTTGGTGAGCCTGTTTCAAATCTCTCAGAACCGGCAGAGCCAGTTGCCGCAAATCCTGGGCAGGATCTGCCAGGATCTCGCCAATCAGGCGGGCTAGGGCCGTCCAGCCGCCCAGATCCACACCTTCGGCCTGTCCCACCTGCTGGAGCGATTGGGCCAAGCTTTGCAGGGCAGGCCGCGTTGCCGGGTCGTCAGGACGCTTGAACAGCTCCAGCATCTGGCGCAACAGGGCCGGGATCTGCTGGTGAACCACCACCTCCAAAGGATCCGGCGGCGGAGCGGGAGCCGCCGGGCGAGCCAATTGCTGCAATTCCGCCGAGGCCGTCACCTCTTCGGCCCTGCCCGCCAAGATAAGCTGCTGCCCCTGCTTCAAGTCTCGCAGGGCGACCAACGCCAACGTTCGCAGATCGGCGTCGGGGTTGCCCAGGGCTTGCTCGAAGGTTTCTGTGAGCTGCTGCCAGCCCGCCAGATGATGGGCTTGCCCGATCTGCTTGAGAACGGCATTTGCCTCCCGCAACTGCTCGCGAATGCCCGGCTGATCCCCTCGCTTGAACAGCTCCAACATCTGCCGCAATTGCTGCGGCACCACTTCCGCCATCTCTTGTTGTAGGGTGCGGGCCGCCGGCGGCGGGGGGGCAGCCGGAGCAGAGCTAGCGACAGGGCCAGCGCCGAGAAGGCTCTGAATGTAGTTTTCAGTCTCCTGAAAAACCGGCTCCAGTTCCGCCAGCGTTGCGTTGCTGAACTCCTGGGTGAGACCGCGAGGGCTCTGCAGCTCGTCCAACAACGCCGCCAACCCATCAAAAACTCGCAGCAGCAGCGTCTCCAAGTGCTGATCCACCGGCACTTCGCCCGGGCGAGAGCGAAACACGTTGAAGAAATCCTCTAGGCGGTGGGCAGTCCGCTGAATGCTGGCGAGGGCCAGCATGGCCGCTCCGCCTTTGATGGAGTGGGCAGCTCGGAACAACTCGTTGATCAGCTCAGGATCGCTCACGCTGTCCCGCAGGCTGAGGAGCCCTTGCTCGATCGTTGCCAAGTGGTCGCGGGCTTCTTCGATAAAATAACCGAGGATCCGCTTTTGTGCTTCTTCATTCATGGCAGGAGGTTCCTCCTACAGCCCACAGGTACTCATACATATCAGTAGTAGCAGATCGGACAGGGGAAGCTCTCCCATGCCCGGATTCTGTCTTGGGACAGAGGGATCCCGATGTCCCTGAAGTGCGGCAACTTCCCATCGGGATCCTTGCTTGTCCCTAGGATGCCCGCCAACCGAGCAGATTTGCTCATTCATCCCCCACCCGGAAGCGACCGACAGAAGCTTGCAGCTCGCGAGCGATGCTCACCAACTGTTGCAGCGAGCTGGCTACCTTCTGCGCCTCTTCGGACGTCTCGTTGGCAGTCAGCTCCACTGATTGCATTACCTGGGCCACGGCGCGAGAGGTTTCTGTTTGCTGCACGGTAGCCTGAGAAATAGCCCGCACCAGCCCATCGATCCGCCGGCTGACCTCGATGATCTCGTCTAGGCTGCTTTTGGCCTGCTCAGCCCGCCGCGTCCCCTGGATCACCACCTGCGTGCCCTCCTCCATGGCCGTCATCACGTTGCTGGTCTCCGACTGGATCTGCAGCACAATCTGCTCGATCTCCTTCGAGGCTTTGGCGGCCCGGTCGGCCAGTTGTCGCACCTCGTCGGCCACGATGGCAAAGCCCCGTCCCGCCTCGCCCGCCCGGGCGGCCTCAATACTGGCGTTGAGGGCGAGCAGGTTGGTGCGCGAAGCAATTTGAGAAATCAAGGCCACGATCTTGGAGATTTCTTGGGAGGATTCTGCCAAGCGTTTCACCTTGCGGGTCGTCTCTGCTGCCATTTCCCGAATTTCCAGGATGCTGGCCACCGTGCGATCCACTGCTTCTCCGCCGCGGGCGGCTGCTTCCGTGGCTTGAGCAGTTACGTTGGCCGCCTCGCGGGCGTTGCTGGCTACCTCTTGAATTGATTCCGTCATCTCCTGAATGGAGTTGAGGGAGTTGGAAATCTCCTCCGCCTGGCGCAAGGCATCGGCAGAGAGGCTGCGGGCAAAGTTCTCGCTCTGCAAAGCCGCATCGTTGACGGCAGCGGCGGCCCGCTTCACTTGGACAACGATGTCCCGCAAGCTGCGAATGGTCAGGTTGAAAGAGTCGGCGACGGCGCCGAGCACATCGGCAGTGACCTCCGCCCGCACCGTTAAGTCCCCGCGGGCTGCCCCCTCGACGTCGTCCAGCAGGCGAATGACCTGGCGTTGTAAGTCCTCCTTGGCCTGTCCCTGCTCGGCAGCTCGCTGGCTCAGATCGGCAAAATGGGCCTCCAGGGCGGCAGCCATTTGGTTAAAGCTGTTGGCCAAGCGGCCCAACTCGTCATCCCCTCTCGCCTCTGCTCTGACGGAGTAATTCCCCTGGGCCAAGGCGGCAAAGTGGCTGGCCAGCTCTTGAGCGGTGGAGCGAATGTGTTTGGCACTGCTGGCCCCCAGCACAACCCCGGCTCCCGTGCCGATCACTCCACCCCCGATGACCCCGGCAAGCAAGCGAGCTCCCCCATTGGCGGGGATCCCCAGGCCAATGGCCAACCCGGCAGCCAAACTCACGGCTCCTTGGATCAGCGCTGTGGCCAACTGCCGATCGGCAAGCGGGCGGTTGGCGATCCCAGCGAACATCCCCGCTCCCTGGCCCCCTGGGAGGGGCATCGAGATTGTAGGCGAGCTGCGAGCCGTTCCGCCCGCCTCCTGCGTCTCCCCCTCATCGGGAGAGAAGACCGGCACCTCGCCGCCCTCCATGCCGGCCAGTTCGCGATCCAGACTGTCCAGCTCGTTGAGCTCGAAAAGAGCAGGGCCAGGACCGGCCGTGTCTTCTTCGGGGGCAGGGATCGGCTCGCTCATGGGGGTGGCCAATTCCGTCGGCAGGCCCTCATCCAGGGATCCCACCTCCTCTTCCCCAAAAGTGGGTAGGGAGAAGCCCATCTCCTCGGGAAAAGCCGCGTCGCCAGCCAACTGCGTAATAGAATCACTGTCTAGATCCTGCAGGTGCTGCCGGTCGAACTCGCTAAGGAAGGCAAAATCGTCATCGACCACTGGGTCTGTTTGAGGCTGCTCCCTGCCCGCTCGCAAAGCGGTCTCTCCCGGAACCGCTGGCGGCGTTACCTGAGGGTTGGCGGGCAGCGGGTGAGAGGAGGCAAACGGATCCGCAGGCTCCATTTCTAGCCTTGTCTCAAAAGGATCCGCAAAGCTTTCTTCCTCGCCAAAAGTCATCTCATCGGCGGCAAAGCTGTCGCTTCGCATCGAGAAGAGATCCTGAGCAAAGGGGTCGGCCTCCTGTTCCCTCATCGCCTCAAACTCAAACTGGGGAAAGGGATCCGCCTCCTCCGGTTGAGGTGGGAACTCCCCTTGAGGTTGGAGCTTGTCTTCCTGCGCCGGAGAGGGAACATCCGCCAGCTCCGGCGCCATCTGGAGCAGCTCCTCCAGGCCCCTGCGGGCCGACTCCAGCTCCTCAGGATCGCTGGCCGTCTTGAGGATGGTATCGTAGGTATGGCGGGCTTCCAGCAACTGCCCCGCTTGCTTCTGGGCCGAGGCCAGCAGCAACTTGACAGCAGTATCCTGCGGCTGAGCAGCGGCTACCTGGTTGAACAACCGCACTGCCTCGACGTAGTCTCCCTGCCAAAAGGCGACCATTGCCTCGGTAAAGTCTCTCTGATTGTTTGCGCTCGAAACCATGGATCCTCCCTTCCCTGCTTGGCTACCTCTGTTGCTACTTCAACCCAAATGCCCAGAACTCCCCCAACACCAACCCGCCTAAACCCTTTAGATTGTTAAGCTACAGATAGGTTACCTCTCCCAACTGGCTGCTTTGCTCCCAAAAAGAATGGGCTCTTGCCCTCTTTCCACAGACCATTGGGGCAGCACGGCCACACTCGCCGGGTGGCCGGGCGCCAATCTCTAGGGAACAAGATCGGCTCCATTCTTTCCATTGTGAATGGCTTTGGAATTTCCGCATTTCTGCCGAACTTGCGGCTAGCCATTCCTCAACCCCAACGGTCGGATCTCAGGATGGCTGACTGATCCAGCAGCGGCAAGCGGGCTCCCGTCGCGGGCACCACCCATTCCCCTCGCAAGAAGGGAGCTATCGACTCAGGAGCCACGAGAACAGGCCGCACCGCTTCCGTCTTCAGCCACTCCATGCCCACAATTAAATCCACAGCCAGGCCCATCAGCAAATCCGGTTGATCCATCACGGCCACCACAGGGAGCTCGGCGCGGTCGAGGTTGAGGGGCGGGCTGATCCCCAAAAACTGCCCCAGATCCGCAACCCAGATAATTTCGCCCCGCAAGTTCAGAGTGCCCAGCAGAACTGGCGCGACATTCGGCATGGGAGTAATTTTCTCAGGGCCGATGCTCATCACCTCTACAACCGATACTGCCGGCAGGGCAAATTCTTCTCCGGTGGCGACCTTGAATTTCAGGAATAGCTCACCTTCGGGAGCCTCCATTTCCTGCAATTCTTGGGTCTCATCCCCCATCAACAGATCCAGATCCCCTAGCATGACGCTCCCCCGTATCGATGGTCTTGTGGAGGGGTGGCCGCCGCTCCCTTGTCCAGGGCATGGAACCCCTTTGGGCTCTGCCAGCAGGCATAGAGGCGGGATGGGCGGTTCCTAGCCTCTCAGCAATTGCTTAATCGTACCCACCAGTTCCTGCGGCTGGAAAGGCTTGGCAATATAGGCATCTGCTCCCTGGCGGAGCCCCCAGTAGCGGTCGAACTCTTCGCCTTTGGAAGAACACATGACAATCGGGGTTTTTTGGGTGAGCGGATCGGCCTTGAGGAGACGGCACACTTCGTAGCCATTCATCCGCGGCATGACGATGTCCAGCACGATCAGGTCGGGCTTGTTTTGCTTCACCGCCTCTACGGCTTCCACGCCATCTTCCACCGTCATCACCTCGAAGCCGTTTTCCTGCAGCAACTTGCCGATCATCTCCCGCTGGGATTGGCTGTCTTCCACCACCAGAACGCGACTCATTTTTGGCTGGTCTCCTTGATCTCCCGCAACTGCTGTTTGATAGTAGCCAATAGCTCTTGAGGCTTGAAAGGTTTGGTTACATAGGCATCGGCTTGATTGCGCTTGGCCCACTCGATATCAAAGACTTGATCTTTGGTGGAACACACGACGATGCGGATGTGCTTGGTGCTTTCATCTTTCTTCACTTCCCGGCACACTTCGTAGCCGTTCATGCCAGGCATGACGATGTCCAGCACCACCACGTCAGGCTTCTGCTGACGAATGATGTCCATCGCCTCCACACCGTCCATGGCTGTGGAGACTTCCAACCCGCTCTCGGAGAGCAGGCTGGAAATGGCCTCCAGATAGGTACGGTTATCATCCACCACCAGTACTTTGCTCATGGTCATCTCGCCCCTGCTGTGTTTCGCGTGTCCGGTCAACCCTGGCGGCTACCTGAAGTGGGATCCTGTCTTTCAGCGCTTTTGGCTGCATCTGGCCTTGCAGCCCCAGGCTGGTTGGGCTACCTCCTATTGTTTGGTGAAGTTCCTCTTCTGTCCAGTATTCTGCAGTACTCTGCTTGCTTGGCTCGAATCTCGACATTTTTTAGGGATTTCGGCTGGCCCCCCGCTTATTCGCCACCGCCCCGCTTGGGAGGTGGGCCCACATAAGATTCGACGACGGTCAACAATTCCCTCTCAGAAAAGGGCTTGCTCAGAAACTCGTTGGCCCCGGCCATGCGGGCCTTGAGCCGGTCGGTGAAGCCGTCCTTGCCGGTGAGCATGATCATGGGGGTTTCGCGGAACTGGCTGGATTTGCGCAACATGGCGCACAGCTCGTACCCATCCAACTTGGGCATGGCCACATCGCAGAGGATCATGTCGGGGTTGAGGAGAAACACCTGTCCCAGGGCTTTGAGGGGGTTGCCGATGGTGGTGACCTGGTAGCCCTCGTTTTGCAAGATGAACTCCACGGTTTTTTGGATGGCCATGGAGTCGTCGATGCAGAGGATGTGGGCGGGCTTGTCGCTGGGTTTGAGGGGACGAGTGCGCTGGGGCTCGATGATCAGGACGGGATCGGAGAGGTGGATCGCCCCTTGACGAACATAGGGATAGATGGCTTTGGCTACCACCAGGGTGTCTCGGCCCAGGTAGCGACCCATTTGGCGAATGCTGGTTTTGCCGTCCGACCACTCGCTCAGCGCCTTGAAGACGGGGGCGGGCAGGGTTTGCTGGAGGGGCAGGGGGTTGACGATGGTGGGGGCTTGGTTGGGGTCTTGGATGTAGGGGTGCAGCTTTTTCCACTCCTGCACCTGGGTGACCATCTCGGCGAGCAGAGGGGTGACAGGAAAGGTGGTCAGTTGGGGGGCCAAGGGGGATCCAGCCTCGAAAATGAAGGAGCCCTGGTGGAGGCTGAGCAGGTCGAAGAGGACTTCCCGCACCATGCCCAGCAGGATTTGCTTGCCTTGGCTGGGGTTGAGCTTGTGGTTTTCCAGCAAAGACCAGAGGCGGTTGTATTCGGGGGCATTGACCGCAGCTTTGGGAGGGATCTGAACTTCGTCTAGGGCGGCTTCCAGCTTGAAGCGGCGCAGGTAGTCTTTGAGGCGGGCGATGTGGCCTTCGGTTTCAGAGGCGTAGATGATTCGCCCGTTCAAGAAAAAGACAAACCAGTAGATGGAGGGTCTGGCCTCTACGAAAAGCTCACCGGTGCGCTGGCCCAACTCGATCAATTGAAGGATGCTTCGGATATCGATCTCTTGTAATCTTCCCTGCATGGGATCCCTGCCTGCAGTCAGCAAGATATGACCATTATGACGCTAGCCTTCTTGCTGCCATCCCACAAGGGGAGCTTTTTGGGGAAATAACCCACTTTGAATCCTGAAGATTTCTGGGTTCCTCGGGCTTTTAGGTTGGAACTGGCCAGAAGCGGATCCAGGGATCCCTTTTCAGCGACCAAAGGACTAACTTCTGGTTTGAAGGCAAGCCGATGGATCTGCACAGGCGGCTTTCCTTGGAGCAGAATAGGTGAAGAACCTCCCCTGAAACTCAATTGTTGCAAAAGCAATGCTGCCGATTTTCACCACTTGGGTGCTGGGCCCGCTGCTGGCGCTCTACACCGTTCTGTTTGTGCTGCGCATCTTCTTATCCTGGTATCCGCAACTGGATACCTCTCGGCTGCCCTATTCGCCAGTGGTCGGCCTGACGGAGTTTTTGCTGCGCCCGACACGCCGCCTGATCCCGCCCCTGGGGGGGGTGGACATGGCGCCTGTAGTGTGGGTGGGCCTGGTTACCCTGTTGCGGGAGGTGTTGCTGGGACAGCAGGGATTGTTGACCATGGCCCTGCACTAAAGTGCTTTCCCAGGAGGATTAGCGGCCCTGCAAGATAGGGATCTGCAGGGCGGGGGTTGGCGAAGGCCGGGCAGGAGAGTCCGCCTGGGTTTTCTCCTGCATCTGCTGCAGTTGCCGGATCAGTTCGGGCACCACCTGGTAGAGATCCCCCACGATGCCGTAGTGGGCAAATTTGAAGATGGGGGCAGAGCTGTCTTTGTTGATGGCGATGATGGTCTGGGACTTGTCCATGCCGACGCGGTGTTGGATGGCCCCGGAGATACCACAGGCGATGTAGAGCTGGGGGCGGACGGTCTTGCCAGTTTGCCCCACCTGGTGGGCATAGGGGATCCAGCCGGCATCCACAGCCTTGCGGGAGGAGCCGACGGCGCTGTTGGGGAAACAGGCGGCCAGCTCGCGCATCAGCTCAAAGCCGTCTGCCGATCCCAGCCCGTAGCCGCCAGCAACGATCACTTTGGCCCGCGTCAGATCGACGGCCTGGGAGAGGTTGCGCACCGTTTCCACAATTTGCAGCTTGAGATCCTCCGGCTCCAAGTTAACCGGCACCGGGATCACTTCTCCTTGGCGGGATCCGTCCCAGGGAAGCGGCTGCATCACCCCGGGGCGCACGGTGGCCATCTGCGGGTTTTTCCAGGGGCCGAGGATGCGGGCCTTGAGGGACTCGCCAAAGCTGGGCCGAATGGCGTACAGGCAGTCGGGGAAGAAGCCAGACTTGCCGGGATCTTTGCTGTTGCTGTACTCGAAGGGGCCGATGTCGAGCTCGGTGCAGTCGGCGGTCAGGCCGGTTTCCAGGTGGGCGGCCAGACGGGGGGCCAAGTCCCGACCGGTGGTGGTGGATCCCAGCAGGATGGTGTGGGGCGGCTGGGGCCAGCTTTTGATCAAGTCCAGGATAACGCGGCGGTAGGGCAGGGTGCGGTATTCGGCCAGCTCGGGGTGGTCGGCAACGAAGACCTGATCCGCCCCATGGCCGATCAGGATTGGGGGCAGGTGAGCGATGTTGTGCCCGAGGACAAGGGCGCTCAGGGTGGCTTCCAGCTTATCGGCCAGCCGTCGCCCCGCTCCCAACAGCTCCAGGCCGATGGGCTGCAACTCACCCTTGATCTGCTCGGCGAAGATCAACACCCGCTTGTGCTCCATAGAGCTTACGACTCCTCATCAAAGTAGAAAGGCTGGGAAGTTTGGTCAATTCCTATACAGATTTCCGCAACTTAGCGATAACTCACCTTTGGGCAGGCTGCAACTGAGAAGTTAAGGAATGGGTTTAGAGGGTGGAGTTAGCGGAAGGGGAAAGAGGGTAAAGCCTCTGGGGTAGCCAGGTAGAGGCTCAAGTCAAGTGCCTGAGCCAATTCCTTCACCAGTTGCGGCACGGGCTGCCCTTGAAAGATCTGACAGTTGCCGCCGATTTCCCCTACTTTTTCGGTGGCGGCCACGATGGTCGGGGATCCCTGGAGGCCGCAGCGCTTTGGATCGGCCCCCACATCGTCCAGGTTGAGGATCTGGATGGCCTCGGCCCGCGCCGCCTCATCCCGCATCAGCCGCTGCACCCGCTGCACACCGCGCAGGGTAGGATAGGCCAGACGCCGCGCCGAATTGGCTACCGTGACCAAGGCCGGCAGAGGCACCATCACGATTTGGGATCCCCCTTCGATGGCCCGCCGCGCCACCAGCATCCCATCGCGGATCTCGAAGGCCTCGCAATAGGTAACCTGAGGGATCCCCAGCCGCTCGGCCAACTGGGGCCCCACCTGGGCCGTGTCGCCGTCAGTGGTCTGGAGCCCGCAGAAGATGACATCGGGCTGGCCGGCGTAGCGAACCGTGTGGGCCAGGGTATAGGCGGTGGCCAAGGTATCCGAAGCGGCCAGGCGGCGGTCGGTCATCAAAATGCCCCGATCCACGCCGTGGGCAATGGCCTCGTAGAGCACCTCGATGGCCGGGGGCGGCCCCATGGTAATTGCCGTCACCCTCGCCCCGTGTTGCCGTTTGGTTTGCAGGGCCGCTTCCAGCGCATAGCGATCGAAAGGGTTGAGCATCCGCTTGGCCTTGGCCCGGTCGATCGTGCCATCGCTGTTGATGCCGGCTTTGGCATTTGGATCGGGAACTTGCTTGATCAAAACAAAGGTTTCCAAGAGGCAACTCCCCAGCAATTTTCTCCACGTTAGAAGGGATCCCCAACCTGCGCAGGCTTATTTAGCTTTTCTTTGGGATCGATAGCAGCTTTGGGCTTGAGCGTAGCCATGGCCGCAGAACCTGCCGTTTTCAAGGTTTCTCTCTAAGAACTGAAGAACAATTTACTATGGTTAATGAGGCGCAATGATCTCTGCTTTTCAGTAACTTTGTTAGACATCTAACTTGATACTAACTTGGCGCTACAGCAGGAGTGGCTCTGGTAGAGGGGCCTAGCCCAGGCGGAAGTATGTCAAAATCGAAAAACGCCTCTTCTCTGGGTTGAATTTTCCGGCAAGGTCTCTGCCATGGCCACCCAACCCCTCTCCACCTCGCTAGTTCGCTTTCTCACCGCCGCTGTATCCGAGAGCATTCGACGGGCCTCCGAGGCAGGGCAACTGGGATCGCTGACGCTGGAGCAGGCGGCAGGAGTTGCTCCCACGATCCAAATTCCCAGCGATCCCCGCTACGGCGACTACGCCTGTCCCACTCCTCTGGGCATGGCCAAGCTCTGCCGCATGGCGCCGGCCCAGATCGCCCAGACTCTGCAAAAACACCTGGATCTGCCGGGCATTGCAACTGAGGTAGCAGGGGGGGGGTACCTCAATTTCCGGCTGGGGGATTCCTTTTTGGCCGAGCGGTTACAAGAGCTGTTGCGGTTGGGGGAAGATTTCGGCAAAACTGCTGCCCCCCATCCCGAGCGCATCCTGCTGGAGTATGTTTCCGCCAACCCGACGGGGCCCCTGCACGTGGGGCACGGGCGCTGGGCTGCTGTCGGCTCCACGCTGGCCAACCTGCTGCGCTGGACGGGGCACCAGGTGGAGCGGGAGTTCTACATCAACGATGCCGGCAACCAGATGCGGCTCTTGGGCCAGTCGCTAGAAGTGCGGGTGCGGCAACTGCAGGGCGAAGAGGTGGCTCTGCCGGAAGACGCCTATCACGGCAGCTACTTGGTCGATATCGCCCGGCGGCTGCTGGATCAAGTTAAGGCCGGGATCCGCCCTCTGCCCACCACCCCGGAAGAGTACACCGATTTTGCCTACGCCGAGATGCTGGCTTGGCAAAAGCAGACTTTGCAACAGTTGCGCACCGAGTTTGACCACTGGTTTAGCGAGCGCCGCCTGCACGCCCCGGATCCCCAGACGGGCCTGAGCGCCATCCAACAGGCTTTGCAGGAGCTGCAGGAGCGCGGCTTCCTCTACAGGGCCAAGGCGCCGCGGGGTGAGGATCCCAAGCCGGGAGCGGAAGAGGCCGTCTATTTCAAAACCCAAGAGTTTGGCGACGACAAGGATCGGGTGGTGCAGAAGGCGGATGGCTCCTTTACCTACCTGGCCGCCGACATTGCCTACCACCGCGACAAAGTGCGGCGGGGCTATCAACGGCTCATCAACATCCTCGGCTCGGATCACCACGGCTATATCGGTCGCTTGCATGCGGCGGTGGGCGCCTTCAGCCCGGATGTCAAGCTGGAGATCCTGATTGGACAATTTGTCAAATTGTTCAAAACCGACCCGGAAACCGGCGAGAAAACCGAAGTGCGCATGTCCAAGCGCACCGGCAATTTTGTCTCCTTAAACGATCTCATCGACGATCCCGAAATTGGCGTTGGGGTGGATGCGGCCCGCTGGTTTTTGCTCAGCAGCAGCATGGACAGCCCCATCAACTTCGATTTGGATTTGGCCGTCAAGCAAACTTTCGACAACCCGGTGGTCTATGTCCACTACAGCCATGCCCGCTGCTGTACCCTGCTGCGGCGGCTTCAGGAAGAAGAAAAAGTGGAGCTAACTAACAAAGTTACCTTGACAGAGCAACAAAAACTGCCCTACCAAGAACCCGAAGAGCGGGCCCTGTTGCTGCGCCTGTTGGCCCTGCCCGATGAGCTGATCGCCGCTGCCGAAGAGCGCGCCCCCCACAAGATCATCCGCTATGCCGAGGCGATTGCCGCCGATTTCAACAAGTTTTATGACAACTGCCGCATTTTGCCCCTTTTGAAAGAGGATCCCCTCTTGGCTCAAGCCCGCATTCAATTGGTGCAGGCCACGCGACAGGTTTTGTTTAACGTGCTTACCGGCATTCTCGGCCTGAGCGCGCCGGAGTCGATGTAGATTTTAAGTAACACCGATCCCCATCTCAATACGAGAGGGAACTTGGGGATCAACTGCCTAAGTTTCGACTCTATGGGCGGGCAAGAGCACGTTGGTTCCTAGCCTCTCTTGAGCCATCCAAAAAGCGCAAATCCACCACGAAACCTCGTCTTGGCGATAGATGCCACCGGTGAAAAGGTAAGGTTGCAAAATATCGGCCATCTGGGCTAAAGCTGGCACCTCAGCACATGATTGGCCCACACTTCGGGATCCAGAGCCTCATAAACGTAATCGGAAGGGAAATATAGATGGCTTGCTTCCAGGCTAGGTTGGCTGGTCAGCAATAACTGAGCAGGATCCGAAGACTCACATCCCAAGCGATCCCCGATTTGAAACGTGAGTTGAAACAAGCGGTTAATCAGCTCGAATTGTTCGGCGCTCATAGATTGAGATGGGCATCAGAGTTGACAAGTGCGACGGCTGCGTTCCAGCTCCGGCTCGATCCAAGAGAGGGCAAAGTGACTCACACAGGGCAACTGCGGGAAGCGGCGGGCCAGCTCTGCTGTTTGGGTTTCCAGGCTGGGGCGTTGCCGCTGGGCTTGTCCCCATAGACCGGCAATGGCCGGGCAGACAAAGGTCTGGGGAGAGGCCACGGCCAAGACCTGCTCCACCTGCTGCGCCACACAGGAGCCATCCTCGCACTTGGCATAGGCCATTGGGTGCCACTCCATGCCGGGATCGAAGCGATCCCAGGGCTGGAGACGAGCGTCAAACCCTTCTCCCACCGCCTGATTGCCATCGGGGAAAAAGACGGCTCCGCTCGGGATCCCAAGGCTTTGGGCCGGTTGGGCAGCTTGCCGTAGGTAATCGAGGATCCCGTAGCGGGCAAACTCGACGCTGAGCTGCCAGAGCTGCTGCTGCCAGCGCTCCTGTCGGAAAGCGGCGCTGGGTGTCGGAGAGGGGGTGGGATTCGCCGACGGCTGGGAATCCTCGTTTGCAAGGCTTGAATGTAGATCTTCGTTCCCGCCTGCTCTGCCTTGGGCCATCCCGTCCCATAGCTCTGGAGAAAGCGGCCGCTCCCCGCTTGCGCTGGGCCTGGGATCCCCTGGCTGACGCCACTTGGGCTCTTCGCCATAGGTGGCGTCCAGGTGGAGCACATCCGCCACTGTCACGTAGCCCTGGCTGAGGTAACGCTCCAGCAAGGCTCGGCCTGCCGCGTTTTCTGCCAAATCCAGGTAGGCTTGCCGGGCCGCCTCCCCATGGATCCAGAGATCCCGGACGGTGGCTGCCAGGCTGGATCCCCCAGAGCCGCGGGGATAGCGAATGTAGTCGAAGAGGATCCCATCCGGCTGCCGCTGCAGGATGCGGCGGATCAGCTCGGCAAAATCCCGGCGCGCCACGGGATGGAAGGGATCCACAAACACCTCATCCGGGCTGCCCAAATCTTCCAGAAGGGCCGTTGCCGGATCCAAGACGGTGGTGAGGCCACGGCCGTTGCGGGCCAAGACTGCCTGACGATCCGGTCGCTGTCCGTAGCTGTAGCCAAAATTGAGGGAAAACACCCAGGCATAAGCCGAAAGCCCTCGCCGTCGCGCCGCCTTGAGGGCCAAATCCAACAAATCGGCGTTGGGCTGTAGGCTGGGCCAGATCCCGCCCCCACCATCTGGCAAAATGGAGCGGCCATCGTAAAACGTCTCGATAAAGACGCGGTTGTAGCCCAGGTTCACCACCTGGTCAAACACCTGATCCAACACGCCCGGATTGGCATCGCAGGGATGCAAGCGCACCCAAATGGCTTGGATTTGCGGCCAACGGCGGCTACGGCAGGCGATCAAGGCAGCGCGATGTTCTGCCAAAACTTGGTTGTATTCAGCTCGGGCGGCATCTGACTGGGCGGCCCGCTGGCGCAGTTGGGCCTTGCGCGCCACTTCCTCAGGCGGCTGCCGGCAGAAGGCGTCGAGGGATCCCCTCTGTTCCCCCCTACCCTGCAACCCGGAATGGCCGGGCCAGAGGAATTGGGCCTGGGCGGCGATCCCGGATCCCAGGAGTATCAGCGCGCCGAGCACGCCCCCCAGCCAACGGATCCCGTATTTTTTCCACCGTTGCCTCAGCACTCCCGACACTCTCAACCTCTACTGAGAATGGCTTCAATCCTATCCTCTTTCTCCTCTAAAGATCGGCAAATCAAAAGCAATTGTTCCCGCTCGAACAAGCTCAATCAAGCTCATTTAACTTCGAGCCCGTTGTCCTGAAACTTCTCGCACGACTGTGGGCTTCTCAGCGCGGAGAATAACATTGCAGGAAGCTCGATCGTTTACCGATTTCAACAGAGTGAGGAGCCTATCTTTGTAGCAAAAAATACGGCTCTGTTTGAATTCAAGACTCAGCCAAGAGGACAACTAGGAGTTGGGATCCCCGATCTGGGCCAACTGCTGCCGGGCCGCCTGCCGCATCACCTCTACCGGCACGAGCTTGCCCCCCAGCCAGAGGGAGAGGGCTTTGGCCCCCTGGTGGATCAACATTTCCAGGCCGCCAATAGGGGTGTGGCCCAGCTCAGCAGCCATGCGCAGCAGCGGTGTGGGATCCGGCACATAGACCAAGTCATAGACAGTGGCGCCGGCGGGCAGAAGGCGCAGTTGCTCCCAGCTGAGGGGAGACAGCTCAGCAAGGGATCCCGGCTTATGCATGCCCACGGGGGTGGTGTTGACCAAAAGCCGCGTCTCAGCCAGGTGGCGATCCAGTTCTGCCCAGCTCAGCGTCTCCACCTGCGGCCAGGTCTGTTGCAAGGCACGTAACTTCTCAGGGGATCGCCCGGCCACCCGCACTGGCCCCAGCCCCAGCTCCAAACAGCCCTGGATGGCCGCCCGCGCCGCCCCGCCGGATCCCAGGATCAGGGTGGGGATCCCTTTCTCCAGGCCCAGCAAAGGCTGGACAAAGCCGTCGATATCGGTGTTGGTGCCGCCCCAGCCTCCCTCCGGCAGGGCGTAGACCGTGTTCACCGCTCCCACCGCTGCCGCCCGCGCTTCCACCTGGCTGAGCAAAGGCAGAATCGCCTGCTTGTGGGGAATGGTGACATTAAACCCCCGCACGCCGATGGCCGCCAGGCCGGCCACCGCCACCGCTAAGCGCTCTGCCGCCACCGGAAAGGGCACATAGCAGTAGTCTTCTCCCATGGCCGCCAGAGCGGCGTTGTGCATCGCCGGGGATAGGCTGTGGGCCACCGGATCCCCGATCAGGCCCAGCAACTGTGTGCTTCCCGAAATCCGCCTGTCCACTCCAATCCCAACTCCAAATTGTCTGCGAGTCTCGGCTATCGAGATTCCGACTCCACGCGATCTAGAGTTTGCCGGTAGCGCTGCCGCCAACTGGCCAGGGATTCCTCGGAAATGTGATCGATTAAGTTGCTGATCTCTCCCAGAATTTGGTAGGCGCGGTCAAAGCTTTGGCGGGTGCGCTCTTCTTGATCTGGTTGGCGCGCCTGCACCATGTACAGGCTCATCTTGATGGTTTGCAGCCGGTTTTTGCCCAGATCCTCCAGCATTTCCCGAATCTGACCGATGGCCTCCTGCCGCACTCGGCGCTGCCGCCGCCGCAACAGCCAGAACAGAATGCCGTGGATAACCCCCACCACGGTGGCGCTGACTGCCGTTGCCATTGCTACGGAAAGAGCGCTGCGGCTGGCCACCCAACCGCTGAGCAGGATTACGCCTATCCCCACCGCTGTCAGGATCAGCTCGATGTTGTCGAGAAACCACCTTCTTGCTGACTTCCAGGTAGCGGATCCTGCTCCTCGGCCCTGAATAGAATTGAACATCGCTGTTACACCTCTCCCCCACCCATTCTGCTCAAGCCAACCTGATGGCAAACTTTGGGGATCGGACTTACCGGCGCAGTCGCCATTTTCCGCGGCCCAGTTGACGCTCTAGACGACGCCGCGGTTTCCGCCGGCGGATCCACAAGGGCCTCTGAGAGCGGGATCCCGCTGCAGAGGTTTCAGATCCAAGCCTGCCAACCCTTTGGCTTAGCTCTTGGTTTTGTTGCCGCAACTCTTCGAGCTGCCGGAGGTGAGTTTCCAACTCCTGGCGCAGGTTGGCATTTTCTTGTTCCAGACGTTGCAGAGATTTCAGCAGCTCTGAAGACTCCGTCCCCCTGACACGGTCGGAAACGAGGATGGGATGGGGAGCAGTCACCACCGAGGTGTGGACATTTTTGCTGTCTCGCAGGGCTTGGGCAGCCCGTCGCAACAGGGCCACCCCCTTGGGATCGTCCTTATCTGTGAGCGTGGCCGCCCCAAATTGAAGCTGCACCGGCAGCGCTTGCCCATTCACCACAAAGGGATCCTGGATCAACCGCTGGCAGCAGCGCTCGGCAGCGATCTGGGCAGCGGCCAGAGTGCTCCCCGGCAGCACCACGATAAACTGGCCCTCGTCGTAGCAAAAGAGATCATCCCCCTCTCGCAAATTGTGGGCCAAGCGATCCGTAAACAGCTTGAGAAGAGCAGCCCGACCGCCGGCCTCCAGTCCTTGCCCCAGAGCAGCGAGGTTGGCCAAGCGCAGCACAAACAAACTGAGGGGATCCGATTGGGCACGGGCTTGGGCCACCCGCAACGGCAGGCGAGTAACCAGATCCTGCCGATTGCCCAAAGCAACCGAGCCAGAAGGAGATGAGACTTGTTTTTGTCCAGTCTGGAGCAGATATTGCTGGCGGCGGCTCTCCACAATGCGCAGCCCTGCCCGCACCCGCGTCAGCAGCTCCGCCGCCTGAAAAGGCTTAGAAAGAAACTCGTCGGCTCCGGCTTCTAAAGCCCGCTCCATGTTGTCGTTGCCCTCGCGGGCGGTCATGAGGATGTAGTACACCCAGGCATATTCGGGCGCTTGCCGCAACTGCCGGCACAGCTCTAGGCCGTCGAGAGCGGGCATGACCCAGTCGGCAATGATGAGATCTGGAGTTCGGCGGCGGATTTGTTCTAGGGCAGAAAGGCCATCCAGGGCATAGGAAATACTACAGCCCTGCTTGCCGAGAAAATTAGAGAGCATTTCCGCCACCATGTAGCTGTCATCCACGATCAGCACATGGGCCCGCAAGCTGCTGGCTTCGCCTTTGCTAGCGCCCAAGCTTGCCTGAGGGCCTTCAGACGTACCAGTGGCAGCAGCGCTCTCCAAATTGGGATCCACGGGCAAGCCAAAGCCAGATGAGAAGGAAATCCGGGAAAGCAAACTTTCCAATGGTTTTCCATCGCCATTCTAGACGTAGGGATTGGCAGCCACTACCTAACTTTGCCGGGTTATTTTTTTGAGATTTTTGAAGTTTCGTAGTCATTCCCAACCCGAGGAAGAGGCTTCTAGGCGTTCCTCCCTCTCCCAGGGGGAATCCTTCTCTGCCCCAGCGAGAGGGAAGGCAGGGTTCGACGCGATTTCATGGCCGCCACAGGAACCTAGAAACGAATCTCGAGCGTGACTTGGGCGCGCACCGTTTGCTGTCCCCCTTCCACTGGCGTGGTGGCTGCCTGGAGAGGGGCATCCTCCTCCGCTCCACCCATGCCTGGGGACGGGGGTTGGACATAGCTGTCGCTGTGAATCCGGATGCGTTCCACGGAACGGATGCTCAGGTTCAAGGCCCCCAGCACGTCGCTGGCTTGGCGTCGAGCATCTTCCATAGCTTGGGTTAGGGCGCGGCTGCGTGCCTGCAACCGGGCGGCCTCATCGGCTCGGAAGCTGACCGACTCCACTTGGTTGGCTCCGGCAGCCACGGCTTCATCCAGCACTTGTCCTGCTCGGGCTATGGGCACCTCAAATTGGAAGCTGTTTTGCCCCCGGATCCCTGCCAGGCGAGGCGGGCTCTCTTGGTAGTCGTATTGGGGATAGAGGGAAATGCCGGTGGTCTGCAGGGCGCTCACCTGCAGCTCTTTGAGGCGGTTCACCAGCCGCTCCGAGCGCTCGGCCACCTGTTGCTGTACCGATTGCGCCGTCTCCCCTTGGAGCACCACCCCTAGCCGGATCATCGCAATTGAGGTTTCCACGGCAACAGATCCCTGGCCGGTTACCGTCAAAGTTCGGGATCCTTCACCGGGACTGGCCATCGCTCCTCCATTGCTGCCAAGCCCATTCCACACCAATAAGACCAGCGCCAGTCCCAAAGCCAGCCAGGGCATTCCCTTCAAGAATCCCAACTGCTCTTTTTTCCAGCCCTTGCTCCCTTCCATGCTTCATCCCCAACTTACTCCCACCGCTCTTCCATCTGGCTGGACAAAAGCCCCAGCCACCAGTGCCCTAGCCTCACCCAGACGTTGCGTTGCTGCCCACCGCTGCAACAGCCCCTGGCCCTGTCTAATTCCTAGGAACAGGGCAACGGCAACTGCTGCCCCCAGCAGGGCCAATGCCAGCTCAGACATAGGGATAGACAGCAAGGCTACTGGCCATCCTAATGAGAGTTGCTCCAAGGTTGGGATCCCTGGCTGCAAAAGTTAACCTTTGCCGCCTCAGCCACCCCCAAAAGAGCGATCTCCGCTCCTGCCCATCAGAACCTCCGGGGTACTCCCGCCACAGCGCAGCTTGGCGGGATGGAGGATAGGCGGTGAGACGAAGGGGTTCAATGCCCCTGAGTCTCACAATCTGGGCGTTGCCTGCTGCTCGACATACTTCTTCAACTGCTCAACGGTGACCCCACCACAAGAGGCAACAAAATAGGCCCCTGTCCAAAATACAGGCTTGCTGTAGAACCGTGCCACCTCTGTGACGAACTCTTTGCGAATCAACCGGCTGGAGACTGTTTTCAGGTTGTTCACCAGCTTCGAGACCTGGACATCCGGCGGAAAACTCACCAACAGATGCACATGATCCGCCTCACCGTCGAACTCCACCAAGGAACAGCGCCACTTTTGGCAGGTCGCTCGAAATATATCTTCCAGCCTCTGCAACATTGGAGCAGTTACAGCCTGTTAAGGGCTCAAGGGGTACAATAGCAGCACTTAGCAAACCAACTTCGGAAGGAGGATGGATTGATCAGTAGTAAAGAAGTCTTCACTATCTGCTCCATGCTATATTTCCCAATTCTGCAAAGCTGCCGAATAAAATGCTTCAACACCGACCACATCATCTCAATGGGATTCAACTCCGGCGCATACACAGGCAGGTATAGGATTCGTGCTCCTGTCCCCCTAATCAATTCCTCAACTTCCCGACTCTTGTGGATATTTAAGTTGTCCATAATCACAACCTTCCTCGCATCTAGCTTCGGACATAGCTCGCTTCTCAAAAACTCCAAAAAATCTCCTTTCTTCATCCCACCCTTGATGACACGACAGCCAACTACACCTCTCAAGGAAATAGCTCCAATAACCGTATACTTTTCACCCTTGTATCTTTGACGGTAATGATAAGCCCGTTGACCACGTAAACTCCGAGATACTCCCCGCTCCATTCCCTCCCAGACTCCCGTCTGGTCGATGGCAATCAAATCCTCGGCTGGAATATTCCTGACTTCTTGACTATAAGCTAGTCGTTCCCTTTGCACCTCCTCTTCTTTGACTTTTGCACTGCAGTAGGTCTTTTTTTAGAGTCATTCCTTGCTTTTTCAAGAAATTATGTATCGTGACGATGCTTACATTGATTCCTAAGCGCTCGCGCAACAGTTCTTGATACTGCCACAGGTAGAAGTCTGGGTGTTCTGTAATAATTGCCATCACTTCCTGCCGATGTTGTTCCAAAATGCCCACTCGCTTGGTGCCTGCTTTCTTAGGGGCTAAATCTTGAGTTTGTTGGTACTGACGCACCCAGCGGTGTACTGTTCTTTTGGTCACCATGAAGCGTTTAGCTACCTGGCGGATGGAGGTGTTACCTGCCTGGTAGGCTGCTACAACTCTTTGCCGCAAATCCAAAGAATGAGTCGGCATTCCTTTCTCTCCTTCCTCTTGAATACCTGTACCCTATTTTAAATTAAAAGGCTGTATCACCCGACGACGGTACTTTGTCACCAGCACCAAGTGGATTTGTAGGCTGTAAACAGAACGATGGCCTATGTTGTAGCTCGTTGCGCTAAATGCTAGAACCGTCTCATGATTATCACCCACGAGTACCGGATCCTGCCCAGCGACGACCAAGCCGCTCTGATGACCGAGTGGCTGGAATTGTTGCGGCGGCAGTGGAACGACGCTCTGGGGCAGAGACTGGACTGGCTGACCGCAACCCGTTGCCCAATTGACCGTTGCAGTCTTGTCTCGTGCCCGTTGCCTGTGTCAGAAGCTCCGCTGGAGCCGAATTATTATCGGCAGGCGGGATCCCTCAAACAAATCAAGCAACTGTTCCCGGCCTACCGGGGCATTTACGCCGAGGTGCTGCAGCAAAACTTGATGCGGCTGGACAAGGCGTGGAAAGCGTGGCAGGTGCCGGATAGCACAGGCAAGCGGCGGGGGCGGCCTCGCTTCAAAAAAGCGGGGGAGTTGAGATCCTTCACATTCCCCCGCATCAATTGCCCCAAGGCGGGAGCGCATCTGGAAGGGGAGACTCTGCGGCTGAGCAAGATTGGCTCGATGCCTGTGGTGCTGCACCGCCCCTTGCCGGAGGGGTTTGTGCCCAAAACCTGCACAGTGGTGCGCAAGGCCGATGGGTGGTATGTCTGCATCAGCTTGGAAGACAAAAGCGTTCCTCTCCCAGAGCCTGTGCCGATCAAAAAGGCGGTGGGCATTGATGTGGGATTGGATAGGTTTCTCACCACCAGCGATGGGGAGGTGGTGCCTATCCCGCGGTACTACCGCCGAGCTCAAAAGCACTTGGCCCGACAGCAGCGGCAACTGAGCCGCAAGGTGAAGGGATCCGCCAACTGGAAGAGACAAGCCACGAAAGTTGCTTGTTTGCAGTTGCACGTTGCCCGACAACGCAAAGCGTTCCACTACCAAGTGGCGCACTGGCTGGTGGGGCAATACGACCTGTTGGTGGTGGAGGATCTCAACGTCCGAGGGCTGGCACGGACTCGGTTGGCTAAATCGATTTTGGATGCGGCTTGGGGACAATTTCTTGACATTCTGACAGCAGTGGCGGTCAAACGCGGCAAACAGGTGTTGAGAGTGGATCCCCGTGGTACGTCCCAAAATTGTTGTGTTTGTGAGGAGCGTGTTCCCAAGGCCTTGTCGGAACGGGTGCATGATTGCCCCCGTTGCGGGTCGTGGGACAGAGACTTGAACGCTGCTATCGAGATTTTGAAGCGTGGACTCAGGTCCCCCCGTATACGGGGGGATATAGGGGGGCGGTGGGACTGCCGCTCTCTGGCTGTGGAGGATCCTGGTTTACCAGTCCGTTGAAGCAGCAACTCCGAGAAGTGATTCTCGGAAGCTCCCGTCTACAGCCCGTCAGGGCTTAGCGGGAGAGGATGTCACAGGACGTATGATCGAGTCAGCGTGGTCAAAACTTGATTTGATTTGTTAAGGTCTTTTTGAGAATGGCCGAATCAAAACTGCGACAACTGCTGCACGATCTGGATGTTGAGCTGCAAAAAACCTCCGGCTTGGATGAAAGGCAGCGGCAGCACATTGCCGCCATCCGCCAGGAGGTGGAAGCCGTGCTGGCAGAGCTGGGATCCCCAACCAAGGGCCAACAAAACCCAGGGCGCAAAGCTCGCATTGGGGAAGCGCTGGCACTGTTTGAAACCTCTCACCCCAACCTCACGCTGATCCTGGAGCAGGTGATTGACACATTGGCAGGAATGGGTTTGTAGTTCCCGCGGTGGGTATCCAAGGGTTTCAGAATGAACGGCCAAGACCGCTTAGATCGAGTAGAACAACTCCTAGCTCAGGCAGCCGAGCAAACTGCTGCTAACAGCCGCGAGATCCAAGAGCTGCGCCAGGCCATTCGGGAAAGCCACGCCGAGCTGAGCGAGCAAAACGCCGCTCGCAGCCGGGAAATCGAGCAGCTGCGCCAGGCCATTCGGGAAAGCCACGCCGAGCTGAGCGAGCAAAACGCCGCTCGCAGCCGGGAAATCGAGCAGCTGCGCCAGGCCATTCGGGAAAGCCACGCCGAGCTGAGCGAGCAAAACGCCGCTCGCAGCCGGGAAATCGAGCAGCTGCGCCAGGCCATTCGGGAAAGCCACGCCGAGCTGAGCGAGCAAAACGCCGCTCGCAGCCGGGAAATCGAGCAGCTGCGCCAGGCCATTCGGGAAAGCCACGCCGAGCTGAGCGAGCAAAACGCCGCTCGCAGCCGGGAAATCGAGCAGCTGCGCCAGGCCATTCGGGAAAGCCACGCCGAGCTGAGCGAGCAAAACGCCGCTCGCAGCCGGGAAATCGAGCAGCTGCGCCAGGCCATTCGGGAAAGCCACGCCGAGCTGAGCGAGCAAAACGCCGCTCGCAGCCGGGAAATTGAGCAGCTGCGCCAGGCCATTCGGGAAAGCCACGCCGAGCTGAGCGAGCAAAACGCCGCTCGCAGCCGGGAAATTGAGCAGCTGCGCCAGGCCATTCGGGAAAGCTATGAGCAAAACGTGGCTCAAGCGCAAGGCTTGAGAGACTTACAGGAAGTTGTCCGTGAGACCCGCTCGGACTTAGCACACTTGGCCGAATGGGCCGAGGAAGTAACTCAAGCTCTCATCACTCTCACTGCATTGCAACAAGAGCACGAACGCGCTATCCAGGCCATCAACCAGCGTCAGATCGAGAATGACCAGAGGTTTAACGTTCTCCTCGAAGAAGTGCGCTATCTTATTCGCAGACAGGGGCTAGATGGAAGCTCTTCTCCCCCTTCTGGTTGAGGAGGGGGATCCCTTCTAAGCAAAGCTCAGAGCTACAAGGACAGCTCTAGTCTTCATCCACTTCCCACTCCAACAGATGGGCATAAGGAGCCACCAGCTCGGGAGAGTAAAAGGCAATGGCCCGCAGGGTGTGCCAATCCTCCAGGCAGTCGAACACGTTGGGGTACTCGTTGCGCTCCAGACGCTCCGCAATGGCCGCCACATCGGCTGCAGTGAACTGGCGGGGATCCATGCCCTTGGGGAGGGCTTCTACTTTGGATCGGGCAGACATAGGCAGCCTGAACACGCTACAAGCCGATCTTAGCCTCTCGGCCCGACGCCCCCTGGCCGAAACCACGAATTTGTAGAGGTTCTACACAATGCAGGCTGGGTATCTGCCTTGCCTAGCGGAGGAGCTCGGCGTCCAAAACAGGCTCTGTCTGGGTAACGCGGTAATAGCCAGCCTGGGTGCGGACCGAGGCTTGGTAGGGGCTGGGCAAATCCAGCGAGCGCAAGGGCGGGATGTTGGTGCGCTGGTTCAGCAAAGTGGTGAAGAAGGCGGTGGTTCGCCGGGCCTGGGAGCGCACTACCTCTTCAGGGAAAACCACCGGATCCGCATCTCTGCCCCTATCCAGCAGGATCGCATCCAGGGCATCCCCCACCGGGTAAGAAGGATAGGCAATTTGGGCAAAAACAGCCCCCGCCGGGATCCCGGCGGCTAGACAGCCCAGAACAATCGCCAGGGTTAGACGCATGTGCTGTAGTTCCTCCTACGCTACTGTAGTTCGTTCCTCAACACCGGAAAAAGCAGAAGCTGGGCGTTGCCCACCAACCTTGACCCCCGGGGAGCCTACCTCTTGACCGGCAGCTAAGGCGGATTCTACCCGAAAGACTTCGGTTGACAACGGTTGCAGCCCCCAACATGACACGGGATCCCCCTGCCGACTAGGATCGGGATGCACTGTTTGAGAACCGTTGCCTGTGAGTGTTCGCGTTCGCCTTGCCCCTAGCCCAACTGGCAACTTGCACATCGGCACCGCCCGGACGGCGGTGTTTAACTGGCTCTACGCTCGCCGCCACGGTGGCCAGTTCATTTTGCGCATCGAAGACACCGACCGCGAGCGCTCTTCCCCCCGCTACACCCGCAACATCTTAGCAGGGCTAGCCTGGCTGGGACTGGATTGGGATGAGGGGCCCATCTACCAGTCCAACCGCATCGCGCGCTACCAAGCGGTGGTGCAGCAGCTTTTGGACCAGGGGCTGGCTTACCGCTGCTATGTCAGCGAGGTGGAGCTAGAAGCAATGCGCGCTGCGCAGAAGGCCGCCGGCAAGGCTCCCCGCTACGATAACCGCCACCGCTTTCTCACTGAGGAGCAGCGACGGGCCTATGAAGCCGAGGGTCGGCAGCCGGTGATCCGTTTCAAGATCGAGGAGCCCCTGGAGGTGTCGTGGGTGGATCTTATCCGCGGCCCCATTACCTGGAACACCCAGGATTTGGGGGGAGACATGGTGATCGCGCGGGCGGATGGCTACCCTCTCTACAACCTGGCAGTGGTGGTGGACGACATCGACATGGGCATCACCCATGTCATCCGTGGCGAAGACCATATCGGCAACACGCCTAAGCAGATCTTGCTCTACCGCGCTCTGGGTCATGAACCGCCGCAGTTTGCCCATTCTCCCCTGATCCTGAATCCAGAAGGGAAGAAGCTCTCCAAGCGGGATGGGGCGACCTCGGTGGCGGAGTTTCAGCAGATGGGCTTCTTGCCGGAAGCTCTCAAGAATTACTTGGCTTTGCTCAGTTGGTCGCCTCCCGATGGGGAAGAGATCTTCTCGTTGGAAAAGGCGGCTACGATGTTTGACTTCGACCGGGTCAACCGGGCTGCCGCTCGTTTTGATTGGAACAAGCTCAACTGGATCAACAGCCAGTACATCAAGCAGCTCTCCCCGGCAGAATTGGTGGAGCGGCTGACACCCTTTTGGCAGGCGGCGGGGTTTGACCTGGGATCCGTGCCGGATCCCACTTGGCTGGAAGAGGTGGCCTGCCTAATCGCCGAGGGCATCGACCGCCTGACGGAGGCTCCTCCCCTGAGCCGCTTTTTGTTTCAAGAGCCCCTCAGCTACTCGTTGCCGGCTCTGGAACAGTTGCGCCTGCCGGGGGTGGCGGAAGCGATGGCCGCCATGGCCACCACGTTGGCTGCTGCTGAGTTGCCCCAGCCAGTTTCCGCGGACAGCCTAAAACCGCTGGTGGAAGAGGTGGCCAAAAGCCAGGGGATGAAAAAGGGCCTGCTGCTGAAAAGCTTGCGGGCCGCCCTGACAGGGGATCTGCAGGGGCCGGATTTGATGGCCTCTTTTGCGCTGTTGCAGCGGCGGGGCTGGGCTTTGGGGCGGCTGGAGGCGGTGCAGAAGGTGGTTGCCTGAGTTCAGGCTGTTGGAGTTGACTTTTCTATTGCTTGCTGCTATGCCTTTGCAGGCTTTTGTCGATCCGGATTCCACTTTCTTGATCCAGCTTCAGGCTGCCAACCAAATCGTTCAGGAACTGGTGCTGCTCTCTTCGCAAGAGGCTTCAGAAGCGGCGGAGCCGGAGGTGTGGGAGCAAGGCCTGCTCAAGTTGGCTCAAACCCTAGTGCACCAGATGGTGAGCCGCCTGGGCGTGGCCTCCGCTCGCCTCTGGTTTTTCGACCCGCAAGAGGGTTGCTTTCGGTCGGTGGCCCATGCTGGCCTGCTCAGCCCTGCCCACGCCCAAATTGAGCGAATCTACCCCGATGACAGCCCTATGGGGCGTGTGGTCCAGCAAGGGTTGCCCCTCTTGAGCAACAACCCGGATCAAGAGGTCTGGATGCCTGCCCCGGAGTGGGTGAGGGCCAATGGCCTGCGGGGCTTTGTCGCCTACCCAATTAACCGCGGGGAGGAGCGGCTGGGCGCTTTGGCTCTGCTGAGCCGGACACCCTTGGAGGCCAGCTTTGTAGAAGTAGTGAAGTTTCTTTGTTCCTATACGGCCAGCGCCATTATCAATGCCAAGCTGCTGGAGCGCAGCCGCCGACAGGCGGTGCGGGAGGCGTTGCTCAACCGCATCACCAGCACTGTCCACCGCTTTCTGCAGTGGGATCAAATCGTCAGCACTGCCCTGAAGGAGCTGCAGCACGCCTTTCTCTCGAAAGGGGTGAAGGGGCTGAGCCGCTGTTGTTTTTACAGTATCAACCCGGATCAGGAGACGGTTCAGGTCACCCACGAGGCCCTAAGCCCTGGGCTGGCCCCGTCCCTGGGGCAGGTGTACCGGATCCAAGACTTTGGCTCGCTGTGCGAGCGGTTGCAGGAGGGGCAGGTGGTGCAAATAGCCCTGCATATGCAGCCGGCTCAGGAACATCTGTTGCCGCCGCAGGGACTGGCCGCTTTCCAGGCGCTACAGGCTCGCTCGGCGGTGCTGATCCCGTTGCAAGCGGTGGGCTCAGCAGGAGCCGGGCTGGGGGAAGCCGGCGGCAGGGATCCGCAGACGGGCCGATCCGACTTGGCTGCTGCGCCAGGGGGGATGATCGGGCTGCTGGGGGTATACCTAACTACACCCCACCCCTGGCAGCCGGAGGAGATTGACCTGTTGCGCTCGGTGGCCTACCAACTGGCGATTGCCCTAACTCGTTCCAGCCTGTTTGAGCGGGCCCATCGGCAGGCGGAACGGCTGGCGCTGTTGCACTCGATCACAGCGGCAATTCGCTCCAGCCTGGAGCCCACCACTCTCTTCCACGCGATTACCCAGCAGATTGGTGCGGCTTTTCAGGCGGATGTGTGTATCTTGGCCCTTTGGCAGCCAGAACAGGAGATGCTGCATCCTGTGGGCATCTATGCGCCGGAGCTCACCCCTGCCGTGCGCGTGAGCGGGACGGAGCCCTTGCTGGATGCCCCGCTGACGGGATCCCTCCAGAAGCCCTGGCCGGAGCCGGGGATCCCGCCGGAATTGTCGGAAACGGTTCAGGCCAAGTTGCGCTTGGCAGCCAGCCTGCTGACCACCTTGAAGGAGCCGGTGGTGGTGCCGGATGACTTGAAGCCGCAGCGGCAGGGAAGCGGGCTGTTGTGGGTGCCTTTGTTTGCCTCTGACCAGCCGCAGCGACAACAGGAAGTGTTGGGGGGTATTGCCCTGCTGCGCTACCCTCACGGCGGATCCCCCTGGCAGCCGGAGGATCTGGAGTTGGCGGAAGCCGTGGCCGAGCAGGCGGGGATCGCCCTCCAACAGGCGCAACTTTACGAGCAAACCCGCATCTCGGCCCAGCGGGAAAGCTTGTTGCGCCAGGTCGCCCAGCGCCTCAGCGGCACCTATGATCCCCACCAAGTGGTAGAGATTGCCCTCGAGGGCATGGCGGAAGTTTTGCAGGTCGATCGCTGTACTTTTGTGGCGCCGCGGAGCGGCTATGGGCCGAGCGCCCAACAGCCTGCAGCGGCTCCAGAACCCCTCGCCATTCTTCAGGAATACCGCCGTCAGCCGGGGATCCCTTCCCAGGTGGGGCAGACGTTGACCCCTGAGCTGAGCCAGCTCATTTGGGTAAGTTGCTACACCCATCTGGACACGCTGCTGATCCCCGATGTCCAAACCTTTCCGCTGCCCCTTCCCACCCGCCAGACGCTGTTGCAGAAGGGCATCCGCTCCCTACTGTGTGTACCTCTGGTTACCGATGCCAACCAGATTGCGGGTGTGCTCTGCGCCTCCATTCCGCCCCTGGCGACGGCAGGCCGGAAGCCTCCAACTGCCGATACTGCCCCCGAAGCCGCCGGATTTGCCCCTGCAGATAGGGACTTGGTGGAAGCGCTGGCGGACATTGCGGCAGTGGCGCTGCAGCGGGCCTCCTTCTACGAGCAGGTTCGCCGTCAAGAGGCGACGGCAGCAGCCTTGCAAGGGCTGACCGAGGGGCGAGAGGCGGAAAGTCGTCGCCTGGCCGCCGATCTGCACGATCAGACCCTAGCGGATCTGGGAGCTCTGTCTCGTCAGATTCAGGAGCTCGCCGGCGATCCGACCCTCAGCCCTGCCGGCCAGGCTCAGCTACGCGTCATGAGCGTCCAACTGCAGGAGACCATGGCCGAGTTGCGGGGGATCGTCGAGGATCTGCAGCCGCTGGCCATGCGGGCTTTTAACCTGGGCCCGGCTCTGCGCAGCCTTCTGGAACGGGCGGCCCAGCGTTCTCCTCACCCGCTTCTCACCCGCTTCGACAACCGCGCCGATGGCCTGCTCTCCCGTCTCAGCCCTGCCTGCCAAAGCAACATCTTTCGGATCGTGCAGGAGGCGCTGAACAACATCGTCAAACACGCAGGGGCACGGCGCATCGACATCACCATTCAGCCCAAGGTTCAAGCCGGTAGCGGCGCAGAGGAGCCTTCTGTCAATCCCGAAGCCCCTTACACCCACCTGGAGCTGAAGATCATCGACGATGGCCGTGGCATGCCGGAGTTCAACGGTGGGATCGATCCCGATCAGAAACCTGGCCACGGCCATGGATTGCTCAACATGCGCTACCGAGCCGAGCTAATCGGGGCAACCATCACCTGGCGCAACCGCCGCTTGGGTAGCGGCACAGTGGTGGAGCTGCAGATCCCTTTGCCCCCCCCTTCCTAAGCTTGCCCGGAGAACCCCCGCAGAACCTCCTCGGGATGGCAGTTTGCCTCAGGGATCCAGTCTCGTCGCCTTTGCCCCCGTCGTTCGGCAGGGAGCAACCCGCCCCTCAAGGCCGGGGAACCGCAGCGGCATGCCGGTTGGAGTCCAGAAATGCAAGGGCGCCACGCGCAAGATGGATGGCCTCATGCCTCGGTTCGCCGACCGACCACAGCGTAAAAGGGATCCCCGCCAGCCAAAAGGGCAAGCCAACCCAGGGGAGCAGGCCGCTGGATCACCTCGACGATCTCGAATCCCGGCACCGACTCAAAATAGCGCTTGACCAGCTCCACCCGCTCTGCTTCCGAGCCATCCCGCCAGGCCTGGATGGCCTTCTGGAAAAACATGCGATTGGAGAAGCTGACAATGAAAAGGCCCTGGGGCTTGAGGATGCGATGCACCTCGGCAAACACCTGCTCCGGCTGCTGCAGGTATTGCACCGAAACCGCGTTCAGCGCTGCATCAAAAGTGCAGTCCGGGAAGGGCAGAAGCGGGTTTTGGTTGAGGTTCTGGACGAAGAAATGGTCAAGCCGGGGGTTGGCGGCCAGTTCCTGAGCATTCATCCCATGCCCTTCCACATGGGCAAAATCCATCTCCGGGGGCAAATGGGAAACCCAACTGCTCATTAGGTCGAGAATGCGGGTCTGGGGCTGCAAGTAGCGGCGGTAGAGATCCGTGAGCTGGCCGATGAAGCCGGCATCCACATGGGTTACGAAGCGGGGATAGTCGTAAAAGAGGGCATCGTCGCTGGGATCCAACTTGGAGCGCTGCCAATCTTCAAGAACCGCCATGGCCAAAATCTGTTGCAAAGCTTAATCAAAGCTAACATTCTGGAACTCCCTCGAGGGGAGCAGGCGTGATAGCGTAGCAGGGCGACGGTGGCCATTTTCCGAGGGACTTCTTGCCGTGATGTCTGCCTCTTACGCTTCCGCTACAGCTCGCTCCTCTTCTGCCGCTGGCTTTGACCTGCGCGACTATGTAACCGAACTGCAGCTCCACATGGCCCTGCAGGCCCGCAGCCTCACCCCTCCTCTACATCTCTCGCCAGCAAAGGACAGCCCTCTGGCCCTGGTGCAGCAAGCGCAGGCAGAGCTAGAGAAGTCCGTCTCCCGCCAGTGGCTTTGAGGGGCACAGCCTGGGCAAAATGCTCAGGCCAAACTCTTGCGCAGCACCCCCTGCACCAGCAGCACTGACACCACCACAAACCCTGTCAAGAGCCCCAGGGATCCCGCCAGGGTGAGTTCGCCCCAGGGGGCCTGCAGCACCACATCGGCAAAGCTCCAGGTGCTGCTGCGATAGACGTGGCGAATCGGCTCGATGGCAAAGGTGAGCGGGTTGAGGCTGGCCACCCAGCGAAGCCAGGTGGGCATAAAGCTGAGGGGAGCCAAAGCGGTGCTGGAAAAGATCAGCGGCAGATTCACCAAAAAGATAAAGGCCAGCAACTGCTGGTGCCCCGGCATGGCAAAGGCCAGGCCCAAGCTCAGGGCGGTGAAACCCAAGACCAACAGGCCCACGATCAACGCCACCACCGCCAAGCCCGGCCCGTCCGGGATCCCGCCGCCGAGGACGTAGTCTGCCCCCACGATCACCGCCGTCTGCAGCAGCGCCAAGCTGACGATGAACAGGCTAGAGGCCAGCACAATGGAAAAGCGAGAGGTGAGGGGAGCCACCAGCAATCGGTTTAAAAATCCGAACTCCCGGTCGAAAATCACCGGCACACCGGCGTTCAAGGCCCCGCCAAAGGCCGTAAACACGATCACGCCTGCCCCCAAAAACTGGGTGTAGTTTTGTCCGGCCCCGAAAATGCCGGCAGGGGCATTCTGGAACAAGGCCCCGAACAAAATCAGCCAGAGCAGCGGCTGGATGATGCCGACCAGCAGGGTGGCGGGGCGACGCTGCAATTGGATAAACAAGCGGCGGGCGAGGGCAAAGGTCTCCTGCCAAAAGTCGGCTGTAAATAGAGGAATCGGGTTGGATTGGATGGGGGAAGCGGCAGAGGTCATACCAAGGCTCCTGCAATGTTGCGATCAATAATCATCAATGCAATCTTCAATCGATCAATCAATATCAATGGAACTTTGTACATATCAGCTTGTACAGCCTGTTAAGGGCTCAAGGGGTACAATAGCAGCACTTAGCAAACCAACTTCGGAAGGAGGATGGATTGATCAGTAGTAAAGAAGTCTTCACTGTCTGCTCCATGCTATATTTCCCAATTCTGCAAAGCTGCCGAATAAAATACTTCAATACCGACCACATCATCTCAATGGGATTCAACTCCGGCGCATACACAGGCAGGTATAGGATTCGTGCTCCTGTCCCCCTAATCAATTCCTCAACTTCCCGACTCTTGTGGATATTTAAATTGTCCATAATCACAACCTTCCTCGCATCTAGCTTCGGACATAGCTCGCTTCTCAAAAACTCCAAAAAGTCTCCTTTCTTCATCCCACCCTTGATGACACGACAGCCAACTACACCTCTCAAGGAAATAGCTCCAATAACTGTATACTTTTCACCCTTGTATCTCTGACGATAATGATAAGCCCTTTGACCACGTAAACTCCGAGATACTCTCCGCTCCATTCCCTCCCAGACTCCCGTCTGGTCGATGGCAATCAAATCCTCCGCTGGAATATTCCTGACTTCTTGACTATAAGCTAGTCGTTCCCTTTGCACCTCCTCTTCTTTGACTTTTGCACTGCGGTAGGTCTTTTTTTTAGAGTCATTCCTTGCTTTTTCAAGAAATTATGTATCGTGACGATGCTTACATTGATTCCTAAGCGCTCGCGCAACAGTTCTTGATACTGCCACAGGTAGAAGTCTGGGTGTTCTGTAATAATTGCCATCACTTCCTGCCGATGTTGTTCCAAAATGCCCACTCGCTTGGTGCCTGCTTTCTTAGGAGCTAAATCTTGAGTTTGTTGGTACTGACGCACCCAGCGGTGTACTGTTCTTTTGGTCACCATGAAGCGTTTAGCTACCTGGCGGATGGAGGTGTTACCTGCCTGATAGGCTGCTACAACTCTTTGCCGCAAATCCAAAGAATGAGTCGGCATTCCTTTCTCTCCTTCCTCTTGAATACCTGTACCCTATTTTAAATTAAAAGGCTGTAATCAGTATGGCTCAATTGGGGAGTTAGGGATCGACGTGGGGAACCGTTGCATTGCTCTTGAAAATGAAGTTACTTTTTCTTTTTGCCCAGGTTGGCTTCGGCGGCAGCCAGCTCCGCATCCAGGAGGGTTTGCCCGGTTGCCGCCAAATACACGTCATCCAAGCTGGGGCGAGATTGGCTGCTGCTAAACACCTCCAGCCCATGGGCCTCGAGGTGGGCGCGGATCTGGCTGAGGGGATCCTCCCCGTTGCGCTGCACCACCAGGTTGAGGGCGTTGCCCTGGGCGCTGTTGATCACCACTTTTTGGACAAAGGGCAGGGATCCCAGCAGTTCGGCCCCCCGTTGGGCCAGTTCTGGCGGCGCAAACTCCTGCAGCTTGACGGTGATGCGCTCGCCGCCGACGCGGGCTTTTAGCTCTTCTGGGGTGCCTTCGGCAATCACCTTGCCGCGGTCGATGATGGCCACCCGGTCGGCCAATAGGTCGATCTCCTCCAGGTAATGGCTGCTGAGCACCACTGTAACGCCGGTGTTCTTGAGCTGGCGCAGGAAGTCCCAGATGGCCTGCCGGCTGGGAACGTCTAGGCCCACCGTGGGCTCGTCCAAAACCAACACCTGGGGCTGGTGCAGCAGTCCTGCCGCCAGATCGAGGCGTTTGCGCAAGCCGCCGGAGTAGGTGCCGATGCGTTGGTCGGCCCGGTCGGCCAGCCCCAGTAATTCGAGGACGGTGGCAATCCGCTCTTGGGCCAAGGGCCGCGGCAGGTGGTAGAGATCGGCCTGCAACTGCAACAATTCTCGCCCCGTCAGCACCTTATCCAAAGCCACCTCCTGGGCAACAAAGCCCAGCTTTTCGCGTACTGCCTTGGGATTTTCGTTGACGGGGATCCCGCACACCTCGATCCGGCCTGCGTCGGGGCGCAGCAGGGTGCACAGGCAGTGCAGGGTGGTGGTTTTGCCGGCGCCGTTGGGGCCGAGAATGCCGTAGATCTGGCCGGGCTCTACTTGGAAGGAGACATCGGCCACGGCCACTGTGGAGCCGTAGCGCTTCTGGAGTTGTTCTACCAAGACTGCAGGGGTATCTGACATGGGCATCCACCTTTCGCTCCCTCTAAGCTATCAAGCCGGCTCAGGAGAAAGGAGTAGCGATTCCCTCAATTCCTCCCTCCCTATCGCCGACTCATGGCTCCCAACCCCATAGGGATGGTGGGATCCAAACCGAAGCTCAGGATATAGTGGTTCAGGCGACGCTGGGGGGCTGCAGGTGGATTTTCGCCGATTTCCCGCTCAGCCCGGTCGCCAATCTCTGTTGTGGGGAGAAGATGAATGGTGAAGCCAAAGCTTGCCTGCCGGCCTGCGCATCCCACCTGTGCGGGCCCGACTTCCCCTGTTCAATCTCTTATCCCAAATCTCGTCAAACCTAGACTGGGATCTTTGGCAGCTGGGGCGATCTTGGCGCTCGGCCTGGTCGGCTGTGGCGAGGCGACAACGCCGCTTAGCCCGCTGGAAAATGCCTTTCTGCGGGCCGACGACTTTGAAATTACAGGGGGATCCCCGACAGCGGGCGCGGTGGGGCCCTACTTGCAGTTCAACGTGCGGCGGCAGCGGGACAACCAGATCTTGAATCGCCCCTTCAACGTCTATGTGGAGAATGCGGGGCTGGCGGAAGGGCGGTCTCCTCTGGTCGATACCCAAAACCGCCCCATCCTGCTCCAACGCTCGGTGGCTTTTTTGGGCAACGGCCTGGACTTGAACAGAGATGGCCAGCCGGATCCGCCTCCCAGAGAACCCCCCAGCCTCAATAGCGGCCCGCTGCTGCCCTATGCGCCGCCCAACAATTGGCAGACGCGGGCCGTCCTCGCCTACGTCCCCGGCCAGGCCAACATCCCTGGACGGGGCCCTAGCGATCGCTTTGGCCTCTACTTCTCCTCCATCCTGCCCTACAGAGGGCAGCTCCGCTTCCGCGCCCGCGACGAGCTGGGCAACGCCTCTGCCCGCACCTTTGAGATCACCTATCCCCCAGCGCCCAGCCGGGCCACCGTCACCGTCACCTTGGCCAACGTCAGCGCCAGCGCCCAAGAGCCGGTGCTCATCGCCATCTGCAACCAGTTGGGGGCTGCTGCCGTGGTGGGCCTGCGGAGCGGCACCTTTACCGAGCTGGTGGATCTTTTGCCGGCCCCCAGCTTGCCGGTGGATCCCAATTTGAGCGAGCCCATCCGCTACGTGGCCGAGGCCTATCAGTTCAACCGCCAGCAAGCTGTCATCCGCGTCTCCCAGAATCCTGCGGATCCCAGCCGCATGAGCGTCCCCCTCTTGGGATCCGAGGGCGCAACCGGCAGGGCAGATTTAACCCTGGTGAGCTCCACCGATGACCGGCTCACCTGCTTCAACGACCGGCTCTCCGATCTGCGAAATACATTTTCCGACTTCTTCAGATAACAGTTAATGGCAGTTCTCCACATGGCCGGTTGGCGGCAAGCGAAGCCAGCGCCAGCTGAGGCATACCCTCTGGTTGTCCCAGATCGTCCAAAGTCTGCCGAAGAAGCTGGCAGAAAAACTGGAAAAATCTGTTCGTAGCGAGCCTTTTTTGGCTTTCTTCGCTTATCCGATTGTCCTATCGGCAAAATCCAGCTTGACTTGGGGCTGACCCCTTTTCCTGCCGGATTGGATTGCGATATGCTAGTTTCCCAACTCTAAAGCGTGATTCATTCCAAGCCGTTTTTCCCCATGAATCCCCATCGCTCCCAGGTCTCGGTTCCCATCCTGCAGGAAAGCTGGCACTTTCAAGAGCGGGATGCCTGTGGCGTTGGGTTTTTGGTGGATCGCCAGGGGAGAGCCAGCCACGAGCTGCTGCAAAAAACCCTCCAAGCTCTCGCCTGCATGGAGCACCGCGGCGGCTGCGGCGGCGACAACCAAAGCGGCGATGGGGCCGGCATTGCCACAGCCATTCCCTGGCAACTGCTGCAGGCAGAGAGGGACGAGATCCGGGCTTGGGATCCCGGCCGCAGCGCGGTGGGCATGGTGTTTTTGCCTCAGGCTCCCGCCGAGTGCCAGGCGGTACGCCAGCTTATCGACGACTACTTGGCCACCAGCGAGTGGGGGCGGCCCCTCTGGCGCCAGGTGCCGGTCAATCCGGAGTGCCTGGGGCCGATGGCGCGGCAAACCCTGCCTTCTATCTGGCAGATGCTTCTCACCCATCCCAGGCTGGCGGGAGATGAGCTGGAGCGGCAGCTCTATCTGCTGCGGCGGCGTCTGCGGCGGCAGGTGGAAAGCCGGTTTGGCTTTTATTCCATCTATTTTGCTTCTCTCTCCTGCCGGCTGATTGTCTACAAAGGCATGGTGCAATCGGCGGTGCTGGGCCAGTTTTACCGCGATCTGCACAACCCCCTCTACACCACCGCCTACGCCACCTATCACCGCCGCTTCAGCACCAACACCTTGCCCCGCTGGTCGCTGGCCCAGCCCTTCCGCTACCTCTGCCACAACGGCGAGATCAACACGTATCTCGGCAACGTCAACTGGATGGCTGCCCGCGAGCCCACCCTGGCCCATCCCCTCTGGGGCGAGGCCATCGAGGAGCTCAAACCCGTCATCGATCCCGGCAGCAGCGACTCAGCGGGCCTGGACGCGGTCTTTGAGCTCTTGATCGCGTCGGGCTACTCCAGCCAGCAGGCGATGATGGCGCTGATCCCGGAGGCCTACCGCCACCAGCCGGAGCTGCAAGATCGCCCGGAAGTGGTGGACTTCTACGAGTTCTTCGCCGGCCTGCAGGAAGCGTGGGACGGGCCGGCTATGGTGGTCTTCTGCGACGGCAAAACCATTGGCGCCACCCTGGATCGCAACGGCTTGCGCCCGGCCCGCTATGCCCTCAGCCGCGATGGGTTGCTGGTGGTGGCTTCAGAGGCCGGGGTGGTTCCGCTGCCGGAAGCCGAGATCCTGGAAAAGGGGCGGCTGGGGCCGGGGCAGATGCTGACGGTGGATCTGCAAAGTGGCCAGCTTTACAAAAACTGGGAGATCAAGACCCAGGTGGCAGCTCAGCACCCCTATGGGGAGTGGTTAAGGGCTCACCGCGTTCAGCTGGCTAGCCAAGACTTTGAGAACGCCCCGCAGCTTACCGAAGAGCAGCTGCTCCAACTGCAAACTGCCTGCGGCTACTCCTCGGAAGATGTGGAGATGATCATCGAGGAAATGGCCGCCACAGGCAAAGAGCCGGTTTTCAGCATGGGGGACGACGCGCCGCTGGCAGTGCTCTCCACCCAGCCCCACCCCCTTTACGACTACTTCAAGCAGCGCTTTGCCCAGGTAACCAACCCGGCTATTGATCCCCTGCGGGAGAGCCTGGTGATGTCTTTGGAGGTGTACCTGGGATCCAAAGGCAACCTGCTGGAGATTCGCCCAGAGCATGCCCGTCTGCTGCACTTGCGCAGCCCGGTGCTCAACGAGGCGGAGCTGGCCGCCCTGCAGCAGACGCCTTTTCCCTGCCGCACGCTGCCGATCCTCTACCCGGTGGCCGCTGGGCCAGCAGGGCTGGCCGCCCAGGTGCAAGCCCTCTGTCAAGAGGCGGCGCAAGCGGTGCGGGAGGGAGCAGAGATCTTAATCCTCTCGGATCGCGGCCTGAGCGCCGAGCAGGCCTTGATCCCGCCTCTGCTGGCCGTGGGGGCCATCCACCATCACCTCATCCAGGAGGGGCTGCGCCTGCGCGCTTCCCTGGTGGTGGAGACAGCCCAGTGCTGGAGTACCCACCACTTTGCCTGTCTAATTGGCTACGGGGCCAGCGCCGTCTGTCCCTACCTGGCCTATGAGGCGGTGCGCCAGTGGTGGCACAAGCCCAAGACGCAAACCCAAATGGCCGCCGGCAAGCTGCCCCAGCTCTCTCTGGCCGAAGCTCAACTGAAGTACCGGGCAGCTATCGAGGCGGGCTTGCTCAAGATCCTCTCCAAGATGGGCATTTCCCTCCTCTCCAGCTACCACGGGGCCCAGATCTTCGAGGCCATCGGCCTCAGCCAAGAGGTGATCGATCTGGCCTTCCGCGGCACGGTGTCGCGGGTGGGGGGGATGACGCTGGCGGATCTGGCCCGCGAGGGCATGGCCAATCACCAGCGAGCCTTCCCCCAGCTCACCTCGAAAAAGCTGGAGAACTTTGGCTTCATCCAAGCGCGGCCCAAGGGGGAATACCACATCAACAGCCCGGAGATGGCCAAGCTGCTCCACAAGGCCATTGCCTCAGGCCAGCCCGACCACTACGAGATCTACCGGACCTATCTGCGGGGCCGCACCCCCACAGCCTTGCGGGATCTGCTGGACTTTCGCAGCGACCGGGATCCCATTCCCCTGGAGGAGGTGGAGCCGGCCACCGAGATCTTCAAGCGCTTTGCCACGGGGGGAATGTCGCTGGGGGCCCTCAGCCGCGAGGCCCACGAGACCCTGGCCATTGCCATGAACCGCATCGGCGGCAAGTCCAACTCCGGCGAAGGCGGGGAAGATCCGGAGCGCTACATCCCCATCACCGATGTAACACCCGAGGGGACCTCGGCGCGCTTTCCTCACCTTAAGGGCCTGCGCATGGGGGACAACGCCAGCTCGGCGGTGAAGCAGGTGGCTTCGGGCCGCTTTGGCGTGACGCCGGAGTACCTGCTCAACGCGCGGCAAATCGAGATCAAAATTGCCCAGGGGGCCAAGCCGGGCGAAGGCGGACAACTGCCCGGCAAAAAGGTCAGCCCCTACATCGCCAAGCTGCGCCGCTCCAAGCCGGGGGTGACCCTGATCTCGCCGCCGCCCCACCACGACATCTACTCGATTGAGGATCTGGCGCAGTTGATCTTCGATTTGCACCAGGTTAACCCGCAGGCGCAGGTGTCGGTGAAGCTGGTGGCGGAGGTGGGCATCGGCACCGTGGCGGCGGGAGTGGCCAAGGCCAATGCCGACATCATCCAGATCTCCGGCCACGAGGGGGGCACAGGGGCCTCTCCCCTGAGCTCCATCAAACATGCGGGGGCACCCTGGGAGCTGGGCCTGGTGGAGGTGCATCATGCTCTCTTGGAAAACGGCCTGCGGCAGCGGGTAATTCTGCGGGTGGACGGCGGCATTCGCACCGGCTGGGAAGTGGTGATGGCGGCCATGCTGGGGGCAGAGGAGTTCGGCTTCGGGACAGTAGCCATGATTGCCGAGGGGTGCATCATGGCGCGGGTGTGCCACACCAACAACTGCCCGGTGGGGGTGACCAGCCAAAAGGAAGAGCTGCGCAAGCGCTTCCCTGGCACTCCGGACCAGGTGGTGACCTTCTTCGCCTTTGTGGCCGAGGAAGTGCGCCAGATCCTGGCCCGGCTGGGCTACCGCTCCCTGGAGGAGGTCATTGGGCGGGTGGATCTGCTCTGCCCCCGCGCCGATGTGGCTTTGGCGAAAACCCAGTCCTTGAATTTGGAGTGTCTGCTGCGAACTCCGCCGGGCTTTGATCCCCACAAGCGCCCAGAGTGGCTGGAGCACGAGCCGGTGCACTCCAATGGCCCGGTGCTGGATGACGCCATCTTGGCCCGGCCCGAGGTGCAAAAGGCCATCGAGACCTGCGGCGCGGCCATGCTGGAGCTGCCCATCGCCAACACCGACCGCTGCGTGGGCGGGCGCATTGCCGGCACCCTGGCTCGGCTGTATGGGGATACCGGCTTTGTCCGACAAGGGGGGCTGTTGGATCTGCGCTTTGTGGGCACAGCCGGCCAGAGCTTTGGGGCCTTTACCCTGGCGGGCATGCGCCTGACCCTGACGGGAGAAGCCAACGACTACGTGGGCAAGAGCATGTGCGGCGGTGAAATTGTCATTCTGGCTCCCCCAGAAGCCCCGCGGGATCCGGCGGAAAATGTAATCCTGGGCAACACCTGTCTGTACGGGGCCACGGGCGGATCCCTGTTTGCCAACGGCCAGGCGGGGGAGCGCTTTGCCGTGCGCAACTCCGGCGCCCAGGCGGTGATCGAGGGATCCGGCGACCACTGCTGCGAGTACATGACCGGCGGTGTGGTGGTGGTGCTGGGGCGGGTGGGCCGCAACCTGGGGGCGGGCATGACCGGCGGCCTGGCCTACGTGCTCGATGAAGAGGGCAACTTCCCCGCCAAGGTCAACGGCGAGATCGTGCGCATCCAGCGGATACAGACGGCGGCGGCGGAAGCGCAACTGAAGGGCCTGATCCAAGAGCACTACCGCCGCACCCATTCCCCCAAAGCCGAGCGCATCCTGCAGAACTGGGAGCGCTACCTGCCTCTGTTTTGGCAGGTGATCCCTCCTTCGGAGGAGGGGAGTGAGCTGACGGATCCGGCGCGATCCCAGCCGGCGGCGGTGCAGTCGTAGGGGGTTGTGGGGCCTGTCGGTAACACTTCTTATCCCCCCGCCGGCCACAAGGGCTGGTAAACTGCGAGAGTATACTGGCCTTTTCATCCTGTAACCCCTATGAGTTCCACTTTGCGAGCTGCCCAAACCCAGGCGCGAGTGCCCACCGAGACCATCCTGACGCCGCGCTTCTACACTACCGACTTCGAGGCCATCGGCAAGATGGGGTTAGGCGATCGAGAGGCCGACTTCCGGGCCATCTTGGAGGAGTTTCGCGCCGACTACAACCGCCACCACTTCGTCCGCGGCGAGGAGTTCAACCAAGATTGGGAAAGCCGGCTCGATCCGGAGGCGCGGCGGCTGTTTGTGGAGTTTTTGGAGCGCTCCTGCACGGCGGAGTTCTCCGGCTTCCTCCTCTACAAGGAGCTATCCCGCAGGCTGAAGGAGACCAACCCGGTCTTGGCTGAGTGCTTTGCCCTGATGAGCCGCGATGAAGCTCGCCATGCCGGCTTCCTCAACCGCGCCATGGGCGATTTCAACATGGCCTTTGACTTGGGCTTTTTGACCAAGCACAAGTCCTACACTTACTTTGCGCCCCGCTTTATCTTCTACGCCACCTATCTCTCCGAAAAGATCGGCTACTGGCGCTACATTCTCATCTACCGCCACCTGGAGGCTCACCCCGAAAACCGCGTTTACCCAATCTTCAACTTCTTCAAGAACTGGTGCCAGGACGAGAACCGCCACGGCGATTTCTTTGCCCTCATGCTCCTGAGCCAGCCGCGGCTGCTCGAGGGGTGGGTGGCGGAGCTGTGGTGTCGCTTCTTCCTGCTGTCGGTGTTTGCCACCATGTACCTCAACGACGTGGGCGAGCGCCCAGGTTTCTACCGCCTCCTGGGCCTGGATCCGCACACCTACGACATGGAGGTGATCTACAAGACCAACCGCGAGGCGGCCAAGGTCTTCCCGGTGGTGCTGGATGTGGAGAACCCCGAGTTTGTGCGCCGGCTGCAGAAGTGCGTGGCCAACAACGCCAAGTTGAGGGAGATTGCCCGCGGAGCTGGGCCCTTCAAGAGCCTGCGCAAGCTGCCTCTTTACCTCAACAACGCCTACCAGTTCCTGCGGCTGTTCCTGCTCAAACCGCGCAAAGCTGGCTTTTACTTGTGGGAGCAGCCGGAGCCTCGGTTTGAAGGAACGGCTGTTTCCGCTTGAGCCGTTTTGACTCCAGCTCCCTATTGGTAAGCCTCGTGGGTTAGCCATGAACATCGCCGCCGAGATTACGCCCCTCTTTTTGTTGGGAACGCTGGCGTTTTTGGGTTGGGGCTTCTGGCGAGCCCGCCGGCGGGGATCCCTGGCCGTCTGGGTGTGGTTACAGGGATCCCTGCTCCTTTTGCCGTGGGTGGTCTTTCTGGGGCTGCTGTTGCTGGGGATCTACCTCAACTTCGCCGGCTTCCTGCTGCTGTTGCTGGTGTTCACGGGGCTCTACATTGCCGTGGGGCGCAAAACCCGTCAGTTGGCCCAGCAGGAGCTGCAGGCGCGGCGGCAGCAGTTGGCCCAGATGGAGGAGTGGCAGGAAATCCCCTCGGAAGGGGCTGGGGAGACGCCTGCCGAGCAGCCTTTGGTCTTGCGGGGCATCTCTGCGGAAGATTTGCAGGCCATTCAGTCCATCTTCAGCCTGGACACCTTTTTTGTGACTGAGACCATCCCCTATGGGGAGGGGGCGATCTTCAAGGGCAACCTACGGCGGGAGGCGGAGGGGGTGGTGCCGCTGCTGCAGGAAAGGCTAAGGGAGCGGCTGGGCAGCCGCTACCAACTGTTTTTGGTGGAAGATGCCTCAGAAAAGCCGGCGGTGGTGGTCTTGCCAGATGAGATTGTTAACTACCGCACCTCGAGGGGAGCCCAGATTCTGGCAGCAGGCCTAATGCTGGCTAGCTTTCTGGCCACTTTGGAGGTGGGGGCCAACCTGTTCGGCTTCCGGCTGTTGGAGGCGCCGGGGCGTTGGGTGGAGGCCCTGCCCGTGGCGGCGGGGATCTTCGCCATTTTGCTGGTGCACGAGACGGGCCACCGCTGGATGGCCGGCAGGTATGGGGTGCGCCTCAGCCCGGCTTTTGTTATCCCCAGCTTGGGGATCGGCACGCTGGGATCCCTAAACCGCATCCAGTCGCCGGTGCCCAACCGCAAGGCCCTGTTCGACATCGCCTTTGCCGGCCCGGCGGCGGGCGGCCTCCTTTCCTTGGTGGTGCTGCTGGTCGGCCTAAGGCTGTCTGGCTCCGGGGGGCTGTACGTGCCCACGGAGATCTTTCGCAGCTCCATCCTGGTGGGCACGCTGGCGCGGCTGGTGCTGGGATCCCAGTTGCAGGCGGAGCTGGTGCCCATTCACCCCTTCGTGGCGGTGGGCTGGATTGGCCTGGCCATCACCGCCTTGAGCTTGCTGCCGGCGGGGCAGTTGGACGGGGGTCGCATTGTGCAGGCGGTGTACGGGCGGAAGACGGCGGCCCGCGCCACGGTGATTACCCTGATTGCCCTGGCGGTGGCGGCCATCAGCAACGTCTTGGCCCTCTACTGGGCGCTGCTGATTCTCTTTATTGCCCGCGAGCCGGAGCGTCCCCCGCAGGATGAGATTACCGAGACCGACGGCCAACGGGATGCCTTGGCGTTGCTGGCCCTCTTTTTGATGGTGATGACCCTGCTGCCGATTGCCCCGGCCTTGGCAGGCTTTTTGAATTTTCCCAACGGCTAAAGATGTCGCCGCCGGGAAAGGGCTTTGGCCCCAGCCGAGAGAACCAGGAACAGCACCTGCAGCGCCTGCTGGTTCAGGCTGTCCACCATCACCAGGCGGGGCAACTGCCGGAGGCCATCTCCCTCTACCAACAGGTGTTGCAAGCCCAGCCCGCCCACCCGGAGGCGCTGCACCTCTTGGGGATCTGCCGGCAGCAGCAGGGATCCCTGGAAGAAGCCATTGCCCTGATGCAGCAGGCCTTGGCCCAGCAGCCGTGGTTTCCCGACGCCCACTACAATCTGGCAATTGTCCTCAAGCAGGTAGGCTGCCTGGAGGAGGCAAAAGCTCACCTCCAACAGGCTCTGGAGCAGGGGGGGGCCGGATCCGGAAGTTCTGTACCAGTTGGGGCTGGTGCTGCGGCAACAGGGGGAGTTGGAGGCGGCCCTGGTACCCCTGAAGCAGGCTCTGGAGTTGCAGCCGGACTTTGCCGATGCCGCCTACACGCTGGCCATCCTGCTGCGCGATTGTGGCCGGGAGGCGGAAGCAGCGGAGCTGTTCTACCGCCTCTGGCAGGCCGATCCCGCCGATTTGGCCGCGGCCCTGGGCTGGTGCGTCAGCCAGTTGCCTTTGCTCTACGACACCCCTGAGCAAATTGCAAGCGCCCGCCAGCGCCACCGCCAAGCGCTGGAACAGGTCAAGGCCCGCTGGGCCCAACTGCCGCGGGATCCCGCTGCTTTAGAGCGCGCTGCCGCCGGCGTCGGCTCCGTCCAACCCTTCTTTGTGCCCTACCAGGGCCAGAACGACCGCGAGCTGCAGCACCTGTACGGATCCCTGGTGGGGGAGGTGATGGCGGCCCGCTACCCCCAGCCCCCTGTTGTCCTGCGGCGAGGTCCTGGCCGGCTGCGGGTGGGCATCGTCTCCGGCCTGTTCCGGGATCATTCGGTGTGGAAGATCTTGACCGGCGGCTGGGTAGAAGCTCTGGATCGCTCCCAAGTGGCCCTCTACGGCTTCCACACCTCGGCCGTCCAAGACGAGATCACGCGCTCCCTGCCCCCTCGTTTTGAGCAGTCTGTGGCCGGATCCCGCAGCCTGGCGGAGTGGCAGGCAACCCTTCGGGAGGCGCAACTGGACGTGCTCCTCTACCCGGAGGTGGGCATCGACCCGGTCTGTGCCCAGTTGGCCGCCCTGCGTTTGGCCCCTGTGCAGGCCATGGCCTGGGGACATCCGCAAACCTCTGGCCTGCCAACAATGGATGTTTTCCTCAGCAGCGAGCTGATGGAGCCGCCGGACGGGGCCGGCCACTACACCGAGCAGCTCCTGCCCCTGCCCGGCATCGGCACCTACTACATCCCTCTGGACATTGACCCCGCCCCTGTGGACTGGCTAGCCTGGGGGGTGGATCCCGACAGGGTGCTCTACCTCTGCGCCCAATCTCTGTTCAAGTACTTGCCGCAGTACGACGAGGTGTTCCCCCGCATTGCTCGGGAAGTGGGGCGGTGTCAATTCCTGTTTTTGCGAGGCCGCCTCTCCCAAGGGATCCGCCAGCGCTTTTGGCAACGGCTGCAGCGGGCCTTTCAAGCCTACGGCCTGGCCGCTGAAGACCATGTGCTGCTGTTGCCGGAGCTCTCGCCTGCCCAATATGCCGCCTACAACGCCCTGGGGGATGTTTACCTGGATAGCATCGGCTGGTCCGGCGGCAACACCACCCTGGAAGCCCTGCCCCATGGCCTGCCCATCGTCACGCTGCCGGGATCCCTGATGCGGGGCCGCCACACCTACGCCATCCTGCGGCAGATGGGGATCTACGAGACCATCGCCTCTAGCCTAGAGGAGTACATCCAGATTGCCGTGCGGCTGGGCCTGGATGACCGCTGGCGTGAGGAAATAGGGCAGCGGGTAAAAGCCCGCCAAGAGCGCCTCTACCGGGATCCCGCTCCCATCCGCGCCCTAGAAGCGTGGCTGCAAAGTCTGAAGACCTGAAGGTTAGTTTGGGTGGCCTAGTCCGGCCCGATAGCTCTGGCGCTAACTTGGCTGGGGAAGCCCTTCTCCAGCGGGATCCCGACCTTCCAAGCGGCAGAACAATTGCCGCAGCAGCAGCTCCCGTTGGCCCAAAGAGAGATGGGGGGCAAGGGCGCTGGGAAAGTGGGGCATGGCCAGGGTGACGCGATCCAGCAAGTCAGCGCGGCGGTGCTTTTGCTGGATGGCCCAGGCCCGCTGCACCAGCTCAGCAGCCGTCTCCTGTTCTAGCCCTGCCTGTTGGGCCAGCCAAGCTGTCAACTGCTCCAAATCGGGGTCGAAGCGCAGCCGGTACATATAGACCAGCATGCCGATCCCCAGCACCAGGCCTACGGCGCTGGCCACGTAGGCGGCCTTGATGGAAGTTCCCGGCAGATAGGCCACCGCCGAGACGCGCAAAATTTCGTAAGGGATGCGGATCAAGCTATAGCCGACCACATAGGTCCAGACCCAGGTGCCATCTTTGAGCTTGGGGAAGCGCCAGAACATCCCCATCAAGAGAGCAAACAGAAGCAGGTTGAGCAGGCTTTCGTAGAAAAAGATGGGGTGGAAAAACTCAAACTGGCTGTAGTCAGGCTCGCGGGCTTGGGGGGGGATATATACCCGCAAGGGCCAACTGCTGTCTGGGGGAATGGGGGCTCCATAGGCCTCAGAGTTGAAAAAATTGCCCCAGCGCCCAATGGCCTGGCCCAAGATTAGCCCCGGCGTGATCACATCGGCGTACTTCCAGCCGTTGATCCCGGTGGCGCGGCAGTAAAGGTAGAGGGCAAGTGCACCAGCCAAGATCCCACCGTGGATGATGATGCCTCCCCGCCAGATGGCAAAGGCCAGGAGGGGGTTGTCTTGGAACTCTGACCAGTGGGTGAGGACGTAGTAGAGGCGGGCGCCCAGAAATCCCGATACCACTAGCCACAGGGCCAGGATCTCGACCCGTTCGCTGGCCTCGCCTGGCTCCTTCTCCAGGTGGCGGGCCTCCGCCAAGGCTTTGGTCAAGAGCAGCCCCAGCAACACGGCAATGGCCATCAGCAGGCCGTACCAGCGCAGCCCCAGCCCACCTACGAGAGGGGTTTCGGGGGGAAAGCGGAAGACAAATTCTCCCGGTGAGCTGAAGGTAAGGCCCAGCAGCCCTGCACTCCCTAGATTCATCGACAACACCCTCTGCACCCCAAAATCCCCCCATTCATTTCCAGCAGTCGGCTTCCATCAACCTCACCTGCTAGCAGGACGAAATCCTCTCCGGGTTCTTTTCTCCCCAATCTTGCCGCAGCAGCGATCCCCCCAGGCTGCCCAGGCCATTCTTCTGGGGGATGTCGGCCTCCTATTCGCGCAACACGTAGCCTACCCCGCGCACCGTCTGGATCAGGCGCTTCTCCCCTGGGCCTTCGATCTTAAGACGCAAGTAGCGAATATAGACCTCGATGATGTTGGAATCGCCTGTAAAGTCATAGCCCCACACATGCTCCAAAATTTGTTGGCGTGTGAGCACCTGGCGGGGGTGTTCCATCAGGTAGCGCAACAAGTCGTATTCCTTGGCCGTCAGCTCCACCTGTCGCTCTCCCCGGCTTGCCTGGCGTGTCACCGGATCCAGCGTCAGATCCATAAACACCAACCGGCTGTCGCCAGATCCCTTGGGGGGCTGCAGATAGATCCGTATCCGCGCCAGCAACTCCTGAAGGCTAAAGGGTTTGACCACATAGTCATCTGCCCCAGCATCCAGACCTGCCACCCGATCTGCCACCTCGTCGCTGGCAGTCATCAGCACCACGGGCACGCGGTTGCCCGTCAAGCGCAACTGCCGACAAACTTCCAACCCCGAGATCCCGGGCAACATCCAGTCCAGCAGCACCAAATCGGGGTTCTGGTCGCGGGCTGCCGCCAAGGCCACCGTGCCATCGCCGACCACACTCACCCGATATCCCCTATAGGCCAGCTCGGTTTCCAGGAAACGGGCCAGTTTGGCCTCATCTTCGATCACCAGAATGTGGGCTGAGGAGGATTCCGGTTCTGGCATATTCTCTCCTCAAAAGAAAAGGCAGGAAACTTGCTCACTGCTCACCAGCATACCCTAGCCGTGGGAACTGGCGGTACTAATCAATCCATCCTGCTTCCGAAGTTGGTTTGCTAGGTGTTGCTACTGTGCCCTTTAATTCTTTAACAGGCCGTACCTGAGTTCCTATAAGGGTTTTGGCCTGTCTAAATGACTAAAGATACTCCCCTACTTAGACCTGGAAAGCGTCCAGAGAGATTGCTGCCTTGCCTCGAAAAGTAGGTATATTTGACACTCCCACCGCCTAAAGGCGGGGGATTCTTACGCAGTCCACAAAAGAACCCGTAACGGCGTTGTCAAAGCGCCTCTAGACAGTTCCTGAAGGCAAAGCCCCAAGGTTCTGCTGACTTTCTTAAGCAGGTTGGCGGCAGCATTCGCCTCAGCCCAGAGGGTCTCCACCCGTCGGGTTTTTCACCATAATTAGGTAGCTCATCTCCATCTAGGAAGCTTGCCTGCGAGCTGTACGCCTCCTCTACCTCAATAAACTCCATGCCATAATGCTGACATAATTGCGCAATACGCTCCTTGAACCGACCTGTTGGAATGAAAACAAAGTTTTGGTTATTGACCTTCCCTAAACCGCATTCTTTGTTCCAACCAAAGACTATTCTCCCAATTGAGTGGTGCAAACAGAAGTCAATGACCTTGCCCACAGCTTTGTGGATTGCATTCTCCGGTTTCCGTAATTCGACGAAGCTTTTGCAACCAAAACCCCCGCAGCTTGTGAGTCTTGAGCCTAGCCAGCTCCTTGTTGTACCCCTGGTTAAAGGACTTGACTTTGCGGCCACCAATGATGAAGCTATGTCCTAAGTTGCTAACGCACGTAAGCCAGTTGTTGACTCCGTGGTCAATTGCTAGAGCTTTTCTCGGATCCAGTGATTTGGGCTGAGCAGGCTTGGCATAGACCCACTCCAGCTACAGACTTACAGGTCTGTTGTGCGGCGGAGACATACATTGCGATGAAGTGCTTGTTTTGGGTTCTCACCATCTCAGCGCAAAGCGCACCATAGCTTGCCCATCGCTTCGTTTTGAAATAGACTTGTCTCGCATAGTACAAAGCACAGTTGTACACCTTATTAGACTGTTGACACAAGTACTCTGATAGGGGGACTAGCTCCCTGTTCCTGACTCGAACCTGCTGACAGCCGCACTCCATCATTGTTGGCAAGCGGCATGACAACCGCAGTCTGACATGGGCAAGCGATAGTGCGAGAGGAAAGTCAACGGTACAATCACTACAACCATGGTGTGGGGCTAGCGGTTGTTCATCTCATTTTTTGGCCAAAGAGAAGGAAAAAGGTCTTGGTAGGAGAAGTCAGGAAGAGGTTGTTTGAGCTATGAAACTATATCAACGACCCCCATCATGGGTAAGCGACTAAAGTGGCTAGCGGGCTTTTCCGCCCCGCACTCAAGTGCGGGGCTACTAAGCTATCCCTTTGTGTGTAGGGGCGTCTTGACAGCGCCTTCGCGATTCCGGTTGTGGACTGCGTGAGAATTCCCCGACTTGAGTCGGGGGAGTGTCAAAAAGCACTTGGCGTGGATGCCGAGGCTTGTGTCGCCGTTTTTTAGTTAAGAAAAAGACGCGAGCTCTCGGAAAAAAGCGCGTAGAGTCGCAGAGCTCCTAGGATTGCCCCTTCCCTGGAGAGGGAGGATAAAGCAAGGCTTCCAGCTCCTGTAGAGCCTGCTCTAGATTGTCGTTGACGATCACGTAGTCGAATTCGTCTTTGGCATCCAATTCTTTGCGAGCCTGTTGCAGACGGCGTTGGATGCTGGCTTCAGAGTCTTGTCCGCGTTCGCGAATGCGGCGTTCGAGCTCTTCTAGCGAGGGAGGAGACAGGAAGATGCGAATGGCATCGGGACACTGTTGTCTCACCTGGCGGGCCCCGGCCAGTTCAATTTCCAGAAGCACATCCTGACCCTGGCTGAGTTTTTGGAACACGATCTCGCGGGGAGTGCCGTAAAAGTTACCTGCGTACTGGGCCCATTCCAACAACTCATCGGCTTCAATCAGGTTGAGGAACTCCTCGCGAGTGCGGAAGTAGTAGTTGACGCCTTCCTGTTCCCCAGGGCGGGGGGGGCGGGTGGTTACCGAGACAGAAAAGTACAGCTCAGGGTGGCGCTGGCGCAATTGGCTGACCAGAGTGCCTTTGCCCACCCCACTGGGCCCTGTCAAAACCACCAGGCGACCGCGAGTGGCAGGAGGCCGAGGGGCTTCCTGTTGCTGCAGGCACTCAGGGGGAGTTGGCGAGGAGAGCGTAGTGGAAGAAACTGCCATAGGCGGAGAGCGACAAAGGACGGCTGGACAGTTGGCTGGTTTGGTTTGTTTTAGGATATCTCACTCTCGGCCTCGCAGGCTGCTTGTGAGGCCCTTACTCAGGTTCCTCCGGCGCACCGACTTTGGCAGTAAGGAAGCGGTTGGCAACGGTTTCCGGCTGAATGGCCGAGAGGATGACGTGCCCGGAATCGGTGATGATTACGGCGCGGGTGCGGCGACCGTAGGTCGCGTCCACCAACTGGCCTCTTTCGCGGGCGTCGCTAATGATGCGTTTGATGGGAGCTGACTCAGGACTGACAATGGCGATAACGCGCCCGGCGGCGACGATATTGCCAAAGCCGATGTTGATTAGGCGAGTATCCATGGTTAATCAGCCAATCTAGCGCCTGTCCGGCCAGCAGCCTTCATCTGAATGCGCGGGACACCCCACCGTCTATACGGTGGGGAGCGATAGCGCCTAATATAACCAGCATGACCCAAGTCCTGACTATCTTCTGCAAGCTCAAGGTATCTGCCTCGCAAGCCACAAAGCTGGATGCAACTTTGGATGCCTTTGCCCAGGCCTGCCAACCAAAACACGCCAGAGAAGATAACCAACGCTCTTCAGCTTCAGTCTCTGAGCGACCGCGAAATCCATGCACGGTTTGGGCTCTCCAGCAACTTGGCTGTGCAGGTATGTAGGTCCATCCCCCCGTATACGGGGGGTGTGGAGGGCGGTTGGAGCCGGGTAGTTTACCCTTTTTCCCAAGAAAGTGCAGGTATTAGGCAGCAAGCCGTTCTATGGCTACTGGAAATGGCTTTCTGATACATTTACGCTGAACACTGCTAAGCATTACTGCTCAGCGGTGAAGCGATAGCATTCTGTCCGTTTCCGTTGTCACTACGCGATGCTGACGCGACCGCGCTACTCGGACGGAGTCCAAACAGAAAGGCGGTATCCCGCAAAGCCCTGAGCATAACACCCAGAGCGCCTTGCCAATCTCGTGGTAGCCTATGGTTGCACTTTGGGCATCGAAACACCTTTGCGCCACCCAACTTAGTGTGGATGTGCCCGCACTTGGTACAGGTTTTGCTGGTGTACGCTTCCGATACTTCCACGACAACCACGTTTTTCTTCTTGGCTTGAAACTTCAGGAGCTGCTTGAACCGGTAGTGCGCCCAGGTGAGCATCGCCCTTGCTGTCTTGCTACCAAACTTCCTCCCTGCCTTGGCAACCATCTTGGCTGACTCGAAAGTGGGGAGGAATATCAATCGGTAGTTATCCGTTAGGAACGCCGCTACCTTGCGATGGCACTCGTCCACCAAGTTCCTGATTCTCTCCCGCAGACGAAACGCCGCTTGCCGCATTCGCCTACGCTTGGGTCTCGGTGCTTTACTCAGCCTAGATTGCAGATCGTCTAGGTGGTAGCACAGCCGAACGATCCTGCCAAAGTCCCCCTTGGCGATATCTACAAAGCCCGCCCCATCAAACCCTGTAAGGAAACTTCTTACCCCAGGGTCAAGCGCAACAACCCCCTTTGCTAACGAACACTGCTCGTTCACGGGCTCAGGAAAGATGGCATACCATCTGTCTTTCACCCGCATTAGCTCAGTTCCGCGTGCCCACTCTCTGGGCATCTCCTCGGATGCACGGAACGCCAAACCTCGGGTGAGTTTCGGATACCACGTCCCATTGCGAAAGTTGCCGGCGTTGAATTGCAGCGTATGCGACCTGTCCCGCACACTGCGAAACCTCGCGTCTTTGCTTCGGCGAAACGCCAACCACGCCTCGACGACCGCGTTCTGCTTGATGTGGCAGGGGGCGTCCTTCACCCACTCGGGTAGGTCGGAGCGCAGGATGATGTCCCGCAGCTTTCTGGCCGTTTTTGGGGCACCATGCTGGCGCTGATAGGCAATCGCTTGGTTGTAGCAGTACCGGCACGCCGCTTGCCACCGCTTCCAAACTTTAGCCAGCGCTGGCTCCGGATAAATCCGTATCTTTCTCGATTGCAGCCCGGTATTTTCTGAGTCCGTAGAGCCGACTGCTGAAGCAGTGCAGGATGGTGAGGATATCCTCAACCAGTTCCTGCTGGGGAGAAAGGTGATCGTCATCGAGAACCAAGATTTCGCATCCGTATTGACGGCAGTACCACTCAACGAACTCAAATCCAAACCGGCAGAGTCGATCCCGGTGAGCGACCACAATCGTTCCGATATCTCCCGCACGAACTCGTTCCAATAAGGCAAGGAACTTTGGTCTTTTGAAGTCGAGACCGCCGCCAACCTCTCCGACCACTTCGGCTCCAGGATAGAGGTTAACCAGTCTTGCAATCTGTCTCTCCAAGTCTGGTTTCTGCCCTCGACTGCTGACTCGGGCGTACAAAACGACTCGTTTGGCCTTTCTGGGCGCTTTGTTCGCGTCAGCGGGCCGGAGGCCAATGTAGCTGTCGAGGTCATACCTTCTCGCCCTACCGGATGGTGTACGTATTGCATGGATCCAGCCTTTCTGTTCCCATCGCCTCAAGGTGTGGAGACACACCCCAAAATAATCCGCCGCTTCTCTCGGTTTTACATACCTAGCCATACCAAGCAGCCATACTGAACATACTGTACATTATTTTCAGTATAGTCCAGCGTATCATTGACTAAAGTCATGCTCCCAGCCCGATTCTAACGGCAATGGATCCCCTTTCTAGCTGCCGGAGCGCGGCCATGGCCCCAGCCACTCTCCACCGCGAAAGCGCCAGCGGGGAAACAAAATGCGCATTACCACCCAAGCGCTGAGGTAAAGGCAAACCCAGACCACACTGTAGTGGAGAATAAAATCTCCCAAGTCAAACCGTTGGGTTGGGATATAAGGAAGACCCACCACCTTCAAGACTGTACCCAAAAAAAGCCCTTCCCAAATGCCGGCCAAAAGCTGAAGGATCCCAGGCCAATCGTGATCCCACATCCACCCCATCAGGTAGTTATAAACAACATCCCAAACACAGCCAAACAGACCTACGTAGAACAGCACCCAAAAATAGGTGAGGCTGCCGCCATGTCCAGTGATCCCAAAATAAAAGGGTAAACTTGCCAAAACACCAACGGTGGCCAATAAGAAAATGCGAGTTTGCCAGCGGCCAATCAAGGTCGGAGTCATCTTTTCCTCCAGCAGTTTTGCCTATCGAGATCATCAGGATCTATTTCGCTCCCGGTCTGTTTGAGAGAATCTTCTGGCCCTCACCCCCAACCCTTCCCCCTTTGGTATGGAAGAGTTGGGGATCAACGCAACACCCCTTTCACCAGGTTCAACGGGATGGGGAATAGCCATGATGTGTCGCCAACAATAGCGTTGATAACCATAAACATCCGGCAAAATCCAGGAGCGTTGCCCAATGTCGGCAAGCTAGGGGCTGATGTTTAGGGCCCACTTGCACCATTGCCACAGGGATCGGATCCCTTCTAAGCCTTTGACCCCCGGTGCCCGCAGTCGAGCCAGGTGTTCCACCGAGCGATGGGCACAGTACTGTAAACCTAAAAACGTATCCACCGGCGCATAGGGCCCGCCCAAGGTGATGATCCCGGCAGCGTACATTCGCCCATCCCGGTTGCGCATCTCCACCAGCTCAAAGTCGTTGGAGACATGCAAGCGCCCGTGAGGATTGAGGGGCAGGTTGTAGTGGGTAATTAGATCGTTGAGGAGAGGATTGGTCATGGGATCCGAAACCAAACCCGTACAGTCGATAACGAAATCGGCCTCCACCTTTAATTGCGTGTTGTTGTGGGTACCTCGAATGTAGGTTACCGGCTTACCCTTGTCGCCGGGAACCACCGACTCCACCTTGCCGAACACAATCGAGTACCAGCCCTCTCGCAACCCTTGCCGCACGATCCGCCGCCATTTCCGCCGACTTGCTGTCGTGGTGCCGCCCCAAGCTTCCAGCAGTTCGCGCCGTTCCAGGGGGGTCGCCGCTTCCAATTTGGCACGCAGAACTCCTCCCCAAGTGGCCTTGGGCCAGTTGAAGGGCTGAAACTCCCAATGGTTCTCCACTGCCCGTTTGGCTCGTCCGAAGCGATTACCGCTTTTGGGCGCACGGCTCAGATGCACCACCGAGATGCGGGGGTTGACTTTGCGGGCTTCGTAAAGGCGTTCCATCACCTGAGAGGCGACGATCCCAAATCCCCGAATTAGGACGGTGCCACCTTGTTTCTCCAACTGCTCATAAACGTGATCATGAGGCTCATAGCCGTGTACCACCGATCTCAAATCTCCTGTTTTTTCGCGAAACTCCTGCAGGTCGTTGAGCAACTTGATGGCCGGATATCCAGTTGCCAAATGGAGATACTTGGCCACCATAAAACGGTGATCTGTATGGCCGGGCCGCGTTGCCGAATAGGCCACCACATATCGCCCATCCTCCGTTTTGCGAATGGCGCGAATATGGCCGTAACACAACATTTGCTCCCAACCAATTCGGGCTGCCTCCCGATCCATTGAGGCAAATACATCCCCCGCCCGCGGCGTATAGGTATCTGCCAACAAGGGCTCACTAAATACCTGCCACAAAAAGCCGAATGCTTCCAACAATCGGCCGGAGAAAAAGGAACGCCAAGCATCTCGCAGGGCATAGCCGGGCCAGCCCCAAATGTTGTCTGGACAAGAATCGGAGCCAGAGCGAATTCGCTTCCAGCGGGGGATCTGGCAGTTGGTCAAAAGCCGTTCATACCGTTCGTAGGGTTTGCGGGCAATGCTGATGACGCGGATGTGTTCCGGTCTGACCCCGTAGATGCGCAGGGTATCCACCCAGACAAAGCTGCCGATACCGCCGCCCAAGGCCAAATAGAGGGTCTCTTCCACAGGTAGTCCGGTGGCTTTGAGGGCGCTCAGGGCAATTTGCTCAGCTCGAAACAAATCCGGCGGCGGAAAATCCGAGCCAGCCCGCACTTCAGGAAGCTGCTCTGGGGTAAAAACCACCGTGGAAGCCGGGGGAACCTCAAATGCGGTGTCGGGTTGGGTGGCCGGGCGAATCAGTTCGGTGCGCGGCTCCAGCAAAAGAGTAGGGGTGCCGGTCAAAAGGGTGGCATTGGGATCCCTGGGGGACACCAAACCCACGGTGATGCTGTAGGGGCCAAGCTCCACCACTTCTCCCCCCTGGAGCACCCGGCGTGCCTGACGGATTTTTTCCCCATTGATGCGGCTGCCGTTGGCACTGCGATCTTCATAGATGACCTGGCCATCCTCACCGAGATAGACGAGGGCGTGATAACGGGAGATCTCCTGGCTGGCAAACACAGCCCGCGCCACTTCTCGACCTTGCCATTCCTGTGGCAATTGGGCCAGCTCCCTGCCCAAGGCAAGAGGCAATGGAAAAATCAGCTCCTGCTGTTCTTCGGTGATGGGATCTTCCCAGCTCAGTTGAATTTGCATAGCTTCTGCTCACCTTTACAAAGATCATGTACAAAGATCATGAAGAGGCCATTGAGAAAACACAGAACAGCGCGACCTCACAGGTCACTTTTGGTTTGCCCGGGATCCCTTTTTTCTATCCCCCACGGACTTGGATCAGCCACTGGGATCTGTAAGAAGAATAGAAAGGGTTGGTCCTCTAGAGAGGAGGTTGTGGGGCTTTGCCAGCTTCTGGAGGAGGGATCACCAAGGTAGCGCTCAAGACCAAATGTCCACAGTAGGGACAATTCTGACCCTGATATTCTGGGGGCAGGTAGTGAGGGTTTTCCAGGCGGCTGCACTTAACCTTGAGGGCGTCCAAAGTGCCGCGGCTGAGGGGAACCCCCTGATTCTTCCTGGCCACTTCTATAGACTTCACCCTCAGCACAATGTGCCCCAACTGAATTTGGCTATTGGCCTCAAGCGCAAGCTCTTCCTGAATTATTTTTCGGCCATTCACCCAGACGGGGTTGGGCTGCTTAGGAGGCAAACGATCCCGAGTTAAGTTGCGAATGTGAAAGTTTAAGGTTTTGGGATCAAAATAAAGCCCGGCGTGAACTCCTGAGACCGAGCGAGTTGGGTCATTGAGCACCACATCACAGCTCGGATCCCGTCCAATGGTAACCAGCTTGGAGGGAACAGGCGAAACCGTTTGCGATCGGCGCCGGTCGGCCTCGGTCCATTCTAAAGTGAGTTGACACACGATCCCATTCTCCACAGTTCAGTGCCTCCATTCCCTGTGATCGGCTTCAGCATATCGAAAGGTCAGCTTGGGAAAAGCAGAAGATGTCTTTTTCGTCAAAATTGTTATCTTTTGTTATCTTTTTGGATAACTGTAGCCTATTCCCCCGACCAAAGGCTTGCGCTGATCCGGATCACCTGAGTTGGGATCTCCGAGTTACATTCCTGCTGGAGACCGTGCCCAAACGCTCCGCGCCGCTTCCGCGACCACCCTCAGCTCCTCTTCCAGAGGGAGAGGGGAGCCAGACGGAAAGGTTTCATTCATGATGTTTAGACCATGATGTTTAGAGTGACTACATACTCGACTTTATCCCCACCCGATTTGAAGCAACAAAACTCGATCTCCTCAGGAACGGCGAGGCCGTTCAAGTTTGACCGAGGTGGCCTGATCCCTTGGCCGGAAGCCTCAGAAATCCACCTGAGAGATAGGGCCTAGAGTGAGTTTTGAGTTTCTGGGGATCCTGCAAGACTAGTATCCTCTGTGTCTTTATCCAAACCGTTTTCAAAGCACTCCGGTAAATGGGAAACTGCCGCTGCCCAGCCGCTCCTGCCGATCGAACACACTGATGGTGAGCTGATGGGATCCCGTCTGGGTGACGGTAAAGCGGCTCTGGGGCAGGGTAAGCCCTGTTACGGTACAGGCGGTGGCTCCAACGAAGCAGCCGGGCAATTGGGAAGCGTCGAAAGCCCCTAGGGTTACAAAGTTGCCCAGGGGAGTGGTGACGGCAGCCAAGAAAGCGTTGGATCCGCGGATCCCGGCAGGAGCCTCGACGCGGAAGGAGACGACAAAGGTGGGGGTTTGCCCTACGGGGACGGTGCGGGGCGAGAGATCGGTGATGGTGAGAGAAGGAGGAGGGAGGGGCGTCGGCAGGGGCAGGGGGCTGCTGCTGGTCGTCTCCCCGCATCCCGCCAAAACGACGCCCAGGAGCCACAGCAGGGGGATCCGTCTGTTCAGGAGTTGGGCAGGCTGCATAGGTTTCCGTTACCTTCAAATGAGCTGGGTTGCAAGTCTTCTCTTGGCAGAAAGGGAGGGTTCCTCCTATCCTCCCCTGCCCAGGGCTTTGGCTCCATTGTGGCGGGAGGGTCTCGACGGAGCCAGTCCTTGGAAAGGAGAAAACCTGGCTAGAAGCAGCCTGAGCTCCTTCGCCTATTCCTCTTGCAGGAGCTTTTGGCAGGCATTGGCAATGGCCCAGTCTTCCTGGGCTGAGATGACCAACACCCGCACCGGAGCATCAGAGGTGCTGATGTCGCAGTTGCGCGGGGATCCGGCGTTGAGAACTGGGTCGATCTGGATCCCCAAAAAGCCTAGGTTGGCACAGGCTGCGGCCCGTACCGGCGCCGCGTTTTCCCCGATGCCGCCGGAGAAGACCAAAGCATCCAGCCGATCCAGGCTCATGAGCATGGCCCCAATCTGGCTGCGCAGGCGGTGGATGAAGAGGTTAAAGGCCAGCTCGGCGCGGGCATGGCCTGCCTGCATGGCTTCCAGGATCACTCGCATGTCGCTGCTGAGGCCGGACACGCCCTGCAAGCCCGATTCCCGGTTCAAGATCCGATCCAGCTCCTCCACGTCCATGCCCCGGCGCAACTGGTGGATGAGGATCCCCGGATCCACCGAGCCGGAGCGGGATCCCATCATCAGGCCCTCCAGGGGGGTGTAGCCCATGGTGGTGTCGACGCTGTGGCCCCCGCGAATGGCCGCCAGAGAACAGCCATTGCCCAGGTGGCAGGTGATGAGCTGCAGCTCTTCCAGGGGCCGCCCCAGGATCTCAGCGGCGCGGCGGGCGCAGTGCTCGTGGTTGATGCCGTGGAAGCCGTAGCGGCGGATCCCTTGCTCGGCCCAGGCGTAGGGAAGAGGATAGAGGGCGGCTGCCGCAGGCATCTGCTGGTGAAAAGCGGTGTCGAAGACAGCCACCTGCGGGATCCCAGGCAACAGTTGGCGCAGGAGGCGAATGCCCTCAAGAGCAGGGGGATTGTGAGCCGGTGCCAGGGGGCTTAGTTGCTCGATGGCCTGTTCCACCTCGGGCGTAATCAAGGTGGGCTGGCGATAGAGGGATCCCCCATGCACCACCCGGTGGCCAATGGCCTTGATCTCAGCCGCTGTGGCCAACGGGGATCCCTCCCCCTGCCAGAGGCTTTGAAAGAGAGAAGCCAAACCGCTAATGCCGGAGGGAGAGGAAAGGGCGGGAAAAGGCTCCCAGGGACCGCCCTGCCGCCGGACTTGAATCAGGGCCTGGTCGGGCTGGTAGGCAAAGTCCACCTGCGCCTGCCAAAGGGGGGTGGTCTCCACCGTACTCTCAACGGTTGCAAAGAGAGAGGATTTAAGGCTGCTGGAGCCAGCGTTGAGGACCAGGATGGGCACGGGACCCTCCTTCTACCAAAAAGTGCCGTAAGGCCCCGCCTTTGAAGGTGGGGATGTAAGGCGCAGCATTTTATCCAAGGTTTCCCCTGATAAACTAGCATCATGCGCGTCAAAGCGCTCCGCGCCGCTAAAGCGAGGGAAGCCAAGCTCCTTCATGGAGTGCCAGCCCAGTACCAAGCTTTGGATGAAGCCATCCGCACAGCGCAGTGTGTGCGCAACAAATGCCTGCACTATTGGATGGACAATCAAAGCGTGGGCAAGAAGGAGCTGTACGCTCTTTGCAAGCATCTGGCCCAGGAGTTTGAGTTTGCTGCCAAGCTCAACTCAACAGCCAGGCAAGCCAGTGCAGAGGGAGCTTGGGCAGCCATCTCCAACTTCTACCGCCGTTGTCGTGATGGTGAGAAGAAGAAGGGCTACCCCCAGTGAGCGCTCCGCGCCGCTTCGCGAGCAAAAAGAACTGCCGCCCGGTGGAGTACAAGCAATCTGGGTGGAAGTTGTCGGCAGATGGAATGTCCATCACCTAAGGCCTACGGCCTGCTAACGCGAACACCGATGGCAACCAGGCTGGCACCTTTGCCCTGTACTGCAACGGGGAGGCCAGGAAACTCATCCTCAGCTCCAAAATCAACCGGGTGCGGGTTATCCGACGAGCAGATGGGTACTACGCCCAGTTCTGCCTTGACCTTGAGCGCAGGGAAAAGAGCCAGTACACCGGCAACGTGATCGGCCTTGACTTAGGGCTGGAGCACTTCTACACCGACCAACACGGCAACAAGGTCAGTTGCCCTAAGTTTCTGCGCCGTGCTGAACGTAGACTCAAAAAACACCAAAGGAGGTTGAGTCGCCGGTTTAGAAAGGGCATTCAGAAACAGTCCAAGAACTATCTCAAGCAGAAACAACGTCTTGGCAAGCTGCACCTCAAGGTTCAACGCCAGCGTAGAGACTGGGCAATCAAATTTGCCCGGTGCGTGGTGTTCGCCTTCGGCGGCGCGGAGCGCTTTGTCTCACGACATCGTGGTGTATGAGGACTTGCAGGTGCAGAACTTGGTCAAGAACCATCATCTGGCCAAGTCGTTCGCGTTAGCGGTGCGGAGCACTTTCCAGGATGCCGCAGGGAGCATTTTCACCGGGTGGCTGGACTACTACGGCAAGGTGTAAGGACTACGTCCCGCTTACGCGATTGGCAAGGTGGCGATTGCCGTGCCGCCGGAGTACACCACCCAGGAGTGTTCAAGGTGCGGCTACCTGGTGAAGAAGACTTTATCCACTCGCACACACCGATGCCCGCGTTGCGGTCTGGTGCTGTGTCGCGACCACAACGCCGCTCTCAACATCTTGCGCCGAGGTCTAGAACTCTTAGGCATGGTGTGGAACGGTACCTCAGGGCAAAGCGCTCCCCGCCGCTGGCGCGAGGAGGGAACCGCCCCGCAAGGGGGAACGCTTGGGGAGGGTGGCACCGCTGCCATGAAGGGGCAACCTGACATGGTAAGTGCGCTCGTGGAACCAAGAACGAGAATCCTCGGCCTACGGCCCGCTGTCGCGAATGCCCTTTAGGGCGGGGAGTATGTCAATCCAGGCTAGCCAGCCGTTTGCGCTTGGAGGGTAAGGAACTCAGGCAGTTTGCGCCTGGCGCACCAGGCCTGTGGCCGCCAGAGCAGCCAAGGCGCGATCCCGGTAGCGGGCGTAGCGCTCTTGTTTGCTGCGAACTTTTTGCCCCTCCAGCTCCGGCAGGAGGCCAAAATTGGCCGGCATGGGCTGGAAGTGCTTGGGATCGGCGCTGCTGATGAACTGGAATAGGGATCCCATCATCGTCTCCGGCGGCAGCGTGATCAAAGGCAGCCCCAGGGCCAGGCGGGCGGCGTTCTGTCCGGCCAGCCACCCTCCTGCCACGGCACAGGCGTAGCCTTCGGTGCCCACCAACTGGCCGGCAGCCAACAGCGTTGGCCGGCGGCGAAATTGCAACGTAGGCAACAGAAGCTGCGGCGAATTCAAAAAGGTGTTGCGGTGCATCACGCCAAAGCGGACAAACTCCGCCGCCTCCAGGCCAGGGATGAGGCGAAAGACCCGCTGCTGTTCTCCCCACTTCAGATTGGTCTGAAAGCCCACCAGGTTCCACAGCTTGCCTGCTCGGTCCTCCTGGCGTAGCTGCACCACCGCATAGGGCCGGGATCCCGTGCGCGGATCCACCAGCCCCACCGGCTTCAGGGGCCCAAAGCGGAGAGTATCTTTGCCGCGGCGGGCCATTTCTTCAATGGGCAGGCAGCCCTCGAAAAACTTGCGCTCCTCCTTTTCAAAGTCTTTGAGGGGCACCTGCTCGGCCTCCACCAGCGCCTGGCAGAAGCGCTCGTACTCCGCCTCGGTCATGGGGCAGTTGAGGTAGGCCGCTTCCCCCTTGTCGTAGCGGGAAGCCTGAAACACCACCGCCCGGTTGAGGGAATCCCCGGTAACAATGGGGCTGGAAGCGTCAAAAAAGCTCAGGTATTCCAGGCCCGTAAAAGCTTGCAGCGCCTTAGCTAAGGGCTCGCTGGTCAGCGGGCCCGTGCAGAGGACGGCTATCCCTTCCGGGATCCCGGTCACCTCCTCCCGGCGCAGGGTGATGAGGGGATGGTTGGCGATGGCTTCCGTTAGGGCCTGGCTAAAGCGGGCCCGATCCACGGCCAGGGCTCCCCCTGCCGGCACGGCGTGGCGATCGGCGGTGGCGATGACCAGGGATCCCAGTTGGCGCAGCTCTTCCTTGAGCAGGCCTGCCGCCCGGTCGCTGGCTAGGGCCCCGAAGGAATTGCTGCACACCAGCTCTCCCAGTTGATCCGTGTGGTGGGCCGGGCTCTGCCGCACAGGGCGCATCTCCGACAGGATGACGGGCACCCCCAACTGGGCAATCTGCCAGGCGGCTTCTGTCCCCGCCAGCCCCCCACCCACCACATGGATGGGAGCTAGGGTCTCTGCTCGGCTCATGGAATGGGGCATCATGACCTCCCGCAACAGTCCTCAGGAAGCGAAAAAGGGGCCCTCGCTGGGCCAGAAGAGCAACCTGATACATTTACGCTGAACACTGCTGAGCATTACTGCTCAGCGGTGAAGCGATAGCATTCTGTCCGTTTCCGTTGTCACTACGCGATGCTGACGCGACCGCGTTAGCGGGACGGAGTCCAAACAGAAAGGCGGTATCCCGCAAAGCCCTGAGCATAACACCCAGAGCGCCTTGCCAATCTCGTGGTAGCCTATGGTTGCACTTTGGGCATCGAAACACCTTTGCGCCACCCAACTTAGTGTGGATGTGCCCGCACTTGGTACAGGTTTTGCTGGTGTACGCTTCCGATACTTCCACGACAACCACGTTTTTCTTCTTGGCTTGAAACTTCAGGAGCTGCTTGAACCGATAGTGCGCCCAGGTGAGCATCGCCCTTGCTGTCTTGCTACCAAACTTCCTCCCTGCCTTGGCAACCATCTTGGCTGACTCGAAAGTGGGGAGGAATATCAATCGGTAGTTATCCGTTAGGAACGCCGCTACCTTGCGATGGCACTCGTCCACCAAGTTCCTGATTCTCTCCCGCAGACGAAACGCCGCTTGCCGCATTCGCCTACGCTTGGGTCGCGGTGCTTTACTCAGCCTAGATTGCAGATCGTCTAGGTGGTAGCACAGCCGAACGATCCTGCCAAAGTCTCCCTTGGCGATATCTACAAAGCCCGCCCCATCAAACCCTGTAAGGAAGCTTCTTACTCCAGGATCAAGTGCGATCACCCCCTTTGCTAACGAACACTGCTCGTTCACGGGCTCAGGGAAGATGGCATACCATCTGTCTTTCACCCGCATTAGCTCAGTTCCACGTGCCCATTCTCTGGGCATCTCCTCGGATGCACGGAACGCCAAACCTCGGGTGAGTTTCGGATACCACGTCCCATTGCGAAAGTTGCCGGCGTTGAATTGCAGCGTATGCGACCTGTCCCGCACACTGCGAAACCTCGCGTCTTTGCTTCGGCGAAACGCCAACCACGCCTCGACGACCGCGTTCTGCTTGATGTGACAAGGGACGTCCTTCACCCACTGAGGTAAATCGGAGCGCAGGATGATGTCCCGCAGCTTTCTGGCCGTTTTTGGGGCACCATGCTGACGCTGATAGGCAATCGCTTGGTTGTAGCAGTACCGGCACGCCGCTTGCCACCGCTTCCAGACTTTAGCCAGCGCTGGCTCCGGATAAATCCGTATCTTTCTCGATTGCAGCCCGGTATTTTCTGAGTCCGTAGAGCCGACTGCTGAAGCAGTGCAGGATGGTGAGGATATCCTCAACCAGTTCCTGCTGGGGAGAAAGGTGATCGTCATCGAGAACCAAGATTTCGCACCCGTATTGACGGCAGTACCACTCAACGAACTCAAATCCAAACCGGCAGAGTCGATCCCGGTGAGCGACCACAATTGTTCCGACATCTCCCGCACGAACTCGTTCCAATAAGGCAAGGAACTTTGGCCTTTTGAAGTTGAGACCGCCGCCAACCTCTCCGACCACTTCGGCTCCAGGATAGAGGTCAACCAGTCTTGCAATCTGTCTCTCCAAGTCTGGTTTCTGCCCTCGACTGCTGACTCGGGCGTACAAAACGACTCGTTTGTCCTTCTTGGGCGCTCTGTTCGCGTCAGCGGGCCGGAGGCCAATGTAGCTGTCAAGGTCATACCTTCTCGCCCTACCGGATGGTGTACGTACTGCATGGATCCAGCCCTTCTGTTCCCATCGCCTCAAGGTGTGGAGACACACCCCAAAATAATCCGCCGCTTCTCTCGGTTTTACATATCTAGCCATACCAAGCAGCCATTCAGCATGGCTCAAGCTGGACGGTGTAGGGCAAGCGGTTGGAGAATAGGCCCCACCGATGGAGGCCAACCAGGCTGCTGCCCAACTCCTTGCCCGAAGAGGGCTACAGCTAGATGAAGGCGCTTCCCCACCCCTCCGTGGGCTCTCTTCCAGCCAGAGTTCCTCCCGTCCTGCAAATATGCCCACTCTCGACCAGGAACAACTCCAACAAGCCTACTTTTTGGCAAACGGCAAGCAGGACACTGCCCTGCGGCTTCAGGCGGCAAAATGGATGCGCAGGTAATCTTCCTCCATCTTGGCACGGGCCGGCTTCATGGCGGCCAGGGTCTGGGGCAACACCAGGTTGCGGCGGTGGTTGCCAATGCGGATGTTGAGCTCGTCGCCAGTTTTGCTCAGCTCCACCTGCTCTTTTGGGATCCCGGGCAAGTACAGATCCAGGCGGTACTGGCCGTTGTCGCTAGCCACGTTCATCGTCTGCTCGGCGTAGAACACCTCCGCCGGGTTGCGATCCCCCCAGAGATCCTTTTTCAGGCGGGCCAGGGCGTCCCACCCCACCAGCTCCTCTGGGTAAAGCGGGATCTCCACCACCGGCAGGGGGGCAAAGTTCTCGTGGATCTCCTGGCGATATTTCTGCTGGGCGGCCTTCCAGGCGGCAAAGTAGGGATCCACCACCCCTTCCGGCAAAATGCGGTTGGCAATCACCAAATCGGTGGCGACGCCGTAGAGGCTGAGGTAGGCATGGGCCCGCAGCGACTCCTTGATCACCATCTTTTCGGGGTTGGTGACTAGGCGCACCGAGGTGATGCGGTTGTCGGTGAGGATGCGCTCCAGCCGCTCGATCTTCTGGTAGAACTCGTAGGGGGCATCCAGCACCTGGTCATCCGGCAGGGGGATCCCGGTTAGCCCTTTTACAATCGGCTCGGCAATGGGGCGCAGCACCCGCGCCAACCCCTGCAAAGGTTTGTAGAACTTGCGCATGTACCAGCCGGAAACATCGGGCAGGCTCAAAAGGCGCAAGGCCGTACCGGTGGGAGCCGAGTCGATAATCAGCACATCAAACTTGCCCTCGTCGTAGTGGCGGTTGACCCGCACCAGGGCGAAGATCTCGTCCATCCCCGGCAGCACCGCCAGCTCCTGGGCCTGCACGCCATCCAGCCCGCGGGCCTGCAACACCTGCGTGATGTAGGCCTTGACGGATCCCCAGTTCAGTTCCAGCTCCTGCAGGGCGTCTAGCTCTGCTCCCCAGAGGTTGGGCTTGACCTCCACCGGCTCGTGGCCCAGGGGCCGGTCGAAACTGTCGGCCAAGGAGTGGGCCGGATCCGTGCTCAACACCAGGGTCTTCAGGCCGAGCTCGGCACAACGCCAGCCGGTTGCTGCCGCCATCGAGGTCTTGCCGACCCCACCTTTGCCGGTCATGAGGATGATGCGTTGCATGGGAGCGCTCTTTACGTTCTTTTACAGCTCTAGGCTAACCGATTTGCCCCTCTGCCCACAGCGGCCTGGAGGGCAGTTACCAGGTACACTATTGATTGCCTATGGCTGGCCAAGGAAGTAACGGCCAGAAAGCAAGCCTGTGAAGGCGGATGGGAGGTGTAAGATGATGCGTCGTTGGCCCAATCTGCTGCTGATTGCCATCCTCACATTGGGTCTGTGGCTGGGATCCCTTCCTGTCCAGGCGGCTGCCGCCTTGCCCCGAGAGCTACAGCAGCTAGAGCAACACGTAGAGCGGCTGCAGAGCCTGGTGGACGCTGAGGATTGGCTGGAGATCCGCTCCTACATTCACGGGCCGATGGGCCTGACCCGCAAGACCCTAACCAGCCTGGCAAACACCTTGCCCCAGCAGCAAAAGCGGGAGATGCTGCGCTTGGCCAAGGAAATGGGCCGCAGCTTGGAAGAACTGGACTTTGCCGCCAAAGCCTACGACCAACCAGAGGTGGAAGCTGCCCAGGCCAAGGTGAGAAAGACGTTGCAAGAGCTCAGGGCCCTGTTTTCGTAGTTGGGGACAGAGCGGATCAAGTTAAGGGGAAACGCTCCCGCAGATCTTGAGCCACCGGCGGGGGTACCAGGTGGTCAATGGGGCCGCCTAGCTTGGCCACTTCCTTAACTAAGCTGCTACTGACAAAGCTGTGCTCGCTGGCAGTCGCAAGGAAAAGGGTTTCCAACTCAGGAGCCAGGAGCTTGTTGGTGTGGGCCATCTGCAGCTCGACATCAAAGTCAGATAGCACCCGCAAGCCGCGCACAATGACTCTTGCCCCTCGCTGGCGGGCGTAGGCCACCGTCAGGCCGGAAAAGGTGTCGACCTCAACGTTTTTTAGGTGGGCAACAGAGAGGAGGATCTGGGCTTGCCGCTGCTCAGGAGTAAACAGAGGCGTTTTGTTGGGGTTTTTCAGGACTGCAACGATGACTTTGGAAAACAGACGGCTGGCCCGCTCGATGATGTCGAGGTGCCCAAAGGTGATGGGGTCGAAGCTGCCGGGGTAGAGGGCAATCATGCTAGAGAGGGTACCGCTCTTCTTAGCCTACCTGCTCTCGGGCCCACGCCAGATAGGTAGCGCTTACCTGAGCAGCCGGCAGAGCCAGGATCTCCGGCTCCTGGTAGGGGTGGAGCTCCCGCAGCCGCGGTTCCAGGCGGGGATAAGCCCTGCTGGGCAACTTAAGCAGCAGCAAGTATTCTTTCTCTGTCTGCAGGGATCCCTGCCAGCGGTAGTAGGAGGTGATCGGCGGCAGCACCTGGGCACAGGCCACATAGCGCTCGGCCACCAGAGTGTGTGCCAAACGATGGGCGTCGGCTTCGGATCCCACGGTGGTCATGACAACCGCCAGGGTATCGGGGGCGGTCTTTTCCTCCATCGGAAGCAAGCTCTAGGCGTCGACCTCCCCTGATCGTACCGCTGGATCCTCGGATCGCCATCCCAGTTGGGTCAAGCCCCCCGGAGCGGCGGTGTGGCCTTGGCAAAATAGGGCCGCCTTTGGTGCCAGCGCCAAGCTGTCTGCAGGATCTCGGCCAAGTCGGCATAGCGGGGCTGCCAGTTGAGATCCCGCTGGATGGCCGTGGCATCGCCCACCAAGCAGGGGGGATCCCCCGGTCGACGGGCTCCAACTTGCACCGGGATCTGTCTTCCAGTTACCGCTGCTGCCGTGGCGATCACCTCCTGAACAGAGAAGCCCTGGCCATTGCCCAGGTTGTAGGCTGCCTGCACAGGCTGGCCAGACGCCAGCGCTTCTAAGGCCAACACATGGGCCTGCGCCAGGTCGGCGACATGGATGTAGTCGCGGATACAGGTGCCATCGAGGGTGTCGTAGTCGTCGCCAAAAACAGTGATGTGGGGGCGTTGGCCGGCGGCGACTTCCAGCACCAGGGGGATGAGGTGGGTTTCGGGGTCGTGGGCTTCGCCGATTTCTCCGTCGGGATCGGCGCCGGCGGCGTTGAAGTAGCGCAGGCTGATAAACCGGATCCCGTGGGCGGTCTGGAAGTCCCGCAGCATCTGCTCCACCACCAGCTTGCTCTGGCCGTAGGGGTTGATGGGGCGCTGGGGGTGGGTTTCCGGGATCGGGATCTGCTCCGGCACGCCGTAGGTGGCACAGGTGCTGGAGAAGACAAGGTAGGGGATCCCGTGATCCCGCATGGCCTCCAGCAAGGTCAGGGATCCGGCCACGTTGTTGCGGTAGTATTTGCCCGGATCCTTGACCGACTCGCCCACGTAGGCATAGGCGGCAAAGTGAATCACCCCTTCGGGCCGATACTGCCGAATGACCTGATCCAGCCGCTGGCGGTCGGCAATGTCGCCGATTTCCAAAGGCCCCCAGCGAACGGCCCAAGGGTGGCCGTAAACCAGGTTGTCGTAGGCAATTGGCAGGTGGCCGTGGGCTGCCAGGGCCTTACAGGTGTGGCTGCCGATATAGCCCGCGCCGCCGGTAACCAGAAGCCGCATAGGTCAGGGGGAAGGAAATTCCTGTCTAGAATACAGCTACTCTTGCAGACCTTGGCAATGGCCCCGCCCTATTCCAAAAGCTGCTGCCACTCGAGATGAGGCCGCCAAGCTTCTGCCAGGCAATCCAGCAGTTCTTCCCGCTGCTGGGCGTAGTGGCCCTCCAGCTCTGGCAAGGGATCCCAGCCTTTTTGGCGGCGCAGCTCGTTTAGCCAGTGGCGCCGCCAGCGGTGGTTGTCGAAGAGGCCGTGCAGATAGCTGCCCCAGACCCGGCCTGTGGGATCCCGCCAGCCCAGGCCTTCTTGCTCGAAGATCGGCAGGCAGCCAGCGGGATCGGCCTGGGTGGATCCCTGATGGATTTCGTACCCCTGGACGGGAGCGGGGGCGGGCCAGCGGCTTTGCGTCTGCACCTGCTGGGTAACCTTGGTGGGTTGCAAGACAGTAGTCAGCGGCAGGAAGCCCAGCCCGGGGTAGGTGCCGGCAACTCCCTCTAGGCCGGCGGGATCGGCGATGGTTTGCCCCAACATCTGCAGCCCGCCGCAGATGCCGACGATGTGGCCGGAATAGAGGCGCAGTTGGTCGGCCAGGCCGGTCTTTTGCAATGCCAACAGATCCTTGAGGGTGGTTTTGCTGCCGGGCAGGATGACCACATCGGGGGATCCCAGGCTCTGGCCGGGGTGAACCCAGCGCAGATGGACGCTGGGCTCGGCCAGCAAGGGGTCGAAATCGGAAAAATTGGCCACCTGGGGCAGGCGGATCACGGCAATCTCCAGGCAGCTCCCCCGCCCGGCACGTTCGCGGCGATTTTCCCAGAGTTGAGGGCCCGCCTCAAGGCCCATCGAATCCTCTTGCGGCAGCACCCAATCCAGCCAGGGCAGAACTCCGACCACTGGGATCCCGGTGTAGTTCTCCAGCCAATCCAGGCCGGGCTGCAGCAGCTCCCGTGCGCCGCGAAACTTGTTGATAACAATGCCGCGAATCAGGGCCCGCTCGGCCGGCTCCAGCAACTGCAGGGTGCCCACCACATGGGCCAGCGCCCCACCCCGGTCGATGTCCGCCACCAGCCAGGTGGGAGATCCCAGATGCAAAGCCACCCGCGTGTTGGCCAGATCCCGGTGTTTGAGGTTTACCTCCGCCGGGCTGCCTGCCCCCTCGCAGATAATCCACTCGTACTGCTGTTGCAAGCGGGCCAGGGCCGTTTTCACCGCCTCCCAGGCCGGCGCAAACCAGCGCTCGTAGTACTCGCCGGCGCGACAGGTATCTACTGCCACGCCGTTGAGGACGACCTGGGAAGTCAGGTTGCCCTGCGGCTTGAGCAAAATCGGGTTCATCTCCACCGCGGGCGGGATCCCGGCGGCCCAAGCCTGCAGAGCCTGCGCATAGGCAATCTCATGGCCCTCCGGGGTGACGTAGGCATTCAGCGACATGTTCTGGGCCTTGAAAGGGGCAACCTTCTTCCCCGCCTTTTTGAGAAGGCGACAGAGGGCAGCTACCAAAAGGGTTTTGCCCACGTGGGAAGAAGTCCCCACGACCATCAAGGATCGGCAAGCACTGCTCATTCGGCTCCCTTTCCCTCCCAGGCCGATTGTCCACCCTCTCCCCTAAGCCGACTGCGCTAGGTTGACGGATTGGCCCTCTGCTGGCCAAAGTCTTCGCGCCAGCAATGCAAAAAGCGTACCCTTGCGCCTAGCGGGAAGTTCCCGAATCAGCGAAGGGGAACTGCCCAAAAAAGCCTTCTGCTGTCTCAAGCAGACCTAGCCCAGCTTAAGACTGGGGCAGATGGATTCGAACCACCGAATGGCGGGACCAAAACCCGCTGCCTTACCGCTTGGCGATGCCCCAATTTACACTGCTTGACTACTTTAGCGATGCAACCTTGGATCTGTCAACGGGCTGCGGCCACCTCTCATCTCCTCAGGAACCAAGTTGGATCCTTTGCCGAGGTCAGGGTTGACCTCAAAAGGGTTGGGCAGAGGGGGAATGCGGGCCACCTCGAAGAAGTAGGCGCGGATCTCCGGCCCAAAGTAGATAACATCGCCACTCCTCAAGTAGTGGGTAGCTACCCGCGTGCCGTTGACGAACACCCCATTGGTGCTGGACTGCCCCTTGCGGTTGCCGTCGACTAGACAATACGTAAATCCTGTGCGATTGGACTTGGTGGGCACTCGCACCAAATAGGCGTGGCGGCGGGAGACGAAGCGGTTGACAATCTGGATGGCATTGGAGGGATCCCGTCCGATCGTGTAAATGCTCTCCCGCAGGATGTAGCTGCAGGGCCGCACAGGATGGCAGACGGACAGGGTGAACTCCGGGTGAGACACCGGCTGCTGCGGGACTTGGTCGAACAGATCCAACGGCAGATCGAAGTCCTGACTGCCGGACAGATGGCCTCTGCCCACTGCCGTAGTAGAGGTAAAAAAATCGTCGTAGCTCTGGGGCAACAGCGTTTCCTCCTCGACGCTCAACTACCTGCCCGGCAGCCTGGCTCTTCCAGTCCAACTCCCTGAACCCTAGAGTTCCCAGAAACTAGGAGACACCCAACATCCCCCCGGCGTTGGCGGGCTGGTGGAAAACTCATAGGCCTTAATGTACACTACTATACACCACAGGCAGCCTTGGAGATACTCCCTTTTCCTAAAAAAAATTGGAAAAATTGGGTTTGGGTTCAGGTCGGAGCTATTCCCGTTTTAAGGGATCCCTTGGGAGCCACAGCCTTGGCCGCGGGCGGGCTATTCTGGGTAGCAGGTTTGTAGCCTTGAGGTGTGGGTGTGACGGAGGCCCTGTTGCGTCGGTTAGATGTGGCCACAGAGGCGGCCCTGGAGGCAGGGGCTTTGCTGCGCAGTTATGTGGGGGGCACCCTTGCCATTGAGGAGAAACGTCCGGGCGACTTGGTAACAGCAGCGGATCGCGCTTCCGAGGAGCTTATCTTGAAAATCTTAAGGCGGCACTTCCCCGAAGATGTGATCTTGACGGAAGAATCCGGCCAGCAGGGATCCCCGCAGGGCACCTACGCCTGGATGATCGATCCCCTCGATGGCACCACCAACTTTGCCCATGGCTATCCCTTTGCTGCCGTCTCTATTGGTCTGCTGGAGGGGCGGGAGCCGGTGCTGGGGGTGATCTACGACATCTTTCGCGGGGATCTCTTTCGCGCCGTACAAGGGATGGGCGCCACCCGCAACCGCCAGCCCATCCGCGTCTCTTCCACAACTGAACTCTCCCACAGCCTCTTAGTTACCGGCTTTGCCTACGACCGCCGCGAAACCCCCGACAACAACTACGCCGAGTTCTGCCACTTCACCCACCTCACCCAGGGAGTGCGGCGAGGTGGATCGGCTGCCCTGGACTTGGCCTACGTGGCCACCGGCCAGTTGGACGGCTATTGGGAGCGGGGCCTCTCCCCCTGGGACATTGCCGCCGGGATTGTCTTGGTGCGAGAGGCGGGCGGCAAGGTCACCGCCTACGATGGCAGCCCGGTGGATGTGTACAGTGGCCGCCTGCTGGCCAGCAACGGCTGGCTACACGCTGCTCTTCAGGAAGAACTGGCCCAGGTCAGCCCTCTGCCGGTCTCCTTCCCCATGCGGCGGGATCGCCGGTCTGGGGAGCAAAACGGCCAAAGTTTAAAGATCAGGTAAAGATCAGGCGAAAATTGGGTAAGGTTTACGCAAAGGCCCTCATGGCTCTTTCGCAAGGCAAGGGAGATAACTTGGCCGGGAAAAAGCTCCGGCGTCGTTGTTGGGCGGCAGGGTTTGGCCTGGCGCTGCTCTTGGGGATCCCGGCCTACCCTCAGCCTGCCCCAAAGCCGACCCTGCCCGCTCCTGCCAGCGAGCGAGCACAGGTTCCCGATTCCCGTTGGGCCGAGATTCAGGCGCGGGGGCGCATCCGGGTTGGCCTGGATCCCAGCCTGGGCCCGGCTTACCTCTACACCGACCTGGAGCGGCAAACCTACGCCGGCTTCGAGTGGGATATCCTGGAGGCGCTTGCCCAGACGCTGCAGGTGCGAGTGGAGCCCGTCTATGTGGCTTGGAGCGAGCAGTTGGCGGCTTTGCAAGCGGATGAGGTGGATCTCATCTGGGGGGCGCGGGAAGCTTTGGGCTTGGATCCGCAGCAGTTTCTCGCCACCCGACCCTACTACCTCAGCCCGCAGCGCTTGGTGGTACGGGATCCCGGGCCAGAGGAAGCTCCCATTGAGGCGCTGTCGCAACTCTTTGGCCGCAAAGTGGGCATTGTAGTTAACAGTACGGGAGCCGCTCTGTTGGAGGCGTACAACGAGAGGCGGGGCAACGCCATTCGTCTTTTTGCCACCAGCAACCCGGATCGCTTGTTTGCCCAGCTCCAGGCTGGCCAGTTGGATGCGGTGCTCGTCGATCAGCCCGTTGCCGCCCTGAGCCTGCGCCAGGCGGGATCCCGGCTGCGCCTGGCGGGGCCGCCTCTGTTCCCGATTCCTTTGGTGGGCGTGGTATCCTCACAGCATCCTTCCCTGAAGGAAGCCGTGGATGGGGCGATCGCAGTCCTGACCGAAAACGGAACTTTGCAACGCATCTTGGAGAAGTGGCAACTATGGGATCCAACTCTGATGTCCCCCGCCTCACCCGAGGGCTAGCCCGCTACGAGACCGACCATTTCGCCATCTTGGGCGTGCCCCTCACCGCCGATGCCAAAGGGATCCGACGCGGCTACCTGCAGGCGGCCAAGGCTCTGCACCCGGATCGCTTTGTCGGGGATCCGGAAGGGGCAGAGCGGGCCAACGTCCTCTTCGCCAAGCTGGTCAGCCCGGCCAACGAGGTGCTGGCCAAGGAGCGAGAGCGGTCAGAATATGAGACTGTGCTCAAGCTGCGCGTTCAACGCCTGCTGGAGTCGCCACCCCCCGATCTGTGGCCCACTGGAGAAGCTGTCAAAGACCTGGCCGAGCGCGCCGATTGGCAGGAAGAATATGTCCGGCGGGTGGAGAAGCTGGCCAAAGAGCAATACAGCTCTATGGCCACCCTGCTGGAGAAAACCGAGCAGTTGAGCGAGCTCAACCTAGCCTACCTGCTGCTCAAGGCCGGCTACAAAGGGATCCCCGCCCCTGCTGCCAAAACCACCACCCCGACGGGGATCCCAACCCCTTCCCCCAGCCGCACCACCTTGGGCGGGATCCCGGCTGCTCCACCCACCGCTCCCCCTGTCCAGCCCGCCCCTCCTTCGCCCCCAACCCCGCAACTTAGCCCCGCTGAGACCCGCTTCCTGCAGGCGCTGGACATGATCGAGCGCAAGCAGTACCGGGTTGCCATCCAGTATTTAAACTTCGCCATCAGCGCCCAGCCCAACGTGGCCCGTTACTATCTGCACCGAGGTATCGCCCACCTCAAGCAGGGCAACGCTGGCATGGCCAAGGCCGACTTCCTGCAGGCGAGCCGCCTCGAGCCGGCCAACGCCGAGTTGATGGCCGAGGTGCGCCGCTGGCTGCAGCAGGTCACCACCCAACAGCCGGTTCCCGTTCCCTCGGCCAGCCGTCAGACCTCCCAGGCCCAGAAAATCGTGCCACCGCCGCGCAAAGAGGATAGCGGCGGCTTCTGGAGCCGCCTCTTCGGCAAGAAAAAGTAGGCCAAACTCCCCTCAGGAAGCGCCCCCCAACACCAGCAGCGTGACCAGGGATCCCGTATTCCAGAGGCTGTGCAACAGGATGGGGGCCAGCAGGTTGCGGCTGTGGCTGTACACCACCCCCAGCACCACCCCCAGCATGGTCAAAGGCAACAGATCGGAAAGGTTGAGGTGGGCAAGGGCAAAGGTGAAGGCGCTGAGCAAGATGGCAGCCCCCATCGGCAAGTAGCGGCTCAGCGTCGGCAGCCAAAAGCCCCGGAACAGCACCTCCTCAAAAACAGGGGCACAGACAGACACCACGGCCAAAAACACCAAGCGCGCCCCCCAGCCATGGCTCTCCAGCAGCAGAGGCAAGATGGGGTTCCCGCCCCCTGCCTGGGGCAGCAGCAACTGCGACAGCGCCGCTGCCAGCACCACCAAAGGCAGGGCCGCCCAGTAGCCGCCCAGGCCCCAGAGGATCCAAGGGCCCCACAGCCGCACCTGCAGCACCTTCTGCCAACCGGGATAGAGCCGAAGAAGCCGGTACAACAGCGCCGCCCCCAGCAGAGCGCCCGCATTGTAGGTGAGAAACAGGGCCACCGCCTGATGCCAAGGGCTGAGCTGCTGCGTCCCCAGGCCGAGCCCGACCGTGTAAAGGCGAGGCACCAGCGCATTGAGGAGAATGAAACCCAAAAACCAACCGGTCAGGACCGCCTGCGCCCCGATCCCCGGCCAAGGCACCTCCCACGGCGGGCCCACAAGAGGACGTTGGCGCCAGAAGCTCCAGCCCAGCCAGCCCAACAAGAGCACCAGCCCCAGCAGCGCCCCCAGCAGCGGGATCCCGCCCACCACCGCCAGCCGGAACAGGGCTGCCAAGGCCAATTTTTCCTGCTGCTGGTTGAGGGCATTGAGGCTGTCGCTGCGCTGTTGCAGCCGGTAGAGCTGCTGCAGGGCCACCGCCTCAAACCAACCGTCCAGGTGGTTGCGGATTTGCACCTCGGCCTCTGGCAAGATGCGCCGTGGCGTTCCCCACAGCCCTTGTAAAACCTGTGCCACCCTCTTCTGGCCGGATTCCAGCTCCAAGGGACGTTCTGGATCGACTACCTCTTGCCACTGCTGCTGGGCTGCCTCCAGATCCTCCTGGTAGACGTAGAGCAGACCCAGGCGCAGCCGCAGGGCGTCCAGCTCCGCCTGCAGATCCTGGACAGAAGCCAGGAGGACGGGATCCACTTCTTCTGGGGTTGAGGCCGGCCCCACCGCATCTGATACCCTGGCCAATTCGGGTTTGCCCCCTGCCGAGGAAGTCGCCCTTTCCAGCCGTGCCATCCGTTTGAGGCGCTGCAGGCGTTCGGCGTAGTTGTCGGCCACCTGCTGGTAGCGATTGTGGGCCAGCTCGAAAACGTTCTGCCCCAGGAGAGCCCGCGCCAGGTCCTGATAGCGGGGATCGTCGAGGGTGCGGGCAGCCTGCAGGGCGAGATTGGTTTGCAACAGATCCAACTGCGTTTGCGGCGGCGGCTGAAACCAACTGCTGGAAAGCGAAAGCCCGACAATCAAAAGGGCCAATAGGCTCAGCAGGTTGAGGATCCCTCGGCGAACAGAAAGCCAAGCGGAAAAGGGATCGACAGAGGCCGTGGCTTCAGAGGGAGACATGGCAGCAACCGAGGCAACTCCAGCGGGTTATATCCTAGCTTCTATTGGCTTCAGCCGGATAAAGGGGTCAGCGTCGCTCTAGCCAATAACGGTAGATGGGCAGACCCAACTGCAGGCACTGCCACTCCCGCTCGGTGGGAATGCCGAAGGGGTTGTCATCGATGGGCCCCTGGTAGGGATTCCAAAACTGCGGATGCTCTAGGAAACGATCGACCATCTCCTCGGCCACTTCCCGCACGTCCGACTGCAGGAAGACGGGGCTGCCCGGTTGCAGCAGCAGGGCCAGATCCGCCACCAGTCGCGGTTGGACGATCCGCCGCTTGTGATGGCGCTTTTTAAACCAGGGATCCGGAAATTGGATGGTGACCCGGCTGAGATCTCCCGGCGCAAACAGATGCCGCAGGGAGACATTGATGTTGGCAAACAGAAAATGGACGTTATCCAGCCCCAGCTCGTCCCGCCAAGCATTGGCCCGCTCCACCAGCGGCTGTCGAATCTCTACCCCCAAAAAGTTCCAGTCGGGCTGCTCCTGGGCCATGCGCAGCAAAAAGCGTCCGCTCCCTGAGCCGATATCCAAATGCAAGGGCTGCCCCAGTCGCCGATACACCCGTTCCCAGTGGGGTGGGGGGGTGGGTTGTTGGTACTGAGCCTGCAGGGGGTTGACGTGTTGCCGCAGTCGCTGGCCGAGACCCTTCTGCAGCGGGATCCCTGTCCAGGGGGGAACAGAGGAGCCTTTCTCAAGTTGGGCCTGCTGTGCTCGCTGCACGTCCGCTTCCACAGACCACCTCCTGCCGTCAGCCACAGCCGTAGCGAACCCAACGGTGGATCCAAAACAAACGGGATCCGGCAGCCCAGCTCTACCACCGGATGCTGTCGATGACTTGCCGCAAGATGTGGGCAGAGCGGTGCAGTTGCTGCCGCTCGCTCTCGGTGAGGGACATGGCCAGCGTGCGCTCCACCCCTTGCCGACCGACCACTCTCGGCAAACTAAGGCAGACCTCCGGCAGGTCATATTCTCCCTGGGTGAGGCTGCTCACGGTTAAAACGCGCCGCTGATCCCGTACCAGGGCCTGGACAATTTGTGCCACCCCCAGACCAATGGCATAGCTGGTGGCCCCTTTGCGGCGGATGATCTCATAGGCGGCATTGCGCACCTGCTCGAAGATATCGCCCAAATGGGCGGGATCCCATTCCGGCGAGAGCTGGCCAATCGGCGTGCCGGCGATGTTCACCTTGCTCCAGACGGCCACCTCGCTATCCCCATGTTCGCCGATGATGTAGGCGTGCAGGCTGCGCGGATCCACCCCCAGCCTCTGGGCCAACAGATAGCGAAAGCGAGCCGTATCCAAAACCGTTCCCGACCCCAGCACCTGCCCCGCCGGCAGCCCCGCTAACTTCAGGGAAACATAGGTCATGACGTCAACGGGGTTGCTCACCACCAGGAAAATGGCGCTGGGGCAATGCTCCATCAGGGCCGGGATCAAGCTTTTGAAGATCTCGACGTTGCGGTGAACCAAATCCAAACGGGTTTCTCCAGGCCGCTGCTTGGCCCCCGCCGTCACAATCACCACGTCTGACCCGGCACAATCGGCCAGCTCCCCTGCCCAGATCCGCGTCGGCTCCACAAAAGGGATCCCATGCACCAGATCCATCACTTCCCCTTCCAGCTTGGCGCGGTCGATGTCGTGGATCACCAGCTCATCGAGGGTGTTCTGGATAAGCATCGCGTAGGCGCAGGCCATGCCCACCTGCCCGGCGCCGATGATGGATCCCTTCAAAAGGCGGCGAGCAGTCAGCCCACCGGCTTGCTGCTCAAAGCGTGGCTTGGGTTGGTGCTCAGAAACGGTCATGGCTTCAGCCGCTGCACTTCCCTTCCCAGCTTAAGCCTGGCCAGGCGGAGAGAAAAAGAGCAGAGGGGCTATCGCTCCCCAGAGCAAGAAAGGCTGGAAGGGAAGAGAACTTCCGCCTTCCCGGTCGCCTCGGATCCCCGCGGGGTGAAGTGACTTTGAATGCAGCTCAGTAAGGGTTTTAATGGTTTTTTAAGAATTCTTGGGTAGACCTCAACTCCGTTGCTGGGTTAGCCGCTGCCAAAGCTCCAGAGGAATGCGCTCATGAGGACGTGGAAGAGACCGAATCTGAACCAGCTCTTCCGGCAAGTAGTGCAAAGCCACCCGCGCCGTTGCGTCTAAGAGACTGCGCCGCCGCTGGAGATGTTGCTCCGCTTCTCCCAAAAACACATCCAGCCAGCCATCTCGCTCTTGGCAGCGAATCCGCAAAGCAGAGAGAGAAGGTAGGGACTCTTGGCGATAGAGCCGGAAGCCCTGCTCAGGACTCCACCCCAGCCACCACTGGGGCGCCAATTGCCCCAACTGCCGACACCACACGCCCGCCTGAACCTGTTGCCATGTCATGCTCACCACTCCGCAACCTGCGAAGACCTAGCTGCAAATTTTTCCAACTACTTTAGCTAGGTACTCTACCAGACTCACTCGGTTTGATGCAAGTCTTTATCAAAGAGGAACCGATGTGCCCTGGGGATATATTGCAACTTAATCTCAATAGTGCTATACTGTCACCCGGTTGAGTGGTGGAGTCATATCCATCAGTCTTCCTCTCTTGTCTTGGACGCAGCAGGGATCCCGCGCCGGCGGAACTGGCCATCCTGCGCTTGGCAGGGATCCCTTTTTCTCCACAAAGTTAATGAGACTAAATATCAATTAATGGGAGAGGGGGAGGTTTTCCGCCAACATCGTGTTGAAGTAGGAGGTAGCAGTCGAGGGTGATCGCGCTTGCGTCGGCGGGCCAGCAAGCGAAAGCGGCGTGAAGCGCTGGGGAAGTATCTTGAGCTATTTGGAATGGCTACCAATCCTCTAGAAAGTAAGGAGATAAACGGATGTTTTCGGAACAAGCTAGCTGTTCCGTCTTTGTTTTGTTCTCTAAAAAATGATGTTGGAAGAAGATTAAAATCTGGAGAAAGGAATTGAACCAGATGCGAGTTATCGATTAGAATCTAGATGGCGTTAACGCTAACCGCGACGAAGAGATCGGAGAGGGGAAATCTAACATCCTCTCTCCTTTTTCTGTGGAATTCCTTCCAACTCTATCTCCCGTCTCCCAAGAAGTAGGGATCCCTTAAGCCAAACTAAAGGGTTGCGCCTCGGTCTTGCAGCCATTGGGCAGCTAGCCTGTGCTGACGTTTCTGGGCATAGGCGAGGGGAGTGTGTCCATCGTGATTGCGGGGGTTTAATTCGGCCCCATTTTCCAACAGCAGCTCTAGGATCTGGATATGCCCTTCCCAGGCAGCCCAGTGCATGGGTGTCGCCCCGAAGCGGTTGCGCGCGTTGACATCGGCCCCGTACAAAATGAGAAAGCGAGCGATGCCCAAGTGTCCTTGTGTGGCCGCCTCGTGCAGAGGAGTTCGCCCCGTCTCATCAACGGCATCCACCGGTGCCCCCTTGGAGAGCAAGCGGGCGAGAACGCTTTTCCTACCCGTAGCTGTAGCCCAGTGGAGAACGCCACAGGTTTTTGCCCCTTTTTGGATCAGCAGACCAATAACTTCTGCCTGATCGGTTAGGGCAGCCCGATGGAGAGGAGTGTATCCATAGCGATCTAGCAGATCGATATCGCTGCCTGCCTTGAGAAGCCGCTCCACCACTTCCACCTGGCCGCTGGCAGCAGCCAAATGGAGCGGCGTAGCCCCTGTGGAATCCATCGAGTCGACGGAAGCGCCATAAGCCAAAAGCAAGTCCAACAGCTCCAGATTGCCGATGAGTACTGCTTTGTGAAGCGGGGTGAACCCCTGCGAATCGGGAGCATTCACATGTCCCCCTTGCTGCAAGTAAGCCAGCAATCCTTGCGGGTCTTCATTGGCAAGGGCGCGGTGCAGTGCTTCGCTCATAGTCACTCAGAAATAGGACTTAGAGACAGCTAAAAGTACTTTGAGAACAGTTAGGAGTAGAGTTAGGCAAAGTCTGGAATTTACAACTTGGGCAAAGTCTAGCACTGGATCCCTGCCTCTGAGGTAGCTGTGCGAAGAGATGCCTCTTAGCGCTCAGTCAGAATGGTCAATGCAGCACCATGCCTCAACATGAGAATGATTCTCTACTAGATTGGATCTAAATTGCATGAGCGCCGAGGGGATCCCTTGGTTCAGCCCAGGTTGGCATGGCATGATCGGCGTAGCTCCGAGCCAGAGCTGACTCTTCGCCCAGGTTCAGCAGCCCCTCACCCTCTCTTCTGCTGCCGCTCATGGACTACTATGCAATCCTGAACCTCTCTCCCCAAGCGAACAGCGAAGATATCAAGCGAGCCTTTCGCCGGTTGGCGCGGCAGTTTCACCCCGATGTGGCAGGAGAGGGATCCCGAGAACGATTTGAGCAGATCTACCAGGCCTACCAAGTGCTGAGCAACCCTGAAGAGCGGCGGCGCTACGACGCCCAACGACACTCTCCACCCAGTTCTGTGAGGGGGGAAAGGCGCGTGGTTGTACGCACCACTGGGTCAGGCTCCATCTCAGCAGAACCACCGGCTCGGGAATCCCTTGAGGCAGGGATTGCCCGCGTCAAGGCGGCTTGGCGCGAGCGTAAGTTGCCCACGGCAGTGGCTCTGGCGGAGGCGCTGCTGAAGCGGTTTCCCAACTCCAAGGAAGCCATCCACATCTTGGCTTTGGCCTATCAGCGCTTCGGCAATCATTTAATCTGCGAGGGTCGCTACCAGCAGGCAGAGGCTTACTTGAGAAAAGCTTTGGCCACAGAGCCACACAACCGCGAGTTGGCCTTTGAAATCTGGCGAGACTTGGCCCGTCTGGGCATCCGGGAGGGATCCGGCTAGCTGCCTGGCGTTGCCAGTCTCAACTGCTGGGCCGCCCACTGCCGCAGCTGTTGGCGGCTGACTTTGCCCTGGGCGTTGCGCGGGATCCCGGCACACCATAGCCATTGCTTAGGGTGCTTGAAGGGGCTCAGTTGTTGGCTCAGGTGTTGCTTTAGGTGCCTCTCCAGCTCTACGGGGAGGGCAGGGATCCCAGCCTTGGGCACGGCCACCGCCACCACCTGCTGGCCCCACTCGCCGTCGGGCAGGCCGAGCACGCACACATCCTCCACCCAGCCGCTGGCCCGGATCTCCCCTTCTACCTCGGCCGCCATCACCTTTTCCCCGCCGGTCAGGATCAGGTCGTCGGCGCGGCCCAGCCAGTAGAGATAGCCGTCTGAGTCCAGATAGCCCCAATCTCCAGGGGTGAAGCCCCGCTGTTGCCACTTGCCCAGGCCATCAGCCTCCCTCGCCAAAGGGTAGTAGCCCAGCGCCAGGGATTCCGCCCACACGTGGATGTGGCCCGCCGTCTGGGCGGGCAAGGGATCCCCTGCTTCGCCGCGGATCTCCAGGGTGGCGTGGGGCAGGGGCCGCCCCAGGCTATCGCTCCCCTGCAAAAAGGCTTCCGGCAGGAGCGTACACACCTGGGAGGCGCTTTCGGTCATGCCATAGGTGAGGGCCAAGGGCAGGTGCAGTTGCCGGGCCTGTTGCCGCAAACTGGGCCAGGTGGGGCCGCCGCCAACCAGAATGGCTCGAAACTGGCGCAGGCTCTCCAAGACTCCCGGCTGGGCGTTGAGCAACAGCCGCTGCAACTGGGTGGGCACCAGCGACAGAAAGCTGCCCGGCAAAGGCGGATCCCAGGCCTCGGCCTGCTGCTGTCGTTTCCAATCCCAGACAATCCACTGGCCGCCGCTCAGCCAGGAACGAACAGCTTGCATCAGGCCGCTGACGTGGTACAGGGGCAGGACACAATAGCTATGGACGCAATCCACGCTGAAGTGCTGCTGGTGGGCTCTGGCAGAGGCGCTGAGGGTACGCCAGGAGTGCACTGCCCATTTCACCTGGCCGCCGGAGCCACCGGTAGGGATCCCGATTACTGGCCAATCGGCGCTGGGTAGGATCTGTTGCCAATGCTGCAGAGGGGGGTGGGAGGAGGCAGAACCCTCCTGCAACTGCCCTCGCCGCCAGCGCCAAGCGGATCCCAGGCTGGCCAGAGCCTGCCCCCACTCTCGTCCTCCCCAGTGGGGATTGGCCAAGAAGAGGGGGATCCCCAGGTGTTGGCAGGCCAAAACGGCAGCCCACACTTGCAGCGGATCCGAGTCTGCCACCAACAGGGGAACGGCCTTGTCTGCCAGAGGGCGCAGTTGCTCTTCCAGCCCAGCCAGACACTCCTTCAAAGCGGGAGAGCAGTTGTGGTTGGGAAACATCTTTCGGCAAGTTCGGGCGGGACAGTTGCAGGTTCAACGAAGCGATCAAAGCGATCAAAGAGCAAGCCATAGCCGTGGAGACTTGACCCTCCACCGAGGCAATTGGGGGCGTCCCCTGTACCTTCGTTGTTTTGACTTTTGGCAGGGATCCCCCCGGGCAAGGTGAGGAAGAGTTTGGGCTTGGCTTATCATGATCTAGGTTTGAAGTAGGAGGCCTAGGTTGTGATCGAGCCAATTTTGCTGGGGATCGTTTTGGGGATGGTGCTGGTTACCTTGGCAGGCCTGTTTGTGGCCGCCTACAGACAGTATCAGCGCGGCAATAAGATGGGTCTGTGAAAGCCAGGGAGGAAAAAGCTGGCACCAAACCGTCGGCAAGAGAGTGGCTCAGCAGGTGAGGTGGCATGGCAATGCAGTGGCTGCGCACGGTGGCGGCTTTGCGGGAGCAGGTAGCGAGCTGGCGGGGATCTACCATAGGCCTGGTGCCAACGATGGGATCCCTGCACGAAGGACATCTCAGCCTAATTCGCCGCTGCCGCCAAGAGTGTGACCACACGGTGGTCAGCATCTTTGTCAACCCCCTCCAATTTGGCCCCAACGAAGACTGGGATCGCTACCCCCGCGACGAGGAAGGGGATCGGGCTCTGTGTGAAGCCGCGGGCGTGGATGTGGTGTTTGCCCCCGACCCGCAGGAGATGGGGGCCGACCCGGCCACTGCCGGCGATCGCACCTGGGTCATGCCTCCTGAGTCCCTTTTGCAGACCCTCTGCGCCCCCCACCGACCGGGGCATTTTCGCGGCGTGGCCACCATTGTGCTGCAACTGCTAAACCTGGTGCAGCCGCAGCGGGCCTATTTTGGCCAAAAGGATGCCCAGCAACTGGCAATTATCCAGCGGCTGGTTCAAGATCTGCAAATTCCCACCACCATTGTCCCTTGCCCCACCGTGCGAGAAGCCGACGGCCTTGCCTACAGCTCCCGCAACCGCTACCTTTCGGCAGTGGAGCGGCAGGTGGCCGCCAGCCTGTACCGCGCCCTGCGCCGAGGTTACGACCACTGGCAAGCCGGGGATCCCTCCGCCGAAGGGATCCTGGCCGCCGCCCGTGCTGAGCTGGAGCGCACCCCCGAGCTGCGCGTGCAATATCTGGAATTGGTGGATCCGCAAACCCTCCAGCCCCTATCGGAGGTGAAAGATAAGGGGCTACTGGCCATCGCCGCCTATGTAGGGCAAACTCGCCTCATCGACAACCTGCTCCTTTCCCCGGAAGGGGTGGATCCCTTGCCCCAAGAACAGCAGAGTGCAGTGCCTCCTTCCCCGAAAAGGGGGCGTCGCCCGCTGATTGCCATCGACGGCCCGGCAGGGGCCGGGAAGTCCAGCGTAGCGCGGGCAGTGGCCGCTCAACTGCAGCTCTTGTACCTGGATACGGGGGCGATGTACCGGGCCATCACCTGGCTGGCGCTGCAGCGGGGGATCCCGTTGGACGACGCCGAGCAACTGACCCAACTGGCTGCCCAAACCCAACTAACCCTACAAAGTGGCCCCTCGGCCGACGAACCCACCCGCATCTGGGCCGACGGTGAGGAAGTTACCCAGGCCATTCGTTCCCCAGAGGTGACCCGCTGGGTTTCTCAGGTGGCGGCAGTGCCGGGGGTACGGCAGGAGCTGGTGAAGCGGCAACGCCTCATTGGACGGGATGGGGGGGCCGTCCTGGAGGGGCGAGATATCGGCACCCATGTTTTTCCTGATGCCGAGCTGAAAGTCTTTTTGACCGCCTCGGTGGGGGAGCGGGCCCAGCGCCGGCAACACCAACTGCAAGCCCAAGGACAAGTGGTGTCCCTCGAAGAGTTAAAAGCTCAGATCGAGCAGCGGGATCGCCGCGACAGCGAGCGGCTTATCTCTCCCTTGCGGCCTGCCCCCGATGCCATTCTGATCGACACGGACCACCTGAGCCAAGCTGAGGTGGAAGACAAAATTGTGAGGCTGTACCGGCAGCTTTTGGAGCGATCCGGGGCAGCCCATTTCGATATTATCTGAAGTTATCTGAACCCTGAAGATTTTCTCAAGCTTGCGAGATGGGGCCAATTCAATTCTGAGGTGTTGAGCCTTGGGGGGGCGATGCGCTTGGCCAGAACCGCTAAGGTAGGAATCCTGTTGACGAAGAGATACTGGCCTGCCCTGCTCCCCCTCGGCCCAAATCACTCGTATCCGGCTCTGGGTAGCCGCGAGCACTATGGGTAATTTCCTCCTCCTGGCTTTTCTGCTTCTCCTCTCAGGGGCCTGCTCCGGAGCGGAAACCGCCATCACGGCTATGGACAACCTGCGCTTGGAGTCCCTGATCGAAGAACAAGGGGATCCGCAAGGCCTCTATCGACTGGCTCAACAACAGCGCTCGCGGATGATCACCACCCTGTTGTTGGTGAACAACTTTGTCAACATCGGCATTGCCGCCCTGGCCACCACCATCTCTATTGAGCTGCTGGGATCCCAGTTTGGAGCTTTGGCCGCCACCGTGCCCACCACGATCCTGGTGCTCCTGGTGGGGGAAGTGGCGCCCAAGTCTTTGGCGGTGAGCCATCCGCTGGCAGTGTTCCGCTGGGTGGTGCGGCCTGTCCATGTCCTCTCGGTGCTGCTGCGCCCTTTTACCGCTGCCTCTGAGTGGGTTGTCAGGAGACTGTTCAACCTGTTGGAGCTCTCGCCGCTGACAGCCACCGCTTCCCTCAAGGATTTGGAGCTGTTGATCGATGTGCTGGGGCAGCGAGGGCTACTGGATTGGCAAAAACGGCGCCTGTTTCGCGGGGCGATGGCGTTGGATTTGCTCCAGGCTGGGGATGTGGCCAAGCCAAGGGTAAAAATGGAGACCATTTCCCACGACAAAACGCTGCAGGATGTGGTGAAGCTCTGCCTGGAGACGGGCTACTCCCGCATCCCCGTGCAGGGGGAATCCAAGGACGAGATCGTCGGCGTCATCCACCTCAAGCAGGCCCTGCGCTACCTGGAGCAAAAGGGCAATGCCGAGGTGACCAAGGCCATGTCCCCGCCTTTTTTTGTGCCCGAGACCAAGCGCGTCAGCCTGCTGCTCAAAGAGATGCTGCGCTCCCGCCAACACCTGGGGATCGTGGTGGATGAGTTTGGCGGCACCACCGGCCTCATTACGCTGGAGGACATTTTGGAAGAGCTGGTGGGGGATATCTACGACGAGAGCGACCTTTCCCCCCTGCTGCTGCAGCGGCAACGACGACAGCGCCTCTTCTCTTCTGGCTCCCCTTGAAGGAGGCCGCTAGCCGGCTTCTGCAGAGTCTTCGTTGGCTTCGGGGGGGAGCTCCACCAAATCCGGATCGGCAGGATAGCGGGCCACAAAAAAGATCCAGAAGCTGTGGATCCCCAGGCCTAGGCCCCACCCGCCCAACAGCGGCAGCAGCCACGGCCAATCCGCCCGATACAGCTGCTGGAAAAACACCAGCCCCGACGCGCTGCAGAGAAAAACAGCCAGATGCGCCGCGTAGGTGTAGCGGTCATCCAGCTTGCGAAACTCAGGATCCCGACGGGAGGGCTTCCGGGGCCAGCGAGGCGGCATGGCAGCAACCCCTCACAACTCAAAACCTTCTCCAGTGTAGAGGGATCCCTTGCCGCCGACATCACCAGGATCCCGGCCGCTACCGCCACCGGCGTTGCCACCACGTCCAGCAGGTTATCCACCCAGGGTACACAGTAGGCAGCAACCTCGAAAAAGGTAGCCACCGCAAAAACCGACAGCACCTCTTCCGACCCAATCCACTGCAGATCGGGAGCCAACGGCAGATGCCCGGAGCGAGCTGCCAGGTTCATCACCAACAGCGGCACAAAAATGCGAAAGCCGCAGGCAGCGCTGAGGCCCAATCCCAAAAAATTGCCGGTAGGCTGTCCATTTCTGCTCCTCAAGATTGATGGGTGTGACGGGAGTCCTCCCGCCAGCGGCAACTGGGGGGATCCGTTTCGCCTGGCTGGGCGGCAAACTCCAGCGGCCCGTTTTCGGTGTAGAGGTGCAGGTCGAACCAGAAGGTGGATCCCTGTTCCAGCTTGCTTTCCAGGCAGATGCGGGTGTGGTGTTTCTCCAGGATGTTGCGCACGATGGCCAGGCCCAGGCCGGTGCCCTCCAGGGTGTGGACGCGGTTCTCCACCCGGAAAAAGCGGTCGAAGATCCGCTCCTGATCCTCCGGGGCAATGCCGATGCCCGTATCGGCCACCGCCACCCGCACCGCCTGCGGGGATCCATCCGCCTGCACGACCGGGTGGGCATGCACCGTCACCAGCCCTCCCGAGGGCGTGAACTTGAGGGCATTGCCCAAGAGATTGGTCATCACTTGCAGCAGCAGATCGTAGTTGCCCCACACCAGGGGCAGATCCGGATCGACGAACTTGCGCAACTGGATCCCTTTGTCGCGGGCTTGCAGGTGGTGGGTGCGCAGGGTTTGCTCGATCACCGCTGCAATATCGACAGCCTCGAAGTGGTACTGTTTCCCCGACTCCAGACGGGACAAATCCAACACATCGTTGACCAGGCGGGTGAGGCGATCGGTTTCGCGGTTGGCAATTTCCAGATAGTCCAGCCGCTCCTCTGGCGACATCTGCTCGCCGTACTCGTAGAGGGTCTCGATGAAGGACTTGATGCTAAAGAGTGGGGTGCGCAGCTCGTGGCTGATGTTGCTGATGAACTGGGCCTTGGCCTCGTTGAGCTCCACCTCGCGGGTGATGTCCTGCACCGTCATCACGATCCCCTTGAGGTTTTGCCGCCGCGGATCCGACACCGGCGACAGCAGGATGCGGATGACGCGCTTGGTGGGGCCGCTGAGGTTGACGCGAATTTCCTCTGCCTCTTGATCCCCGCGGGCAATTTGCATCAGGGGGCGGGCCAACTGCTGCCGCAGATCCTCGGGCAACAGCTCCGGCAAGGGCTTGCCCAAAACAGGCTCGCCCTCCCAGCCGAACATGCGGGAAGCCGCCGGGTTGAGCAAGAGTACGCGAAACTCAGCGTCCAGCAAAATGGCGGCATCGACGATGGAGAAAACCAAAGTCTCCAGCTTGGCCTTGGCGGCGGCCAGTTCTTCGATGTTCTGCTCCTCGTAGCTCTGCAGCCGCTCCGCCATCTCGTTAAAGCTGTCGATGAGCTGGGCCAGCTCTCCCCCAAAGGGCAGGTCGATGCGCTGCTTGAAGTTGCCCTTGGTGATCTCCTGGACGCCCTTGACCAGTGCTTTGATGGGGTAAGTAATGGTGAGGGCGTTGACCACGGCTCCCAGGATGGCCAGAACCCACACCGCCAAGAACACTCCAATCGCGACCTCCCGCGCCAGTTGCGTCGAGCGCACGAGGGCGGGGTTGGGGTTGATGCCAAGGCCGAGGGTGCCCAAAAAGCGGCCCTGATGATAGATGCCGACAAAAATGTCCGTCACCCGCCCGGCAGGGGTGAGGTGGGTGCGCACCAGCGGCTGACCCTCGGCAGGCGGGCGGTTGTCCGGCAGTTGGATGCGACGGGTAAGGCTGAGGGAGGTTTTCACCTCCTGGTTGGAAAACGGGATCCCGTAGTAGATGTTCCCCTCCGGGTCGGCATAGAGCAAATAGCGAATGCTGCTGGTGCTCTCAAAATATTGCCGCGACAGCTGGGCCACTTCGCCAATGCGATCTTCTGCGATCAGGGGGGCGACATTGGCCGCCAACAGCAGCCCCAGATCCCGGCCAAAGCGGGCTTCGTTAAAGCGCGCATCCTGCTGCACGGTGCTGACGGCCCAGAAGGTGAAGCTGCTCACCACCAGCGAGACCACCAGCGTGGCCACAAAGAGCAACTGGGTCTCCAGGCGCAGCTTTTGTTTCCAGCGAGACCACCAGCGCCGCAGGGATCCCCAAAAGAACCCCCCCCTTGACGGCTCCCCAGTCTCCCCCGGCAAGGGCTGGGGAGGAGAAGCAGCAGCCGCCTCAGGGGATTGGACTTCGGCAAGGGGCTCGGCAGTGCTGACAGGAGACATGAACCCGACGTGACAACCCTGAAGAACACTGTCGCCACCATTCTGGCATGGCTGCCGACAGGGTTAAGAGGGTTCGATTTTCTGCAAAGATTGTTACAAGCAGGGATCCCGAAAGGGCAAGGGGAGATGCCTCTACAGAGGTTGCAGGCCCAGCTTCTCGAGCAAAGCCGCATCGGCAGCCTGGCCCGGATTGGGCGTGGTCAGCAACCTTTCCCCGGTGAAGATGGAGTTGGCCCCCGCCAAGAAGCACAACGCCTGCTCGCTCTCGGACAGGTTTTTTCGCCCTGCCGAGAGCCGGATCTGGGCGGTGGGCAGCAGCAGGCGGGCCGTGGCGATGGTGCGCACCAGCAGCAGCGGATCGGGCGGGGGAAGCTGGCCTAGGGGCGTGCCGGCCACGGGAACCAAAGCGTTGATGGGCACTGAAGTGGGGGGCGGCGTCAGGTTGGCCAGAACGTGCAGCAGGCCGATGCGGTCTTCGTCGCTTTCCCCAAGGCCGACAATGCCGCCACAGCAGATCTGCAGGCCGGCTGCCGCCACATGGGCCAGTGTCTCCAGGCGATCCCGATAGGTGCGCGTCGTGATGATGCGGGGGTAGAACGCCGGCGAGGTGTCCAGATTGTGGTTGTAGGCCGTCAGACCCGCCGCCGCCAATTGCTGCGCCTGGGCAGCCGACACCATCCCCAGGGTGACACAGGCTTCCATCCCCAGCTTGCGCACCAGGCGCACCATCTCCAACACCCGCTCAAACGCCTCCCCTGCCGGGGCCGACCGCCAGGCAGCGCCCATACACAGCCGGGTGGCGCCGGCCCTTTGGGCGGCCATGGCCTGCTGACGCAGCGACTCCAGCGAGATCAAGGGGTAGGTCTCGATCCCTGTCGAGTAGCGGGCGCTTTGGGGGCAATAGGCGCAGTCTTCCGGGCAGCGGCCCGACTTGATGTTGACCAGGGCGCAGAGTTGAACCCGGCCAGGCGGATGGTGCTGCCGATGCACCGTTTGCGCCTCGTACACCAACTGCAGCAGCGGCCGATAGTAGATCTCGCGAACGTACTCTAGAGCAATGGCCATGCCGGCAATGTCCAAAACAAAAGGTTGAAGGGATCCCTAAAAGCTTGCCAGCGCTCTTAGGTTTGGCTATGATACGAAGTCTGTGCCTTGGGAAGGCGAACCCGCCTTGCTTAGAAACTCAACCATGATAACCGCAGAAGCAGTGGCCAAAGGTCCTATCAGCCAATTTCTTAAGCATCACTTTCGCCACTTCAACGCCGCCGCCCTGGTGGATGCCGCCAAGGGCTACGCTGCTCACCTGGAGAAAGGCGGCAAGATGATGGTGACCCTGGCCGGCGCCATGAGCACGGCAGAGCTGGGCCTTTCTCTGGCCGAGATGATTCGGCAGAACAAGGTGCACGCCATCTCCTGCACCGGCGCCAACCTGGAGGAAGACATCTTTAACCTCATCGCCCACGACTTCTACGAGCGGGTGCCCCACTACCGCGATCTCAGCCCGCAGCAGGAGCAGGAGCTGCTGGAGCGGCACCTGAACCGGGTAACCGATACCTGCATTCCCGAAGAAGAGGCGATGCGGCGCCTGGAAAAAGCTCTGCTGGAAGAGTGGACGGCTGCCGATCAGGCGGGGGAGCGCTACTTCCCGCACGAGTTCATCTACCGCATCCTGCGCAGCGGCCGGCTGGAGCCCTACTACCAGATCAATCCGCGGGATTCTTGGGTCTATGCGGCCATGGAGGCCGACTTGCCCATCTACGTACCGGGCTGGGAGGACTCCACCACCGGCAACATGTACGCTGCCCACTGCATCAGCGGCGAGATCCGCCATGTCCATACCGTCCGCACGGGCATCGAGTACATGATCCACCTGGCGGACTGGTACACGCGCACCTCGGCAGAGTGCTCCATCGGCTTCTTCCAAATTGGCGGCGGCATTGCCGGGGATTTTCCCATCTGCGTAGTGCCCATGCTGCACCAAGACCTGGGCCGCAAGGGGATCCCTCTGTGGGGCTATTTCTGCCAGATCAGCGACTCCACCACCAGCTACGGCTCCTACTCGGGGGCGGTGCCCAACGAGAAGATCACCTGGGGCAAGTTAGGGGTCGACACGCCCAAGTTCGTCATCGAGTCGGATGCCACCATCGTGGCGCCTTTGATCTTCGCCTGGGTGCTGGGGTGGTAGGGCTGGCTCAGGGATTGTCCTTATGGTTGGGGCGGGGCCATTGGGAAAGCAGAATCGCCGCTTCCCAGCGGCGCATGTCCTGGGCAATTTGCAAAGGGGTGAGGCCGTAGCCGTCCGGCTCGTCGATCTCAGAGCCATGTTCCAGCAGCAGCCGCACCACTTCAGGGTTGCCCGACCAAGCGGCAAAATGCAGGGCCAAGCCGCCGGCCCCGAAGCAGGCGTTGACGTCAGCCCCTCCCTCCAGCAAGGCTTGGGTGACCTCAGCGTTGCCCAGGCGGGCAGCCTGGTGCAGGGGGCTGGCCCCGCCGCGATCCAACCGGTTGGGATCCGCCCCGGCAGCCAGCAAAAGGCGGGTGTTGAGGCCGCTTTCTACGAAGAACAGAGCCGTCTTGCCCCGCTCCTCAACGGCGTTGGCGTCTTTCCCCAGCCAGAGGGCCAACTGCAGCCGCAGCGGGTTGGCAGTGGCCAGAGCCTGGGGATCTGCCGGCAAGCTGTACCCATAGAGCCCCAGACCGCCTAGCAGCAGGGATCCCAACCCGACACCTACAGCCCACCGCCTGCGCCTCATGGCCCTACTCCTCAAAGAACAGGATGGCGATCCCTTGGCTGGGCAGGGCCTGGGCCGAGAGCAGCAAGGGGTTGCTGAGGGCAGGTTGCGCGGCAGCGGCGGGAAAGAGGCGCAAAAACGCTTCTAGAGGCTGCAGCTCGCACTGGGACTCCTCGGCGGCGGCGGTGCGGTACATAGTCGGGATGACCAACTTGGGCTGCAGCGCTTCGATGGCCGCCTTGGCTGCGGCGGGATCGTAGTTTTTCGGCCCACCCCCCACCGGCACCAGCAACAGGTCAGGGCGAGCCAGCAGGATGGACTGTTCCCGGCCAATGGGCTGCAGTGCCCCTCCCAAATGGACAATGTCGATCCCGGCCATGCGCCAGCGCCAGCCCACGTTGAGGCCAAAGCGGGGGCCCCGCGGCATGCGCACCCCCTGCACGCGGATCCCGTCGATGAAGTAGTCCCCCGGCTGAAACAGCACCCTGGGGTTGCCCGGCACCACGTCCAAAGCCCCTTCGTCCAGGAGACGGCTGCTGAGCAGCACCAGATCGGCAGCAACGCTGGGAGCAGGGTAGCCGGCTGTACAGCCCGCCGGGCGGAAGGGGTTGACCAGAAAGCGCTTGCCCTCCCCCTCGAACAAAACGCAACTGTGGTGCAGCCAGGTCAGTTGCAGGCTCTGGGGGGTGAACTCCAGGGATCCCCCTGTTTGAGCACCCGCCCGCTGACCCCCTACGGCAAGGGATCCCAGCAGGCCGGCGCTGGCTTGCAAAAGTTGGCGACGCTTCATGGGCACGGGATCCCTGACGCGACGACGGCAGCCGCCGGCTGGGGCGATCCCGAACCATGGTGCCGAGCCAGGCGCAGAAAGTTGCCTAGCAGGCGCTTGCCCTCTGTGGTCAAAATGCTTTCTGGGTGGAACTGCACCCCCTGCACGTGAGGGTAGCGGCGGTGGCGGATCCCCATGATGATCCCACTGTCCGTTTGAGCCGTCACCTCCAGCTCTTCAGGACAGGTGGAGGGCTCGATGGCCAAGCTGTGGTAGCGGGTGGCCGCAAAAGGCCGGCTTAGCCCCTCAAATACCCCCACCCCTTGGTGGTAGATCAGCGAAGTTTTGCCGTGCATCAACTCAGGGGCGCGCACGATCTGGCCACCGTAGACCTGGCCGATGCACTGGTGCCCCAGACAGACACCCAAAATGGGCAACTCTGGCCCCAGCTCCCGAATTAGCTCCAGCGAGATGCCGGCATCCTCTGGTCGTCCCGGCCCCGGCGAGATGACTACAGCCTCCGGCTGCATCTGGCGCAGCTCGGCCACTGAGATCTCGTCATTGCGAAAAACCTGCATCGGTGCCCCCAGTTCCCCCAGGTATTGCACCAGGTTATAGGTAAAGCTGTCGTAGTTGTCGATTACAACCAGCACGATGGCACCCGGCGACGGCACCTCATTTTAGCATTGCCCAGGCTTGGGTCTCCCCCAGCGGCAAGACTCGCAGCCCCGAGCCAACACCCGGATTAAGCTTGTATCCTGGGAGATATAACACACAAGCGGCAGCGAGGTGGCTAGCTTTTAGGTTGTTTTCTGATGACTTTTCGGATCCCATGAACCCGCTTCTCTCCCCGGCAACCGACTTGCTGGACGAGTTGCGCAGGCTTTTCCCTTTTGAGCTGGATGAGTTTCAAATCCGAGCGATTCAAGCTCTAGCAGCTGGGGAATCGGTGGTAGTCTGTGCACCTACGGGATCCGGCAAGACGCTGATCGGAGAATATGCTATTTATCGGGCCTTGTCCCAAGGCAAGCGGGTTTTTTATACAACTCCTCTGAAGGCTCTTTCCAACCAGAAGTTTCGCGATTTCGGCCAGCAATTTGGCCCAGAGCGGGTTGGCCTGCTCACCGGCGACATCTCCATCAACCGGGAGGCGCCCATCTTGGTGATGACCACCGAGATCTTCCGCAACATGCTCTACGGCACGCCGCTTTCTCTGGCTGTCCAACAGGGGGCTTACGCCAGCGAGATGGATGCGTGGGAGCAGGCGGAGGCCCTGAGCCGGGATCCCTTGCAAGACGTGCAGGCGGTGATCCTGGACGAATGCCACTACATGAACGACCAGCAGCGAGGCACCGTCTGGGAAGAGGCGATCATCTACTGCCCTGCCCACATCCAGCTTGTTGCCCTCTCGGCCACGCTGGCCAACAGCGACCAGCTCACCGACTGGATGAACCAGGTGCATGGCCCCACGCGACTGATCGACTCCAGCCATCGCCCGGTGCCGCTGCAATTTCACTTTGCCAATCGCAAAGGGCTGTTCCCCCTGCTGGAACAAACGGAGTCGGGCCAGTGGGTTTGCAATCGCCGCCTAAAAAGCAAACTCCCCAAGTCCGGCCAGTCCTCCTATGGGGGGGTGCCGGATATGGTGCAGGTGGTGGAAAACCTGCGCCAGCGGGACATGTTGCCGGCCATCTATTTCATCTTCAGCCGCAAAGGCTGCGACCTGGCGGTGGCCAGCGTGGGGAACTTGGACTTGATCGCCAGCGAGGCAGAACGGCAGCAGTTGGCCGAGCAGATCGACCGCTTTTGCCGGGAAACGCCGGAAGCCGTGCGTCGGGATCAACTGGATGCCCTCTACCGGGGGATTGCCGCCCACCATGCCGGCATGTTGCCCGCCTGGAAGGGCCTGGTGGAGCACCTCTTTCAGCAGGGGTTGGTGAAGCTGGTCTTCGCCACCGAGACCTTGGCCGCCGGGATCAACATGCCCGCCCGCACGACCGTGATTTCCTCCCTCTCCAAGCGCACCGACAACGGCCATCGCCTCCTGACTGCCTCTGAGTTTATGCAAATGTCGGGCCGGGCCGGACGACGGGGCAAAGATGTGATCGGGCATGTGGTGACCTTGCAATCTCCCTTTGAAGGGGCGCAAGAGGCGGCGCGGCTGGCCACTGCGGGAGCAGATCCCCTGGTGAGCCAGTTTACTCCCACCTATGGCATGGTGCTGAACCTGCTGCAAAAGCATTCTCTGGAGGCGGCGCGGGATCTCATTAACCGCAGCTTTGGCCAGTATTTGCTCTCGCTGCAAAAGCTGCCCGAACAACAGGAGCTCCAGCACACCCGCGCCGAGCTGGAGGAAATTGACCGCCTCCTGGAGGGGATTTCCGACGAAGATATCGCCCGCTACGAGAAAATGCAGGCGCAACGGCGGGAAGAGCGGCGCATCTTGCGCTACCTGCTCAAACAGCGAGAAGCCGAGCCGGATCCCACCCTGCGCCTATTGGCCTTTCCCCACATCCAAGCCCAAGAGGAAAAGATCCGCGCCCTGGAAGCCCGCATCCGCGCCAACCCTGCCCACAGGGTTGGGAAAAAGCTGCTGGGTTTACAGGAAAAGCGCCAGCGCCTGCGCAAGCGTCTGCAGCACCTGGAGCGGCAAAGCGACTCGGTACAGGAGTTGCGCTGGCAGCAATTTATGGCCTTGGTGGGGGTGTTGCAGGAGTTCGACTGTTTGCGGGAGTATCAACCTACCGCCAGCGGAGAGGTGGTAGCCGCTCTGCGGGGAGATAACGAGCTCTGGCTGGCGCTGGCTTTGCTATCTGGCGAATGTCTAGGCTGTGCTCCCCATCACTTCGCTGGGGTGATCGCTGCCCTGGTGGCCGAGCCTCCCCGTTCGGGTACCTACAGCCGGCTGCGTACTTCCGGGCTAGTCGAGGATGTGCTGCATGGCTTACGAGGCTTGCGGCGGCAACTGTTCCGCAGCCAGCGGCAACACCAGGTGTTTCACGTGCCGATTGGGTTTGAGCCTGGCTTGGCCGGGATCGTGGAACACTGGGCGCAAGGGATCCCTTGGGAACAGCTAGAGGCCAGCACCAACCTGGATGCTGGGGATATTGTGCGCCTGATTCGCCGCACGCTGGATTTGCTCTCCCAGATTCCCTACATACCCCATCTGCCAGCCGAGTTGCGGGAAAACGCTCGCAAAGCCCAAAAACTGCTGGATCGCTTCCCGGTAAGCGAGCTGATCTGAGCGTAGATTGTAAGGAATCTGCCAGGATTCGGTTGCCCCTGGGAATCCTCTGTTTGGGGAACTGGAAGTGGACAAGACAGGTTGTTTTGTCCGTCCAGCCAACTGCGTAGGGCCCACAGTCTGCTGGCGCAAACGCGATGCTGCTCCGGCGGGAAATGCCGCCGGGCCGAAAATTGCTTCGTTGCCAGAAAGATCGCTTAGAGAAGGATGACGATCTCGATGCAGCGCTGAACGGTGCTCGGCTGTGCTCAGTACCCGGTGTTCCTAGGTCTTTCGGAGCGGATTATGCTCCCGCCTGCCTAAGGTGCGGGCGGCTGTCTATGGGGGGGTCACCACCGAGCGCTTCACCGCAGCCATGGCTTGCTTCCGCGCTGCGCTTTTTCGCTCGAGAGCGGGTGGTGGGGGGCCGAGGCTTTTGTTATCCTGTCGCTTAACGGATGCAAGCACGAGTCCCTAGATTGCTGTGTCAGGGAGATTTGGCTCCATTGGCAGGCTCGGAGAGAGGATGGGATCTGATGTTTACTTGGCTCTGGACGAAACACTTTTCTCGCCTAAACCAGAGGCTGCAAAGCTTGGAGGTGGCCCGCGAGGAAAACCTTCTGTCTCCTGATCTGAGCGCCCAAACTCTGCAGGTGGCCCCTGACTTTTGGGAGCGGCAGCACCAGGCTTTCGTCTACCTGGATAAGCAGATGCGAAAGCTCAGCCGTCGCAGCAAGATTTGGGGCGGGATGGCACTGCTGGCTGTTTTGGCCGATGCTGCTTTGGTGGTTGCCGGCTTGGCGATGCTCCAGTCTTGGCAACAGATGCGGGCCGACCAAAACCTTGCTCGCATTGTCCAACAGGCTGCGGCTGCTGACCCTGTACAGCAAGCCTTTGACAACCTGGTGGCCCAATTGCCGCATATGAACGAGGCAGAGCGGTATCATGCCCTAGAGGCGTTGCAGGCCCTTTCGGCCATCGCCATGGCGGGCCGGGGCTCCTACGGCTACTCTCCTGGCATCTCTGTGTACGGCTCTGTTCCTACAGCTGCGACAACCCCTCTTGAGGCCCAACTGCAAACCATCTATCAGTTGGGTCAAATGCGTGCAGTTGAGGCGGTGCCGGCTTTGCTGACCAAGCTTTCTGACGGCGAACCGGCGGTGCGGGAGGCGGCAGCCCGCGCCCTCGGCCAAATCGGGGATCCGCGCGCCCTGGATCCCTTGCACGCTCTCCTGGCCCACGAGACCAATGAGTTGGTTCAGGACGCAGCCATTGCTGCGATTGCGCAAATGCTGCGCTGAAGAGCAGGTCAAGGACGCGTCGATTCGCTAAAAGTTCGTAGTGGGTGCTGAGGCCAGGGGATGAGAAGCGACAAGTTCGGCAGAGGGGCCAAGCTCGCAGGGATCCTGTGTTGGGTGTGGGGATCCGCCTTGCCGGTTTGGGCGCAGGATCCTTTTCGCAGCGGGGCCAATGCCCGCCCCATCAGCCCTGAGGTGGCTGCGGCGTTTGAGGAGTTTTTCTGCGCAGGCCGCTACACCCAGAGCCGAGAGAAGCTGGAAATAGCCAAGAAAGCTTCCCCCGACGAGCCAATGGTCTATGCCCTGTTGGCGGCGCTGGCCTACCAGGAGGGGGATCTGGATGCTTTTGCCCAGTTGGCCACCCAAACCCGACAAGTGGCTGCCGAGCTGAAAAAGACGGATCCCTTGCGCGGCAACCTGTATGAGGGCGTGGGCTATGGGCTGGAGGCGGCCAACACTGTGGTGCGGGAGGGGGTGGTGATCGGGCTGCCCAAGGCATTGCCCACCCTCAATCAATTGTTTGCGTCCATCCGGGCCGCCCAGGCCGTGGACAGCAGCGACCCAGAGCTGAATCTCCTCAACGGCTATATGGATTTGCTGCTGACCTATCGGGAGAAAGCGTTGAATCAATTTCGCCTGGCAGCGCCTGACTATTTGTCCTACCGCGGCCAAGCCCTGGCCTATCGGGATATGAAACGCTTTGACGAGGCGCTGGAGGCGGTGGAGCGGGCCATTGCTGCTTCCTGCAACAACCCTGAGCTCTACTACCTCAAGGCGCAAATTTTGGTTGCCAAGGGCCAAGACCGGGAGGCAGTTCCCCTTTTCGACCAAGCCCTGCAGGCTGCTGCCCAGTTGCCTGAAGCTTTGGTGGAGCAGATCCAGATGGAACGGGATCGTGCCGCCCAGCGCAGCGGGTTAACCGGCCAGTTGCCTACACCGACTCCCTCCCCCTAACACTAATGGGCCTGCGTATCAGCGGCAAACGAGCGCTGCAGACCCCTGCCGGCCTGGGCACTCGACCCACCCCTGGGCGGGTGAGGCAGGCCCTGTTCAACATCTTGCGGGGGCAGGTGGAGGGCTGTCGCTGGCTGGATCTCTGCTGTGGAGCCGGCACAGTGGGGGCAGAGGCCCTGTGCCATGGGGCGGCCTTCGTGGCCGGGATCGAGATCGCCGCCCCTGCCTGTCGCATCATCCGAGCCAACTGGGCCAAGGTGGCGCAGCCGGGGCAATCTTTCCAGGTCATCCAGGGAGATGCCCGCAAGCTGCTCAGCCGAGGCTTGGGTTTGGATCCCTTTGATTACGTCTACTTTGCTCCCCCCTACGAGGCGGGTCTGTATGCCCCCCTGCTGCCGCTGATCCCGCCCCTCCTCAAGCCAGGCGGAACTTTGATCGTCGAGCACCGCAGCAGCCACGAGCTGCCCGACCAGGTGGGATCCCTGCTGCGCTTTGACCAGCGGGCCTACGGGCAAACAGCGCTGGCTTTCTACCGGCATCTGGGAGAGGAGCGCTAGGGGAAGGGGGTGCTGACGAAGCCGATCTCCAGAAGCTGCTGGTAGGCCTGGGTGCCTAGCTCCCGGGTTGGGGTCTGGCTCTTGATGACCTGAATCAGCCAGGCTACGGCCTCCTCGGGGCGCCCGGCAGCCCGATAGACCACGGCCAGATCGTAGGCAGCCTCATCTCGGGCCTGGGCGGCAACGCGGGCCAGCTCCCGCTGCTCTTCGGAGATGCGGTTTTGGATCCCGGCAAAAGCCCGGGAGAGATCTTGGTGGTAGTTGGAGCGCTGGTTGTAGGCGTTGAACACCTGTTGCAGCAGCTCGATGGCCCGGTCGTAGTTTTGCGCTTGGATGGCGGCATCGGCTTCGGCGGCCAGTTGTTCAGCCCGCAACACGCTGAGGGCATTGTTGGGCTGTTCTAGGGCCCGAAACTGCTGCGGGTTGGGAATGAGCTGCTGGCCAGGGGGCAGCTCTTGAGCCGTGGCCCAGAGAGTCGAGCCGACGCCCAGGACAAGGCCAAGCAACAAGCCGAAAGCCAACCGCGCCCAAGAACGGCGCAGAAAGTTGAGCCCTTGGACAGTGGCGTCTTGGCGCCGACCTTGGCCAATAACAGCGGGACGTCGTCCGAACATTGGCAGGCAGTCCTCAAAACCTCGTTAACCCGTTCTACTTTATCTCACTCTGGGTGCCTCCGCCGCAGCTCAGGGATCCCCTCAGCCAGAAGTTGCTGGGAGGCTGGCTGTTTGGACGGAGTAGAGCTAAGTGGGGGCGGGCTGATTCTCAGAGGAGGTCTTTTCCGGCCTCAGCGGCAAGTTCATAATCAGCTCGTACAGGCGCAGGTATTCCAGCGCCGAGCGCTGCCAACTGAAGTCGGTGGCCATGCCCCGCTTTTGCAGCGCCTGCCAAGTGTCTTTGTGCTGAAAGGCCTCCCAAGCCCGCGCCAAGCAGGTGTAGAAGTCCAGGGCTTCGTAGCGATCAAAGCAGTAGCCCGTACCGATCCCCTTGCTGGGAATGTGATGGCTGACCGTATCCACCAGCCCTCCCGTGCGGCGGGCAATGGGCACACAGCCGTAGCGCATGGCGATCATCTGGCTGATGCCACAGGGCTCAAAGCGGCTGGGCATCAAAAAGACGTCTGCTCCTCCATAGATCAACTGAGCCAGTTGCGGCTGGTAACCCTGTTGATAGGCCATTCTGCCCGGGTGCCGCTCGGCCATCTCCCGGATCCGCCCCTCGTAGTAGGCTTCCCCGCTGCCCAGCAAGACAAATTGTGAATCGCTATAGGCCAAAAAGCGATCCAGGGTTTGGATAAGCAGATCGATCCCCTTTTGTTCCACCAAACGCGCTACCATGCCCATCAAGAACACGTCGGGGTTAACGGTCAAACCCAAGCGAGACTGGAGCGCCGCCTTGTTCACCGCCCGGCCGCTGAGGTCGTCGATGCTGAAGTTGGCCTCGAGAGCGGGATCGGTGCGGGGATCGAACTTCTCGGTGTCGATGCCGTTCAGGATCCCCCGCAGGCGCTCCCCTTTCCAGGCCAGCAGATCCTGGAGGCCCTCTCCATGGAGGCTGGTGCGGATCTCCATGGCGTAGGTGGGCGAAACCGTATTCACTTGGTCGGCGTAGAGGATCCCGGCAGCCATGGTGTTGTGGGCGGAAAAATACCAGGGCAGCCAGGTCATGCGTTCCAGTTGCCAACGCCAAGGCCCCTGATAGGCCAGGTTGTGGATGGTAAAGACGGTGCCGATGTCGGGAGCCTGGTGCATCCAGGCCGGGATCATGCCGGTGTGCCAGTCGTGGCAGTGGATGATGTTGGGTTTCCAAGGGTAGTAGGTCCAGGCAAATTCAGCCACGGCGTTGGCAAAAAAAGTAAAGCGCCAGAACTCGTCCTCGCCGTAGTAGATGCGGTGGGGAGCAAAACAATAGTGGCTGACCAAGTAGAGGGGCACATCGGTGCCGGGCAAAACGCTTTCGTAAATATCGGCCACCTGCCCCATGACCTGTTTAGACCAGATGGGATCCTTGGAGCGGGGGTATTGCCCCGGTTCCGGGCCGAACTTGTCCCAGAGAAACCCGTACAGGGGCATGATGATGCGCACATCCTGCCCCAGCTTGCGCAAAACGACGGGCAGGGATCCCACCACATCCGCCATACCCCCCACCTTGGCAATGGGGGCAGCCTCCGCCGCTGCAAACAAAATCCTGGCTTGCACCACAATGCCCTCCGTGTTGCGATGACCCTCGTCCTGCTGAGGCAAGCGGATCCCGGCAAAACCCTTCCCATCCTAAAACACAAGGGATCCCTGTGCCGGCCAAGCTGGGGCAGAGCCTCATCCTGAGAAGTGTTGCAATTTATTAATTTTTCGTAAGATAGAAGGGCGGTGCCGCTCAGAAATGCTGGGGGCGGTGCTGCACTGCATTTTTGGTTGGTTGTCTTTTTCTGGAGAAAATTGTCCTATGACCATCGCAGTAGGGCGCGCGCGCCAGGAGCGAGGATGGTTCGACATCGTCGACGACTGGCTCAAGCGCGACAGATTCGTGTTTATCGGCTGGTCGGGGCTGCTGCTGTTTCCTTGCGCCTATTTGGCCCTGGGCGGCTGGCTGACCGGCACCACGTTTGTAACCTCTTGGTACACCCACGGGTTGGCCAGCTCCTACCTGGAGGGGTGCAACTTTTTGACGGTGGCCGTGTCCACCCCCGCCGACAGCATGGGGCACAGCCTGCTGCTGCTGTGGGGCCCGGAAGCCCAGGGGGACTTTACCCGCTGGTGCCAGATTGGCGGGCTGTGGACCTTTGTGGCCTTCCATGGGGCGCTGGGCCTGATTGGCTTTATGCTGCGGCAGTTTGAGATTGCCCGGCTGGTGGGGGTGCGGCCCTACAACGCCATTGCCTTCAGCGCGCCGATTGCCGTGTTTGTGAGCGTGTTTTTGATTTACCCGCTGGGGCAGAGCAGTTGGTTTTTTGCGCCCAGCTTTGGAGTGGCGGCGATTTTTCGGTTTTTGCTGTTTTTCCAGGGGTTCCACAACTGGACGCTGAACCCGTTCCACATGATGGGGGTGGCCGGCGTGTTGGGTGGAGCGCTGCTGTGTGCCATCCATGGGGCGACGGTGGAGAACACGCTCTACAAGGATGGGGAAGCGGCGAGCACGTTCCGGGCATTTGAGCCGACGCAGGCGGAAGAGACGTACTCGATGGTGACGGCGAACCGCTACTGGAGCCAGATTTTTGGGATAGCGTTTTCCAACAAGCGGTGGCTGCACTTTTTCATGTTGTTTGTGCCGGTAACGGGATTGTGGATGTCGAGCATTGGTGTGGTGGGGTTGGCGCTGAACCTGCGGGCGTATGACTTTATCAGTCAGGAGACGCGGGCGGCGGAAGACCCTGAGTTTGAGACGTTCTACACGAAGAACATTTTGCTCAACGAGGGGATTCGGGCCTGGATGGCGCCGCAGGACCAGCCGCACGAGCGCTTTGAGTTCCCCGAGGAAGTCCTGCCCCGCGGCAACGCGCTCTAAGGAATCGTTGCCTGCCCCTTGCCAGGGATCCGCTCCTGGCAAGTCTAGGGATCCCAGAGGTTTGCGGATCCCTTTTTTTATCGGTTGCAAGGCGGCTGGGCTCGCAGGCGGGCGCAAATGGCCTGCCAAACCTGTTCCGCCAACTGGGACGGGCTGGCTTCTGAATGGATGGGCACCCGCACGTCGGCCTGGGCGTAGAAGGGTTCTCGCTCCTGCATCAGCCTCTGCAGGGCAGCTTGGGGATCGGGGGTTTGCAAGAGGGGCCGTTGGCCAGGATCCCGCTTTAGGCGTTGCCAAATGAGCTCAGGGGCCGCATCCAGCCAAACGGTGAGGCCGTGGTGCAGGTAGCTCCAATTTTTGGGCCGCAGCACGATGCCGCCCCCCGTAGCAACCACCAGGCGGGTGTAGCCGCTGAGCTGAGCCAGCACCTGGGTTTCCAGCTCCCGGAAGTGGGCCTCCCCCTGCTCGGCAAAGATCTGGGCAATCGAGCAGCCCGCCACCTGCTCCACCAGGGCATCGGTATCGAAGAAGGGGCGGCGCAACTGGGCGGCCAGCTCAGCTCCCAGGGTGGACTTGCCGCTGGCCATCATGCCAATCAAATAGACGGTCACGCCACGCAGGCGTTCGGCTTCTTCCGGCTGAATCATGAGATGGGCAAAGATCCGCTAGGGACTTAAACGTATCCGTGCTCGGCCAGAAACTCCAGAGAAAGGCCGCTCTCCGGCGGAGCCAGGCCCAACAATTTTTCCACATACTTGCCCAGCATGTCCGCCTCCACGTTCACCGGATCCCCCACCTGCAGCAAGGAGAGGTTGGTCTCGCGGTAGGTCTGCGGGATCACCGCCACCTTGAACCAGCAGCCCCCCTGGCGCACCTCGGCAACGGTCAGGCTGACCCCGTTGACGGCCACGCTGCCTTTGGGCACGATGTAGCGACCGATCTCCGCCGGCACCTTGAAGCTCAGCTCCCAGGCGTTGCCGGTGGCCGCTTGCTCCCACAGTTGTCCCACCCCATCGATATGGCCGCTGACGAAATGCCCCCCCAGCTTGTCTCCCACCCGCAGGGACGGCTCGAGGTTAACGGTGCGCGGGCCGGATCCCTGGCCCCAGACCGAGCGCCGCAGCGTTTCCGGCGAGACATCGGCCAAAAAGCCATCGGGCAGGATCTCCACCACCGTCAGGCAGAGGCCGTCCACTGCCACGCTGTCGCCATAAGCCAACTGCGGCTGTAGCTCTGGACAGATAACCCGTATTTGGGAAGAGGAGATCAACTGAGCTGTACCCAAACTGCGCACCAGACCCGTAAACATAGTTTCGGCCTCCTTGGCCCGCTTTCTAAGCTTTGGCCTGATCCCCAAGGGGGGCAGGGGATCCCCGCCATGGGCTGGGCGGGTTGGTTTTGGCTCCTCGGGGAGAGTAGGGGGTGTGCTCTTGCTGCTGGGCCTGGGCCAAAAGCCGCTCCACCTCGGCGACGAGCTGGCTTTCGCTAAAAGGCTTGGTCAGGTAGCCGGTTGCTCCCGACCACTTGCCGCGGATGCGATCCAGCAAACTATCCCGCGAGGTAACCATCAGGATAGGGAGAGACTTGAACTCTTCCAGGCTACGCACAATGCGGCAGAGTTCTATGCCGTCGATCCCGGGCATGGCGATGTCCATCAACAACAGGTGAGGCCGGTGCTGAAACAAAAGGGGGAGCACCTCGGCGGGGTTGCCCGTTGTGATCACGTGATATTTGGATAGGTACTGCCGCAGGATTTCTTGCATCACGACACTGTCGTCCACCGCCAAGAGGGTTGTGGGAGCGTGGCGCTTAGCCTGCAGCAGTTCTGGGGGCGTTTGCAGGCTCACCAGACCTTTTTTGGCCCAGGCAGCGAAAAGGCCGGCCACCTCCAGCCGATCCCGACACAGCTTCTTGGCAATGGCCTCTAGCGACTGGCCATCTTTGGTGAGGGCGTGTAGCTTTTGCCGCTGTTCGTCGGTAAGGCGATAGCGGTTGACCCGATCCCAGTTGACCACCGGCACCGCCAGCATGGTGGGAACGGCCACCCGCAACTCCGCCCAGCGATCGTGGCGGCGAGCCGCTTCTTGTAGCAGCGGCTCCAACTCAAACCCGCCAATGGGGGCCTCTTGGGCAACCCGTTCCTGCACTTCAAAGGAACAGGTGCCTGCCCGCTCAAAGAGATAGCGATCGAAATCGGTGAGCAGGTTGAGCCAGAGCGCGTCTTCCAGCTCACCTGGCTTGATCAGGCCCAACTGGGCGATGGCCTCTAGCAGTTCCGGCAGGGAGTTGTCTTTTATCAGCCGCTCCTGCAGCACTCGGATAGCCCGCTGCGACCATTCCAAGTTGAGGCGGGGAATAAAGCGGGATAGGCGCTTTAGCAGGATCTGAGGGTTGAGGGGCTGATCGGCGGAAAAGAGCAGTCTGCCGTAGTAGTAGGTCAGCACCCAAGGCTCCGTGCCCTCGGCGGGATCCCCCCCTTTGAGGTGGAGGTGCAGATAGCCGGTGCTAAACTGCCGACCTTGCTGCCGGAGCAGGGGCGCCAGTTCCCCCGCTGCAAACACAAAATGGGACATGGGACATCCTCCCGGCCAGCCTCTGCAGTCCAAATGCGCAGGGATTCACCTCGGCCACACACCCAAGCTTGCAGAGGCAGCCGTGATTCACGGCTGCTTCATCTCATTATCGTCTCTTTACCAAAAAGAAACACAAGAGGATAGCTTGGTAGCCCCGTACTTGAGTGCGGGGCGAAAAAGCCCTTGAGCCACTTTAGTTGCTTCTTTGTTATATAGGTTATATAGAGCTTCTCCAGGAAAACAACCTACTGCGGTGCAAAACCGGCGCGGCAATAACTAACCTGGAGGAACTTCAGTCCGAAGTAAGCAGAACTTTGAGGTTATGCCTCAAAGGACTGTCTAGGGGTGTCTTGACAGCGCCTTCGCGAGTCCATTTTGGGCTGCGTAAGAATCCCCTGGGTGGGAGTGTCAAAGGCAGAACTCTGGGAACCCTACCAGCAGCCGCCCGACCGGAACCGCTGCAAGGCTCAGGCTGGGCTCGCGGCTGCAACAATCCCGTCGGCTACAAGTTTAGAGTCTCTCGCTGGGCCCGGAGCAATTCTTGGATGCCGGCCTGGGCCATATCCAACATTTGCAACAGTTGCGAGCGGTCGAAGCAGCCGGCTTCGGCGGTGCCCTGAATCTCGATCAAGGCTCCCTGCTCGTTCATGACAATGTTCATGTCCACTTCCGCTTGGCTGTCCTCCTCGTAGCACAAATCCACCAGCACCTCGCCTCGCACGATCCCCACCGAAAGGGCTGCCACCTGCTGCCGCAAGGGGGATCCCTGCGCCGGATCCAGCAGCCCCTGTTTGTAAAGCCAAGTGATGGCGTCGTGCAGGGCCACATAGCCACCGGTGATGGCGGCGGTGCGCGTGCTGCCATCGGCCTGCAGGACGTCGGCATCGACAGTGATGGTGCGGGATCCCAGCTTGTGGAAATCCAAGGCGGCGCGCAGGCTACGCCCGATGAGCCGTTGGATCTCGGCGGTGCGGCCTGAGACTTTTAGCGTCTCTCGCGGCTGGCGCTGTTGGGTGGCGGTGGGCAGCATGCGGTACTCCGCTGTCAGCCAGCCTTGGCCGGTGTTCTGCAAAAAGGGGGGGACTTCTTCGGCCACACTGGCGGTGCAGAGGACATGGGTATCGCCAAACTTCACCAGCACTGAGCCCGGAGCGTAGCGGGTGAAGTGGCGCTGAAAGGAAATCGGGCGCAATTGGGCAGCCGTGCGACCATCGGGGCGTTGCCAGCTCATGAGCAGTTCAAAAAAGGATCCCTCGCATTGTCAGTCATGTTCGCCCGAGGCAGCTCACGGCTTGGAATCTCTACAGAAGTGCCGCCGGCGCCTTGACAGGCGGGGGTCTGGAGGATCGCAGCCGTGGGCCGGTTGGGCAGGTTACAGTTGAGCAGGTTACACTGTAAAGAAGTTCTTAACTCTCATTTCCTGCTGTTGCTATTGTTGCGGCAAGACAATGCTGCAAGAGCAGTCCTACGGGACAACGGCCAAGACAGGAAGCGACAAGGACAAGATTGCCCATGCTTCACCTCCTGCTGCAACAGCTGCGCCGATCCACTTTGGATCCCCTGCAAGAGATCTGCTGGACGCCGGAACTGATCGGGATCCTGCTGGTGTACTTTGTGCAGGGGGCGGTGGGGCTGGCGCGGCTGGCCACCAGTTTTTACTTGAAGGATAGCCTGGGCCTGGGGCCGGCGCAGACGGCGGCGCTGATGGGCTTTGCCGTCATTCCCTGGACCCTCAAGCCTCTTTACGGCCTCCTCTCCGATACGCTGCCGCTGGCAGGCTACCGCCGCCGTCCCTACCTCTTGCTCTCCGGGCTGCTGGGGTGTGGGGCTTGGCTAGGGATGGCCCTGTGGGCGCCAACGGCTGAGTTGGCGATGCTGTGGATGGTTTTGGGATCCCTGGCGGTGGCGGTGGGGGATGTCATTGTGGATTCGCTGGTGGTGGAGCGGGTTCACGGCAGCGACTGGGCGGGGACGGGCACGCTGCAGTCTTTGTCCTGGGGGGCGACGGCGCTGGGATCTCTGCTCACGGCCTATGCCGGAGGGGCACTCCTAGCCCACTATCCCCCCCAGGTGGTGTTTGGGCTGACGGCCTTGTTGCCGCTGCTGATCGCCCTGGCGGCTTGGGTGATTGTGGATCAGCCGGTGGCCTGCTCCTTTGGCTGGGATCCCTTGCGGCAGCAGGTGGGACAGGTGTGGCGGGCGCTGCGGCAACCCAGCATTCTCTTGCCGGTGTTGTTTGTCTTTATCTGGCAGGCAACCCCCAGCGCCGACGTGGCCCTGTTTTATTTTTTTACCAGCGATCTCGGCTTTGGGCCGGGGTTTTTAGGCCAGGTGCGGCTGGTTACCAGCGTCGCCAGCTTGGTGGGGGTGGCGATCTTTCAGGTGTATCTGCGGCGGATCCCGCTGCGGCCTCTATTTGGCTGGATGACGGTTCTCTCGGCAGGGCTGGGCCTAACCAGCCTCATTTTGGTCTATCACCTCAACCGGGCCTGGGGCATCGACGATCACTGGTTTAGTCTGGGGGATAGCCTGGTGCTGACGGTGGCAGGGCAGATTGCCTTTATGCCGGTGTTGGTCTTGGCTGCCCGCCTCTGCCCGCCGGGAATCGAAGCTACCCTCTTCGCCTTGCTGATGTCGGCTTTTAACCTGGCGGGGTTTCTCTCTCAAGAGTTGGGATCCCTGCTCATGCACGCGCTGGGGGTAACCGAGAGCGATTTCAGCCATCTGGGGCTGCTGCTGCTATTGACCAACCTGTCCACCCTCTTGCCCCTGCCGCTTTTGGGCTGGGTGCCGGAAGGGGGAGCAGATCTGGAGGCGGAAGCCCACGCTTCTCTCGAAGCCTTTTTGCAGGAGGTGCGCGCGGAAGAGGCCGAGGCAGGGATGGAGGCAATCCCTTTGGGACAGACGGACATCACCTATTCTTGAGGGGCTGGCTGCCAATCAGACGCACTCCTAGAGGCACCCCTCACCCCCAGCTCTTCTCCCAAAGGGAGAGAGGAGCTAGAGGTGGAGACGGCGTTCGGCTTCGCCATGCTTGAGTGCGAACTATCAATTGAGACTCCCACCGCCTAAAGGCGGGGGATGCTTACGCAGTCCACAAAAGAACTCGCAACGGCGTTGTCAAAGCGCCTCTAGACAGTTCCTGAAGGCAAAGCCCCAAGGTTCTGCTGACTTTCTTAAGCAGGTTGGCGGCAGCATTTGCCTCAGCGTTGACCAACCACCCCTTTGCCGTTTGGTACAGGCCCCGCTTGATACGCTTTCCAGAGGGTCTCCACCCGTCGGGTTTTTCACCATAATTAGGTAGCTCATCTCCATCTAGGATCTAGGAAGCTTGCCTGCGAGCTGTACGCTTCCTCTACCTCAATAAACTCCATGCCATAATGCCAACATAATTGCGCGATACGCTCCTTGAACCGACCTGTTGGGATGAAAACAAAGTTTTGGTTAAAACCGCATTCTTATTTTTGTTCTTTGTTCCAACCGAAGAGGATTCTCCCAATTGAGTGGTGTAAACAGAAGTCAATGACCTTGCCCGCAGCTTTGTGGACCGCATTCTCCGGTTTCCGTAATTCGACGAAGCTTTTGCAACCAAAACCCTCGCAGCTTGTGAGTCTTGAGCCTAGCCAGCTCCTTGTTGTGCCACTGGTTGAAGGACTTGACTTTGCGGCCACCAATGATGAAGCTATGTCCTAAGTTGCTAACGCACGTAAGCCAGTTGTTGACTCCGTGGTCAATTGCTAGAGCTTTTCCCGGATCCAGCGATTGGGGCTGGGCAGGCTTAGCATAGCTCCACTCTAGCTACAGACTTACAGGTCTGTTGTGCGGCGGAAACATACATTGCGATAAAGTGCTTGTTTTGGGTTCTCGCCATCTCAGCGCAAAGCTCACCATAGCTTGCCCATCGCTTCGTAAAGCATTCAAAAGTAGAGCTTCTAAATATTTAAGGCAGGAGTTTGCTAACCTGCGAAAACTGCCTAGCGTTTGGAGCAGAAGTTATTGTTTCTGTACCGCGGGGAATGCTAGGGCTGAGGTAATTCAAAACTATATCAACGGCCCACATCATGGGTAAGCGACTAAAGTGGCTAGCGGGCTTTTCCGCCCTGCACTAAAGTGCGGGGCTACCAAGCTATCCTTTTGTGTACTGGCTGATGTCTTCCCCGGCTTCTGCCAGGAAGGAGAGGGCACGGCAGCGCAAGGCCACCACCTGGTCGTAGAGAGGGTTGAGCTTGCACATGGGGGGATGTGCATCACCTTGCGGCCAAACAGCACCACCTCCCGCTCAAAGGGGCACTGGCCGGGGATCATACGGCACAAGAAGCGGGCTACCTTCGCGTCGCAGACTTGGATGCCGTCCAGCCACTTCTGCAAGGGAGCCAAAAGGTCGGTATAGCCGCTCTCGGCCTGAGCCTCTGCCGGCAATGGCGAGGTGGCGCCCTTATTGACCAGCGTGGCCCCGAGCAGGTGGAGCTGGGGAAGCTCCAGTCCGAAGGCAGCGGCCAATTGGTGCAACAGACGGTCCTCCGGCTCGGAATATACCCCGTCGGCAACGGCTGTCATCACCGCCGTGCGCAGGAAATCTTCCCGCAACTCCCGCTGCAGCTGGGCCGCCAGCTCCTCTCAGGGGAGAGGGGAGCGAGATCTTTCCCCTGGTCTTCCGGCCAGTCGAAGCGGATGAGATCTTCGATAAGTCGCTGCTCCTCGAGGCTATATTCTCCATCAGAACCTCCGGGGTACTCCCGCCACAGCGCAGCTTGGCGGGCTGGAGGATAGGCGGTGAGACGAAGGGGTTCAATGCTCCTGAGTCTCACAATCTGGGCGTTGCCTGCTGCTCGACATACTTCTTCAACTCCTCAACGGTGACCCCACCACAAGAGGCAACAAAATAGGTCCCTGCCCAAAATACAGGCTTGCTGTAGAACCGTGCCACCTCTGTGACGAACTCTTTGCGAATCAACCGGCTGGAGACTGTTTTCAGGTTGTTCACCAGCTTTGAGACCTGGACATCCGGCGGAAAACTCACCAACAGATGCACATAATCCGCCTCACCGTTGAACTCCACCAAGGAACAGCGCCACTTTTGGCAGGTCGCTCGAAATATATCTTCCAGCCTCTGCAACATTGGAGCAGTTACAGCCTTTCAATTTAAAATAGGGTACAGGTATTCAAGAGGAAGGAGAGAAAGGAATGCCGACTCATTCTTTGGATTTGCGGCAAAGAGTTGTAGCAGCCTACCAGGCAGGTAACACCTCCATCCGCCAGGTAGCTAAACGCTTCATGGTTACCAAAAGAACAGTACACCGCTGGGTGCGACAGTACCAACAAACTCAAGATTTAGCTCCTAAGAAAGCAGGCACCAAGCGAGTGGGCATTTTGGAACAACATCGGCAGGAAGTGATGGCAATTATTACAGAACACCCAGACTTCTACCTGTGGCAGTATCAAGAACTGTTGCGCGAGCGCTTAGGAATCAATGTAAGCATCGTCACGATACATAATTTCTTGAAAAAGCAAGGAATGACTCTAAAAAAAAGACCTACCGCAGTGCAAAAGTCAAAGAAGAGGAGGTGCAAAGGGAACGACTAGCTTATAGTCAAGAAGTCAGGAATATTCCAGCGGAGGATTTGATTGCCATCGACCAGACGGCAGTCTGGGAGGGAATGGAGCGGAGAGTATCTCGGAGTTTACGTGGTCAAAGGGCTTATCATTATCGTCAGAGATACAAGGGTGAAAAGTATACGGTTATTGGAGCTATTTCCTTGAGAGGTGTAGTTGGCTGTCGTGTCATCAAGGGTGGGATGAAGAAAGGAGACTTTTTGGAGTTTTTGAGAAGCGAGCTATGTCCGAAGCTAGATGCGAGGAAGGTTGTGATTATGGACAATTTAAATATCCACAAGAGTCGGGAAGTTGAGGAATTGATTAGGGGTACAGGAGCACGAATCCTATACCTGCCTGTGTATGCGCCGGAGTTGAATCCCATTGAGATGATGTGGTCGGTGTTGAAGCATTTTATTCGGCAGCTTTGCAGAATTGGGAAATATAGCATGGAGCAGATAGTGAAGACTTCTTTACTACTGATCAATCCATCCTCCTTCCGAAGTTGGTTTGCTAAGTGCTGCTATTGTACCCCTTGAGCCCTTAACAGGCTGTATCACCCGACGACGGTACTTTGTCACCAGCACCAAGTGGATTTGTAGGCTGTAAACAGAACGATGGCCTATGTTGTAGCTCGTTGCGCTAAATGCTAGAACCGTCTCATGATTATCACCTACGAGTACCGGATCCTGCCCAGCGACGACCAAGCCGCTCTGATGACCGAGTGGCTGGAATTGTTGCGGCGGCAGTGGAACGACGCTCTGGGGCAGAGACTAGACTGGCTGACCGCAACCTGTTGCCCAATTGACCGTTGCAGTCTTGTCTCTTGTCCGTTGCCTGTGTCAGAAGCTCCGCTGGAGCCGAATTATTATCGGCAGGCCGGATCCCTCAAACAAATCAAGCAACTGTTCCCGGCCTACCGGGGCATTTACGCCGAGGTGCTGCAGCAAAACTTGATGCGGCTGGACAAGGCGTGGAAAGCGTGGCAGGTGCCGGATAGCACAGGCAAGCGGCGGGGGCGGCCCCGCTTCAAAAAAGCGGGGGAGTTGAGATCCTTCACATTCCCCCGCATCAATTGCCCCAAGGCGGGAGCGCATCTGGAAGGGGAGACTCTGCGGCTGAGCAAGATTGGCTCGATGCCTGTGGTGCTGCACCGCCCCTTACCAGAGGGGTTCGTGCCCAAAACCTGCACAGTGGTGCGCAAGGCCGATGGGTGGTATGTCTGCATCACCTTGGAGGACAAAAGCGTCCCTTCCCCAGAGCCTGTGCCGATCAAAAAGGCGGTGGGCATTGATGTGGGATTGGATAGGTTTCTCACCACCAGCGATGGGGAGGTGGTGCCTATCCCGCGGTACTACCGCCAAGCTCAAAAGCACTTGGCCCGACAGCAGCGGCAACTGAGCCGCAAGGTGAAGGGGTCCGCCAACTGGAAGAAACAGGCCACGAAAGTTGCTTGTTTGCAGTTGCACGTTGCCCGACAACGCAAAGCGTTCCACTACCAAGTGGCGCACTGGCTGGTGGGGCAATACGACCTGTTGGTGGTGGAGGATCTCAACGTCCGAGGGCTGGCACGGACTCGGTTGGCTAAATCGATTTTGGATGCGGCCTGGGGACGATTTCTTGACATTCTGACAGCAGTGGCGGTCAAACGCGGCAAACAGGTGTTGAGAGTGGATCCCCGTGGTACGTCCCAAAATTGTTGTGTTTGTGAGGAGCGTGTTCCCAAGACCTTGTCGGAACGGGTGCATGATTGCCCCCGTTGCGGGTCGTGGGACAGAGACTTGAACGCTGCTATCGAGATTTTGAAGCGAGGACTCAGGGCGGTGGGACTGCCGCTCTCTGGCTGTGGAGGATCCTGGTTTACCAGTCCGTTGAAGCAGCAACTCCGGGAAGTGATTCTCGGAAGCTCCCGTCTACAGCCCGTCAGGGCTTAGCGGGAGAGGATGTCACTTTAGGGGGCTGCAAGGCAGATCCCAAGGGCTGAAAACCCGTCTCGCGCGGGGATCCCCGCCCGAACCCCGGGAGGCTGCGGCAAAAGCTAGCGAATGTACTGGGCCAAAGCCCGCGAAGGATGGCCTAGGCGCAGCTTGCGCAGAGCATCCCGCTCGATCTGGCGAATCCGCTCCCGCGTTAAGTTAAAGTGATCCCCGACTTCTCGCAGAGTTCTCGCCCTTTGCCCATCCAGCCCATAGCGCAGCTCCAGCACCTGCCTCTCGATGGGCTTCAGGGCCTGCATGGCAGAACGCACATCTTGCCGCAGAGATTGCACGAGGATCTCTTCAAAGGGTTGCTCCTGCCGCTCATCCGGCAGCAAATCCCCCAGGCGGCTTTCCCCTTCCTGGCCAACCGGCACATCCAACGACAGGGGCAAAGCGGCAGCCTGCTGGATCATGCGCAACTTCTTAACCTTGATGCCCAGCGCCTCCGCCAGTTCGGCTTCTGTGGGCCGTCGCCCTCGGGCTTTCATCAGCTCGCGGTTGGTGCGCTTGAGCAGACGCACTTTGTCCACCATATGCACCGGCAGGCGAATCGTCCGGGCTTGGTTGGCAATGCAGCGGGTAATGCCCTGGCGAATCCACCAGTGGGCATAGGTGCTGAAGCGAAAACCTCGTTCGGCATTGAATTTCTCAGTGGCCCGAATAAGACCCATGTTGCCCTCTTGGATCAAGTCCAAAAAGGGCACCCCCCGGTTGAGGTACTTCTTGGCCACACTGACCACCAGGCGCAGGTTGGCGTTGATTAGCTTGCGCTGAGCCTGTTCCCCTTGGCGGATGCGGGAGCGCAGGGTAGACACAGGAATCTGCAGGGCTGCTGCCAGTTCCTCATCGCTGGGATCCTGCCCCCACTGTTGCCGCCATTCCCTGCGGGCCTGATCGATGAGCAGCTTCTGCTGAATTTTGCGCGACAGCTCGATCTCCTCCGCGTGATCGATGCGGGGCACCCGACCAATTGTATTCAAGTAGTGATCGACGGCGTCTTCATTCAGCCGCAACCCGCTGGCGCCCGGCTCTAGGTCGGCCTCTGCAGCCGGATCCTGAGAGGCAGACTCGGCCTCAAGCCAGAGATCGTCGAGCTCCTGGCGGGACGAGGCAATGTTTTCAGGATGAGGACGAGAGAAAACCACGGCCAAGTGAGGAGAAAACGTCACCTCCTAGTCTAGAAAAGTTTCTCCCCCTGGCGCGAGCGAAAATCGATCATGGCCCTCTTTTTTGCCCGGAAATTTTTCCGGCTGGGTGCGGGAGTGGCAGGGATCCCATCTGCCAAGTTCTCGCCGGCAGCGCATCCTGCGCGAAAACATCCATAAGCGATTTTCGATCTAGACCTTGTGTAAGATATTCAGGAGACAGCTAGCTCGCCTGCTGTCGAGCAGGCTCCCACAGGTTCTATAAAGTGGAAGAGGAGGGGTAGCCTTGCCAGCATAGGCTACCATGGGGCGCCGCGGGAGCCATCGGCTTCCTCAGTCTGGAAAAGAATATTCACAATCTCTTGCTCCTATGGAGTCTAACCTCAACCAGCACCCTCCATCGGCCAACTTGATCGGAGAGCGGGTGCGCTGGGTAAGGGAGAAGCTGCAACTGACCCAAGATCAACTGGCGGGTCGCCTGGCTAAGTACGGCGTGCAGTTGGACTACGTCAAGATCGGCCAGGTGGAAAAGGGCAAACGGCGCGTCATCGACAAAGAGCTGGTGGCTTTTGCCAAGGCGCTGGGTGTCTCGGTTACCTGGCTGCTGAGCGGCGACGAATCTCACCTGTAGCGCCTCCGGGCAAGCACCATGTAACAGTTATTCAAGATCCCTGTCATTGTGCGTGAAAGCCCGCAAATAATTTTGCGCTTTGACCCTATCTTCGTCCAAGCATACGTGTAAATACTGATAACATCCTCCATAAGTCTGCCTGCCCAAGCCAAGCCTTGTCTCTGCCTCAACTCTCCTAAGGGACAGGAGAGATACACTCCTTGCCCTGTGAAAGGTACGGGCTTTCCCAAAAGGGATCCAGATCACTGGCGGCTTCACAGCTTTATCTAAGCTTGATATTGTAAAGTTAGTGTAAGACGACCCTCTTTTCTCTGCCTGTGTGAGGTTGACGGATGCTCTCTTTCTTTTTCAGCCGTTTCAACGGCGCCAACAGTCGGCAAAGCGGAGCCCATCGGGTTCTCGCCAGCAAAGCCACCAGCGCGCAGCGGATCCCGAATCGCATGTCTGCTCCCCACAAGGTGCTCAAGCAGGAAAGGCAAATGCAGCGGGAGCAGGAGTTCGCCGAGATGGAGCAAAACATCAGCCGCATCCATTACTTTTACCGGAAGGCAGACATGCCCCTGGAGATGCGGCAGCTCCTCACCTATCGCAAGCTGATGGAGCTGGACTACTTTACCCCCCAGGCAGCGAAAGAGCTGATCAGGCAGTGGCAGCAACAAGAAGAGCGAGAACAAGAACGCCGCGGGGCCTAGAAGTCGCTTCCGCGCCAAACCCGTCACAGTAGTAGCAACTCCGCTACAGGTACAGTTCGTCCAGAAGCTGCAGCAGGGCAAAGCAGAGCCCGGCGCTGGCCAAAGGCACGGTCAGGTTATCCAGCCCCCACCAAGAGAAGACCTCTAGGCCCATGGCCAGGCCTCCCACCAAGAGGCTGATGGCGAGCAAGGAGGGAGAAAAGCCGAAGTACCCCAGCAGCAGCGCCGCAATCACCAAGCTGCTCACTGCCCACATGGTCAGGGATCCCTCCCAACTTTTTTGAAGGGATCCCAGTTGATAGAGGTGCTTGCCCCAAGTTTTGCCCACCAAGCCCGCCAGCGCATCGGCCCAGGTCATCACCAAAATGCCAATCACCGCGAATACCTGTCGCTGCGGCAGCCAAAACCAATACAGCAACAGGCCAATGCTGACAGCATAGAAGAAAGTGCCGAAGCTACGCCGCCCGACCCCATTCAAGCTAGGCAAAATAGCCACCCGGTAGGAGAGCAGCGCCAGGCCGGCAAACACCAAGGAAAACCCCACCCCAAGCCAGCGGGGCACCTGCAAGGCCCAGGCCAGCAGAATGATATTGCCCACACCGATATGGACGACTTTGCGCACCCATTCCCCATCCACCTGTCGGGAGCGCAGCCATTCCGCAAAGGCAAATACGGAGGCCAGCCAGAGAGCGTAGCAAGCAAGCTGCTGGGTCAGGCCCATGAGCTGGCCTCAGAGGGTTTTCAAGTAGCTGAGCAAATCTGCCATCTCCTGGGGATCCGGCTGAAACTGGGGCATAGGCGGAGTTTTGCCACTGGTTACCTGATGAATGATAAACCGGTCGGAGCGGCGGTTGCTAACTCCCCGCAGGCTGGGGCCAACTCGGCCATCGGCTTCTTCTCCATGACAGGCGGCACAGTTGAGGGCAAACAACGAAGCACCATGGCTGGGCTGACCCTCTAGGCTGAGGACGGCTTTAGTGTAAGGATCCAGCCCAGCTCCTGCAGCCAGCCAAATCCAGGTGAGGATTGCCAGACCCACAACAGCCAAGCCCAGTCCAAGCTTTGTCGCCCAGCGCCCTGACAGCAGCGCTTGCAAAGAGTGGAGGAACGGTTGCGGACGCTGCGGGGAGGTTCGCTCAAGCTCACACTCACCGTCACCAGAGGGGCGAGAACTGCCCGATCCAGCGATGTCTGAGAGGAAGGAAGGCACAGACAACCCTGAGAGAAACCGTTTCAATAGTTTACATTTCCATCAATACGATAGCTCAGGGGCCCCTTTCTGCCAACAATCTGCAATGGTATTTACTTTTTCTTAATTATTTGTCGATGCTGGCTGAGGCTCGGGTTTCTCCGGGATGAGCCGGTGGGGAAACAGACGCTGCATAGCTTCTGCCTGGGCCCAGGGATCAGGATTGAGGCTGTGGATGGCGTTGGCCCACTGAAAGTGCGCCTGCAGGCGTCGGTAGAAGGATAAGTTACCATAAACGACGACGGCTGCCACCCGCTCTCGTTGTTGTTGCAGCCAATCCAGCACATAGTTGGGCAAAGGCTCCTCGACAAAGGCCTGGAAGATCAGTTGGCCGGCGCTGCCCAGGGCCGTCTCCAGCAAGCTCAAAGGGGTGAGAGGATGGCTGAGCAAAGGAGAGAAGCCGAGGCCGGCGGGAATGCTGAGGGCGGGAGAGGCCGCCGATAGCCCTGCTGTCTCAGCGCCAGGGGCGAGATCTTGCCAGATCCAGTTCCAACTGCCGGGGGGAGCGGGCAGGGGCAAAGCCTGGCCGCCTGTCACGCCGCCGCGGGCCATGGCAGCTTGACAGGGAGCAATATCCTGCTCGGCCAAGAGGGATCCCAACCGGGCGACTCTGGGCAGAGGCGGACGTGTGCCGAACAGCTTGGCTAGAGGTGAGTCCTTGGCGAGGGGATCTCCCAACAGCAGGGGTTTCAGTTGCTCGTCGGAAAAGCCGCGGCAGAGGGCGGGGTCGGTGGGGTCTTTAGCCCCCATCCAGCCGGGAACCAGGCTGAAATCCGTTTCCGCCAGGGCCGGCCACACTTGCTTGAGCAGGGCGGAGGCGGAGGGGAAAAGCCGCTGCTTGGCCCGCAGCACCCGCGTCACCGATTGGGCAATGGCCTGGGCGTCCAGGGATCCCTGCCGCACAGCTTCCACAATGGCTGTGACGGCCGCCACTGGGTCGGGAGGGGCCAAAAGGAGGTCGGCGCCGGCCTGGAGGGCCCGCACCGCCAGCAGGTGGGGAGAGGAGCCGACGCCAACGGCCAGCTCGTCCAAGAAGCCCTGATCGAGGCCCTCTGCCACAATTAGTCCACTAAACCCCCACTCTTGGCGCAGCAGTTGGGTCAGCCGCCCCGGCAAAAAAGAGATCGGCCAGCGCTCGTCCCACTCGGGAAGCACCACTGGCGCAACCGAGATGGCTCCCACCTGCTCCACCAAGCTGCGGAACGGCAGCCAGAGTCCTGCTTGCAGCTTGTCCAAGCTGAGGCTCAGGCGAGGACACCAGGGGTCAGCAGTTGGCTTTAGCAACAGCAGAGGGTTGGCCCGCCCCTCTGCCCAGCCCTGGCCGGGGAAGGCTCTGGCGGTGGTTAGAATCCCCTCCGGAACCGCTTGCTCGCAGCCGCGCACAAAGGCCCGCGCCAGTTGCAACGCCAGCTGTGGCTCCTCCGCCAGCGCCAGCTCTGCTGGGCCTTGCCCCAGGGGCTCCGCCACCGGGCCCAGCAGCCAGTTAATGCCGATGGCCGCCGCCTCCCGCGCCGTGATCCTTCCCCACTGTTCCGCCCAGCGCTCGGCTTCGGATCCCAGGCGGCTCAGGCCCAGGGGGTGGGGGAAAGAAGTGGCCCCCTGTAGGGCCAGGCCGCGACTGGCCTCGGCTGCCACCAAAAGGGGCAGGGCAGCCCAAGACTGCGCCTCCTCGATCAGCAGCAGGGCCTCTGCTACATGGCCCTCAGTAATCCAGAGGCCCCCGATCCCCACCTCTTGGATCAGTCGCTTGAGGATCTCGCGGGGAGGAGACTGGGATCCCAAACGGGCCGAGACCGGCACCACCAGCAGTTGCGCCACCTGCCGTGCTAAGGACAAGGGCTGCTCAAGGGCAGCGACCGGGGATCCCGAACCACTCATGGACACCATCAGCAAGGGGAAAGCGAGGGGATCCTATCCTTTGCGAAAACGCCGGGCAAGCGCAAAGATCCTAACCCCTCTGCCGGCTGCCGAAACCATCAACGCCTTTGGGCAGCCCGGCAGCGATCGCAGGTGCCGCAGGGCAGGCCGGGCTGGTTCTCAGGGTAGCCAAAATGCCGCAGGATCACCTGCCAGCGACAGCTGCGGCTGTGGATGAGGTCGTCCATCCCCCGCCAGGGATCCTGCCGCGGCGGCGGCTGCCAGTGGCGGTGCAGCACCTGGAAGTGAAAGGGATCTGGCCAGTGCAGACAGCCCATCTCCTGCAGCAGGCCCAGGGCCACCCGCGTCTCCCCGGGGGGCAAGTCGGCATAGGATCCCTGGGGGGGCAGAGTTGTCAGCAAACGCCGCGCCTGGGCCAGCAGGCGCTCCTGCTGGGAATAGAAATAGGCTTGGCGCTGGCGATCGGTGGGATCCAGCAGGCCCGTCGGCTCCGAGACCAACATCAGGGCCCGGCAGGGGCCGCCATCCCGCCCACCCCGCCCCACCTCCTGCAGGTAGTCCATCAAATTGGGGGGCGGGTGAAAGTGCAGCACCCAGCGCACGTCCGGCTTGTTGACGCCCATGCCGAAGGCGTTGGTACAGACCAAAAAGCGCAGCTCGCCCTCCAGCCAGGCCCGTTCCAAGCGCCGGCGGGATCCTGCTTCTAGGCCGCCGTGGTAGGCAGCGGTTTTTTGGTGGTGGCGGCCCAGCCACTCGGCCAGCTCCTCCCCATCCCGCCGCGTGCGCACGTACACCAGGCCCGAGCCGGGGTTTTCGACTAGAAAACGCAGCAGACGCCGACGGCGATCCGCCGGGCTCCAGGCCACCTCCACATTGAGGGAGATATTGGCCCGCAGGGGATCGGCGCGAATGCACTCCGGATCCCGCAGCTTGAGGATGTGGCGCAGGCGGCTGAGGGTTTCGGGATCGGCGGTGGCAGTAAAAGCGGCGATGGGAAAAGCAGGCTGGCCCAGGGCAGGGCGCACCAATCCCAGACGGGGGTAGTCGGGCCGGAAGGATCCCCCCCAGTGCACCAAGGTATGCGCCTCGTCGACGATGAGGCCGTTGAGGGACACCTGCTGCAGCCGCTTCCAGACCGGCGGGCTAAAGAGGGTTTCCGGCCCTAGATACAGGAGGCGCAGCCGGTTCCCTTCCAAAGCCCGCAACACCCGCTTGCGCAAAGCCGGATCCAGCTCGCTGTGCAGACAGGCTGCCGGCAGACGGCGCCTCCAGAGATCCTGCACTTGGTCTTCCATCAAAGCAATCAGGGGCGAGACCACCAGGGTCAGACCTGTCTGCAGCAAGGCCGGCAGTTGAAAACACAGGGACTTGCCGAAGCCCGTTGGCAGCACTACTAGGGCATCCCGCTTCTCCAGCAAGGCGCGGATCACCTGATCCTGAGGGGGGCGCAGCGCCTCGTAGCCCCAGTACTGCTTGAGGGCAGATTGAACCTGCTGCCAATCCTGCAAAGCCACCCCCTTGTTCAACAACCTCTCTGGGCAATCTACAGCATCTATTGGGAGCCCTGCAGCAGAGGCCCGGCCAGGGAGGTCGGGGGTGAGGAGCTGCCGCCAACCTTTTTGCTTCCGGGATCCCCTTGCCAGCAGGGAAGCGGCCATCTCCGCCGCGGCTGGGAAGCTGTCGAGAGCGACAGGCTTGTGCGATTCTAGAGTTGGGACTTCCTGGCTGCCTCGATACCCTTCCCATGACTGCCCTAAACTCCACGTGCTCGCTCCAGCCCAGAACGGCTTTTGTTCAGCGTCGCACAGCAGAGACGGATGTGCAGGTTCGCCTTAGCCTGGACGGCAAAGGGCAGCATGAGATCGACACCGGGATCCCCTTCTTGGACCACATGCTGGCCCAGCTCAGCACCCATGGGCTGATCGACCTCCAGATCAAAGCGGTGGGGGATCTGCACATCGACGACCACCACACCAACGAAGATGTGGGCATCGCGCTGGGACAAGCCCTAGCCCAGGCGCTGCAGGATCGGCGCGGCATTTACCGCTTTGGCCACTTTTGGGCGCCTTTGGATGAGGCCTTGGTGCAGGTGGTGCTGGACTTTTCCGGGCGCCCCCACCTCAGCTACGGCCTGGAGCTGACCGTCGAGCGCATTGGCCGCTACGAAACCCAGTTGGTGCGGGAGTTCTACCAGGCAGTGGCCAACCACGCCCAGATGACCTTGCACATTCGCCAGGCGGCTGGCCTCAATGCCCACCACATTGTCGAAGCCAGTTTCAAGGCCTTTGCCCGCGCCCTGCGCATGGCCGTAGAACGGGATCCGCGCCGACAGGATGGGATCCCCAGCTCAAAAGGTGTTCTGTAGACTTAACCTCCGCCCGAGCAAGGGACAGCGCGACTGGCCAAAACAGTAGTGCCGCAAGCGGGCCAACTCCGCCTCGCTGAGCTCCTGCCACTGGCCAGGGGCCAGCCCCTGCAGCGAGAGGGGCCCCAGCCCCACTCGCACCAATCTCAAGGTTGGAATGCCGACAGCGGCGGTCATGCGGCGCACCTGGCGGTTGCGACCCTCCCGCAGCATCAGCTCCAGCCAGGTGGTGGGGATGGAGCGGCGAAAGCGGATGGGCGGATCCCGCGGCGGCAGCTCCGGCTCCTCGGCTAGCACTCTAACCTCAGCCGGCCGGGTCTTTCGCCCCTGAATGACCACTCCCTCTTGCAACTGCTGCAGGGCCTGGGGCGTGGGGATCCCTTCCACCTGCACCCAGTAGGTGCGCTCGTGGCCGAACTTGGGATCGATCAGGCGGGCGTTGAGGCGGCCATCGTCGGTGAGCAGAAGCAGACCTTCGCTATCGCGATCCAACCGCCCCACCGGATAGACCTTGGGCACCGGGATGAAAGACTTGAGGGTTGGCCGCCCCTGCCGGTCGGTAAATTGGGTGAGCACGCCGTAGGGTTTGTAAAACTTGAGGTAGCGCATGGCAAAAGTGTGGATCCCGTCTTTTAAGATTGGGCAGAGCAGCTTCAACGGTAAGATCAAGCCTTGGGCGCGGCGTTTTCCGTTGGCAGCAGAGTTTGACGGATCTCACTCATGACGATAGACAACACTCTACTCTGGGTTTTAATTGGAACGGCGGGGCTCTCCCTTCTCAGTCTGGTGTACGTGTGGGTGGATGAGGGGATCAAACGACGCCGTTACGAGCGGCAACAGCAAAAAGAGGCTGCCCAAGCCGCTGCCGCTGCCCCCGAGCCCACCGCCACAGAGCCAAAAGCCGAGCTCGAACCCTCCGCCTCTCTCCAGGAGGCAGAGGTAGCGCCTAATACACCCAATGCCTCAGCCGCTACCTCCGAGCCGCTTGCCGATACCGCTGCTAGAACAGAGGAGACGCCGGAGGCCACCCCTTGAAGCTGCTCTTCCCCCGTTCCGCCTAAGTCGGCAGGTGGGCTAACCTAAGACAGGAAGGCCAACGGGATCCCTATGTTGCGCCTGTTGCGGATCGAGAACTTCGCCCTGATCGAGTACTTGGAGATTCCCTTTCGGGCGGGGCTGAACGTGCTCACCGGAGAAACAGGGGCGGGCAAATCTATCATTCTCGATGCCCTCGATGCCGCGCTCGGGGGACCGGCTCGCGCTCTGCGCAGCGGCAGCGATCGGGGCTTGGTGGAAGCCATTTTCCAGCCTACGGCCGCGCTGGAGGCCTGGCTAGAGCAAGAGCAAATTGAACCTTTGGAAGAAGGCCTGGTCTGCAGCCGCGAGCTGGTGATGCGCAACGGCAAGCTCAGCAGCCGCCTGCGAGTCAATGGGGTGCTCGTGAACAAGGCTCAGATGCTCAGCCTGCGCTCCCAACTGGTGGAGATCACCGCCCAGGGCCAGACAAGCCAACTCCAGTCTCCCCAAACCCAGCGCCGCTGGCTGGATGCCTTTGGCGGCGAAAAGCTGCTGCGCCTGCGTTCAGAGGTGGCAGCTTGCTACCAAACCTGGAGCCAGCTCAAAGCAGAGATAGCCTCCCGCCAGCAAAACCAACACCTGCGGCTGCAGCGGCTAGATCTCCTAGAGTTGCAAGCCCAAGAACTGGCTGCCCTGCGCCTGGAGGATCCTGACGAGCTGACCAAATTGGAGCGGGAGCGGGAGCGCCTGGCCCACCGCGTGGAACTGCAGCAGCAGAGTTATGCCGCTCACCAACTGCTCTACCAAAATGACAGCGGCTCGCCGGCCATTGCCGATCTCCTGGCCCAAGCCGAGCGTCTGCTGCAGAGCATGGCCCAGCGGGATCCCGACCTAACTCCCCTAGTCGAGATGGTCAGCAGCGCCCTCGTTCAGGTGGAGGAGGCGGGGCGGGAGCTGCTGCGCTACGGCGAGACCCTGGAGGCGGATCCCAGTCGGCTAAGCAAAATTGAACGGCGCCTAGCCCAACTGCGACAGGCCTGCCGCAAATACGGCCCCACCCTGGCCGAGGTGATGGCCCACGCGGAGCGGCTCAAGGCAGAGCTGGCCCAACTGCGGGACGAGAGCACCGACTTGGAGGAACTAGAGGCGCGGCTAGACCAGGCAGCCCAGGAGCTGGAGCGCCACTGCCAGATGCTCTCGCATCTGCGGCAGCAGGTGGCCCACCAACTGGAAAAGGCTCTCGTGGAGGAGCTTGGGCCCCTGGGGATGAGCGGTGTGCAGTTCCAGGTGCAGATCCAAGCCGGATCCCCCACCGCCGAAGGGGTGGATCAGGTGAGCTTTTGGTTTAGCCCCAACCCCGGCGAGCCCCTGCAGCCGCTGGCCGACATTGCCTCCGGCGGCGAGATGAGCCGTTTTCTGCTGGCCTTAAAAGCGGTGTTCAGCCGCGTCGATCCGGTGGCTACTCTGGTCTTCGACGAGATCGACGTTGGCGTATCCGGCAAGGTAGCGCAGGCCATCGCCGCCAAACTGCACCAGATTGCCCGTAGCCACCAAGTTCTCTGCGTTACCCACCAGCCCCTGGTTGCCGCCCTAGCCGATCACCACCTGCGGGTTTACAAAGTGGTGCAAGAAGGGCGAACCTGCGTGCGGGTGGATTCGCTGAGAGAAGGGGAGCGCCGGGAAGAATTGGCCCAACTGGCTGCCGGCCACTCCGCCCAGGAGGCAATGGGCTTTGTGGAAGCCCTTCTCAAGCAGGCAGCCCAACTGCGCCAACTGCAACTGGCCGGCTCTGCTTAGCTCCCCTCTCCCCGAGGGTGAGGGCCTCAGCCGCCCAAAAATAGCTCCAACACCTCGGGGTTGTGCAATAGGTTGGGGCCGGTATCCTCAAAGCGGTTTTCTCCCATGGAGAGGACGTAGCCCCAGTCCGCTATAGCCAAGGCCTGCTTGGCATTTTGCTCGACCATTAGGATGCTGACGCCGCGGCGGTTGATCTCCTGCAGGAGGGCAAAGGTCTGCTCGACATACAGCGGCGACAGGCCGGCTGTCGGCTCGTCCAACACCAACAGCTGCGGCTCCGCCATCAGCGCCCGCCCCATGGCCAGCATCTGCCGTTGCCCGCCGGAGAGGGATCCCGCCGCTTGCTTTCGCTTCTCCTTCAGGGGCGGAAACAGCTCGTAAACCCGCTCCAGTTGGGCAGTGTAGTCGTCGCGCCGGATAAAGGCTCCCATCTCCAGGTTTTCCTCGACGGTGAGGGAGGGAAAGACATTGTTGGTCTGAGGCACAAAGCCGATCCCCCGCCGCACCAGTTGCTCGGCAGCAAGATGCGTGATGTCAGAACCTTGGAACAGCACTCGGCCCGAGCGGACGGTGGCCAATCCAAAAAGAGACTTGAGCACTGTCGATTTGCCCGCCCCGTTGGGGCCGATGATCACTACAATTTGGCCTGGAGTGACCTTGAGGCGGATCCCTTTGAGGATGTCCACGCCGCGGTAGCCACTGTAGAGATCTTGAATCTCGAGCAAGGGGGTCATGGCGGGGATCCCTCCGGCGAGAGGGTGGAGGCCGGTTCCGAGCTGAGGGCATCTGCTAAAGCGATGGATCCCAAATAGGCCTCCCGCACGGCAGGGTTTTGCCGAATTTCCTGCATGGATCCTTGGGTTAACACCCTTCCCCCCGCCATGACCACCACGTGGTGGCAAAGGCGGGTCACCAGATCCAGGTCGTGTTCAATGATGCAGAAGGTGCAGCCGCGCTCGCGGTTAAGGTACTCGATAAAGCGGATTAGGTCTGCCAGCAAAGTGCGGTTGACCCCAGCCCCCGGCTCGTCCAAGAGGATGACCCGCGCGTCCGCCATTAGGGTGCGTCCCAGTTCCAGCAGCTTCTTTTGCCCGCCCGAAAGGTTGACTGCCAGTTGATCCCGCAGGTGGATGAGGTTGAGCCGTTCCAAAACTTCTCCAGCCCGAGCCTGAAGCTGGCGCTCCTGCCGCTGCACCCGCCGCCAGCGAAACCAGGCGTTGAACAGGTTTTCCCCCGCCTGCTTAGGAGGAACGACCATCAAGTTTTCTAGAACGGTCATGCGGCCAAACTCCCGCGGGATCTGGAAGGTGCGCACCAGCCCACGTTGAAACAACTGGTGGGGAGGCAAGCCGGTGACATCTTCTCCATCTAGCCAGATGCGGCCGCTGCTGGGTCGAATAAACCCGGCAATGATGTTGAAAAGAGTTGTCTTCCCCGCCCCGTTGGGGCCAATCAAGCCCGTGATCCGGCCAGCTTCGATGCGGAAGGAACAGCGATCCAGGGCATTGACGCCGCCAAACTGTTTGGAGATGTTGTCGATAACGATCACGCTGCTGCTCTGGGAAAACTCCATTACCTGATGACTTTGCCATTCTATGAACTTTCATCGTAGGATAATGAGCCTTACTTAACCAAACTCGAGAATAGGTTTGCCAGGAAGCTGCTCCCCGGGGGTTGGGCCAACTCTAGAGGGGAACTCTCCGAGGTGAGCCAACGTCCGCTTCTATACAACTTTTGGGAATCGCAGTTTTATTCTCTCATTGGAGGTTCTTGGCTATGTCTCCCATGCACAAACTGACTCGGCGGGCCTTCGCAACGGCGGCGGCCCTGACGGCGGCGGCACTGGTCACCACCCTGCTGCCGAGCACAGCTCAGCAAGCAGCCCAAACCCCGATCAAAATAGGAGCGCTGCTGTCCTTGACGGGCGACCTGCAGGCCTATGGGGAAAACTGCCTCAAGGGCATCAAGCTGGCTCTGGATCAGATTAACGCCGCTGGCGGCGTCCTCGGATCCCCAATCCAAGTGGTGGAGGCGGATGACCAAACCTCAGCCCAGCCGGCTATCGATGCTGCCCAGCGGCTGGTGAACGTGGAGAAGGTGGCCGCCATTGTTGGCGCCCTGGGCAGCGGCATCACCATCCCGGTGGCCACGACAGTAACGGTTCCCAGCAAGATTCCGCAAATTTCGCCAGCTTCCACCGCTCCCACCATCACCACCCTGGACGACAATGGTTTCTTGTTCCGCACCGTTCCCTCCGATGCCTTCCAAGGGGTAGCCCTGGCGCAAATTACCCGCGAAGAAAACCTGGAGCGCCTGGCCATCATCTACATCAATAACGACTACGGCAAGGGGCTGGCCGACAGCTTCAAGGCCGCCTTTGAAAAGCGGGGCGGCACCATTACCAAGTCGGTTCCCTACGAACCCGGCCAAGCCTCCTACCGCGGCGAGCTGGATCAGCTCAAGGAAGGGGATCCCCAGGCGCTGGTGCTGATCGGGTATCCCGAAAACGGCGCGATCATCCTGCGGCAGGCTTTGGAAGGGGGGCTATTTGACCGCTTTGTCTTCACAGATGGCATGCGCTCTCCCGATCTGGCCACCCAGGTGGGGGCGGACAAGCTAGAGGGATCCATCGGCACCTCGCCCCAGGCTCTGACCGACAGCAAAGCCTACCAAATCTTTGCTGAAGCCTACAAAGCTGCCTACGGGGAGCTGCCCCCCACCCCCTACATCGACACGGCCTACGATGCCGCTTTTGTCTTGGCTCTGGCCATTCAAAAGGCCGGCAGCGCCGACGGCACCGCCATCCGCGATGCTCTGCGGCAAGTGGCCAATCCCCCCGGCACCGAGATCCTGCCAGGAGAGTGGGCCAAGGCAGTGGAGCTACTCAAGAAAGGGGAGGACATTGACTACACTGGCGCTTCCGGCTCGCTGAACTTCGACGAGAACGGAGACGTGGCCGGAACCTTTGCCCACTGGACCTTCAAGGGCGGGCAGATCGTCGACTTGAAAGTGTTTGAGCCGGAAGGCTAAGAGTCTTTAGGCCGGTGGTGCTCGGCTTGGCCGGGCCAGTTCCCGCCTAAGCTCAAAAGCGGGGGCCTGCAGAGGAGACTTTTGCAGGCCCCTGTTTTTTGGGGAAGATCAACAAGAGGGGTGACAGCTTGGGAGCGAGTCTTTGCTGTGAACCTGTACCGAGATGTGCTGCGGCCCTTGATTTTTTCGGGCCTGAGGGCTGACCCGGAAACGGTTAAGGTGGGGCTCTTGCGCGCCTTGGAGTGGCTGGACGCCACCCAGGCCACCGGGATCCTGGCTCTTTTGGAGCGCCTGTTCTGCTATCGGGATCCGCGGCTGGAAGTACGGCTCTGGGGCCTCACCTTCCCCAATCCCATTGGCCTGGCCGCAGGCTTTGACAAGGATGGCCTAGCTGTGGGCGTCTGGCCCAGTTTGGGCTTTGGCTTTGTGGAGGTGGGCACCGTCACTCCTGGGCCTCAGCCGGGCAACCCCAAGCCGCGCCTGTTCCAGTTGCCCCAGGATCGGGCTGCTCTCAACCACATGGGCTTCAACAACCAGGGGGCGGCAGCTCTGGCCGAACGGCTGCGCCGGCTGCGCCAACGTCCCATTCCCATCGGCATCAACCTGGGCAAAGGGAAGGCCACCCCCCTGGAGGAGGCGGCGGCTGACTACCTGGCCAGCTTTCGTCTGTTGCGGGAGCTGGGAGACTATTTTGTGGTCAACGTCAGCTCCCCCAACACAGCGGGATTGCGATCCCTGCAGGCTGCCGAGCAGTTGGCGCCCATCCTGGCGACGTTGCAGGGGGAAAATCGCGGACAGAAGCCCCTTTTGGTGAAGATTGCCCCTGACCTAGATTGGCCAGAAATTGACGCCATCCTGGAGCTGGCCCAAGCCTACAGACTGGCGGGGCTTGTAGCCACCAACACTACCCTGCGCCGCGACAACCTGAAAACCCGCTTCCTGCCAGGGCTGGGGCCCCTCGCCGCGGCAGCCGGCGGCATCAGCGGCGCCCCCCTGCGGCAGCGCTCCACCCAGGTGATCCGCTACATTCACCAGGCCACTCAGGGGCAATTGCCGATTATTGGAGTGGGGGGCATCTTCACCCTGGCCGATGCCATGGAGAAACTGGAGGCCGGGGCCAGCCTGCTCCAGGTCTATACAGGCTGGGTCTATGAAGGGCCAAGCCTAGTTCCCCGCCTGTTGCGCGGCCTGGCCGCTGCCAGGAATCCCGCCCCTTCCTCCCCGGAGAGAATGCCGACAGGGATCCAATCCGGGCGTAAGATTGTTATGGATCCCTGAGGGAACTTGCCGGTGACTCTGCTGCAACATCTTTTCAAAACCCCCCATCCGGTTATTGGGGTGGTTCATCTGTTGCCGCTGCCCACCTCGCCCCGTTGGGGAGGGGACTTGGAGTGGGTGATCGCGCAGGCAGAACAGGCCGCTACCGCCCTGGCGGCAGGAGGCGTGGACGGGATCCTCGTCGAGAACTTTTACGATGCCCCCTTTGCCAAGGAGCGGGTGGATGCGGCGGTGGTGAGCGCCATGACCGTGGTGGTGCAGCGGATCAAGATGCTGGTTTCCCTGCCCATCGGGATCAACGTCTTGCGCAACGATGGCTACAGCGCCCTAGCCATTGCCGCCTGTGTGGGGGCCCAGTTTATCCGGGTCAATGTCCTCTGCGGGGCGATGGTGACCGACCAGGGCATCATCGAGGGAAATGCCCACCGCCTGCTGCGCTACCGCCGCGAGCTGGGGGCCGACATCAAGATCTTTGCCGATGTGCTGGTGAAGCACGCCCAGCCCCTGAGTCCCATCAGCCTGGAGGCGGCCATCGCCGACACGGTGGAGCGCGGCCTGGCCGATGCCATCGTTCTCTCTGGCTGGGCCACCGGAAAGCCGCCTCTTCTGAAAGATCTGAAGCTGGCCCGCCAAGTCGCCCCTCAGGTACCTCTGTTGATTGGCTCAGGAGCCACCGCCGAAAACATCGGCAACCTCATCCGCCACGCGGATGGCGTGATTGTGGCCAGTTCTTTGAAACGGCCGGCCCGTTCCGCCGGCATGCCAGCGGGCTATGCGGATCCCTTTCCCCTCATCGACCCAATCCGGGTGCGACAGTTTGTGGAAGCGTTGCACCTTGGCCTGGGCGAACGGCCCACCAATCCGGCTTGCCTGGCCACTCCCAGCTCTAGCTGCAGCTAGCCTTTGGGGATAGGATCGGCATTATTCACCGTATCAGAGCTTTCTAGCTTTCTTTTGATGTTGTCAGCTGAACTCGAAGGCTGGGGGTCTTCCTCCAGCCTGCCTTCTGCTCGCGTTGGCGGGGCGGAGTCCTTGCCCTTGGAGGAAGTTTCGTGGAGCCAGGTGCCGGCTCAGGTTCCCTGCATTTGGGTCATCGACGATGACCCGGTGAACCGTCGTTACATCGGCGAAGTCCTCAAAAGCTCCAACTACCGGGTGGAAAGCTGGGAAAGCGGCCAGTTGGCCTGGGAGCACCTGCAGACCCTGGATGAAAGCGAATGGCCGGATTTGATCATCTGCGACTGGGTCATGCCGGGTTTGTCTGGAGTGGAGTTGTGTCGCCGTCTAAAAAACTTGCCCGCCGGACAGTTCATCTATTTCATCTTGCTCACCGCCCGCTCCGAAGTTGAGGATCGGGTGCAGGGACTGGATGCAGGGGCAGATGAGTTTATCGCCAAGCCGATCGATCCTGAGGAGCTGCGGGCACGGGTGCGGGCGGGGCTGCGCCTGCAGCGGCTTACCCAAGCTTTGGCTCAGGCCAACCGGCAACTGCGGGCCCGCAACGAGCTGTTGGAGTCTCTGTCTTTGACGGATCCCTTGACCGGTGCCTTGAACCGCCGCGCCCTCGACCAGGCGTTGCCACATTTGCTCAAACAGGTGGGGCCGCGTGAGCAAGCCCGCTATCGCTATCTCTGCCTGCTGATGATGGATGTGGATTACTTCAAGCAGGTTAACGACACCTACGGCCACTATATCGGCGACTGCGTGTTGCAGGCCATCGTTGGGCGGCTGCACAATCAACTGCGCCCCTCCAGCCTGCTCTACCGCTACGGCGGCGAAGAATTTGTCTGCGTCACCCCTGGGCTCAACCCCGCCCGCTGCCACCGCTACGCCGAGTCTCTGCGCCGGGCCATCGCCAGCCGGCCAATTGAGGTTGCGCCCCAGCGCAGCCTGCCTGTCACCATCAGCATTGGCGGGATCGTCCTCAGCGAAGATGGCCCCCTAGCACCTGAGGCCGCTCTCCAGAAGGCAGATGAGGCCCTCTACCAGGCCAAGCAGGCGGGGCGCAACCGCGTACATCTTTTCTTGCCACCGCCGCCGGAGCATGACTCTAGTCAATAATAAGCTCAACTATACTGAAAATAATGTATAATATGTTCAGTACGGATTACTACCAGTTGATCTTTCTGTTTACTTTCGAGTCTGCCAACATGGTAGCCAAAGCAAAGCAGAAAATTGGTAGTAAGACGACACGGAAACTGCGCTTTGGGTATTCTACTCAAAGCTCTGCGGGATACCGCCATTCTGTTTGGACTCCGTCCCGCTAACGCGAATGGAAACAAGCAGAATGCTATCGCTGCATAGTTGAACAGTGATGTTCAGCAGTGTTCAGCGTAAATGTATCAGAACTACTGTCCTTCGCCGGGCTCAAAGGAGTAGCCAGAAGCTGCCGCCAAGGCTTCCAGCGAGCGCAGCCCCACGTAGGTGCGGCCGTTGATAATCCAGGTGGGATAGCTGGTGATCCCCGCTTCTGTGCATTCTTGGGCTTGGGGCGTACCGGGGCCGTTGGGGGAGCATTCCACGTAGGGCACCTGTTCAAAAGCCGACCCAAACAGCTCCTTCTGCTCCTGACAATGGGGGCACCAATAGGCCCCGTACATGGTGCCGCCGATCTGCCGCAGGTGGGCCGCCAACCCTGCCGCCAGGGGGCTGGGTGGGGGAACTTGGTTGGCATACACCCCAATGGTGGCCACCAAGGTGAGAAAGCTTACGAGAATATAGCTGAAGGCCAGCTTGCCCCAATCCAGCCAGCGGTGGCCCAGCAGGGTTACCGCCCACAGCCCCGCCACCAAGACTATGGCGGTGGTGCAATACAGACAAAACTGCCGCAGCACCGCCACCATCAGGTAAAGCATGTACATCTCGAAGGCGGTCATGGCGGAAACCAGGCCAAACAGGGCCGGCCAGCGCCACCGCTTCACCAGCGGGATGCCATCCGGCAAAACCGCCAAGGCCAAAACGGCCAGAAACCCCAGTAGGCCAACTGTTGCCGTCGGGATCCCCAAAAACTCTGCCCAACGGCTGGAGAGCACCAGGTCACACCCCCCATCTCCTGTGCAGAAAGCGGCAGGTTGATCGGTCAGCTTGGTGTAGGTAAGGTAGGCCGTCAACAGGGATCCCAAGCCCGCCAAGGTTGCCAAGATCGGGCGAGCATGGCGCTGTAGCCAGGTCTCTTCTTGGGCTTTGAGTTTGAGATAAGAGGCCATGGGGGGTTCAGCAGTTGGACACCCCCGATTATAGTGGGGCGGAGCGGGTCTCGTCCTTGGGATCCGGCGCAGAAGCGCTGCTCGAGCGCCGCACTTGGGCAGCAAACCTATCCCCCAGCGGCTCCAGCTCCCACCAGGATCCCAGCTTGGGGTCAGAGATGGGCCGGTCGCAGATCCCCCAGCGGCGACGAAAGTAGCGGGCCAGATCTTTTTCGGCCAGAGCCAGATACACTGGCCGGCCATGGGGACAGGTGTGGGGATTGGCGGTGCGCTGCCAGGCTTCCAGCAACTGTTGCATCTGCTCCAGGGTCAGGGGGATCCCGTTGCGCAGGGCGCCACGACAGGCCACCGCCACCTGGGCCGCTTCCAGGTCAGCGCAGCGGCTCAATTCTCGGAGGGATCCCTGCACCTCCTCCGGATCTTCCGACCACAAGGCCAGCGGCAGGCGGCGCATCAGATAGGTGTTGGGGCCAAAAGGCTCCGGCTCCAGGCCCAACTGCTCCAACTGCTCCACCGCTTGGGAGGATAATCCCTCCAGCATGACCGGCATCTGCAGCTCCACCGGCTGCCAATGCCGTTGGATGTACTCGTAGCGCACCCGCTCGTGGGCCAGGTGCTGTTCCACCAGCCACAGCCCCTGAGGGTGCTCCGCCAGGATGTAGGTGCGGTAGAGCTGGGCTAGGGCCTTTAGAGGAGGTAGGGGGGTAGACGGCTGGCCAGAGGGAGCTGGATCTGGGCTTTTGGGACTTGAGGTAACCCTGTAGACCGACTTGGCCTCGCTAGCCCGGATGAGATGCAGCGAGCGGCGGCTGGCTTGCTCCGATCCCGATTGCAGAAGAGCGTGCAAGTGCTGGCGCAATTGCTCCTGTCGGATCTCCGGATCCTGTAGATAGAGCTCACTCTTAGCAGGATGGCGATTCCAGTCCACCTGCTCAGGTGGCAAGCGCAGATGCACCACCACCAGCGGGTAGCGGTGGCGAGGCAAGGTGTGCTGAAAGACTGACTGGATCAGCCGTTGCCACTCCGGCATCTGCACAAAGCGCCCGTTGACGGCCACGCGGATCCAATCGGGGCGGGGGCGATGCAGGCGATCCGGCAGGCCCAGCACCACTTCCCAATCGCTATCCCCCTCCTGGATCCGCTGATAGCGCAGATCCGAAAGATCCACCTGCGGCAACACTTGTAGCAGCAGATCTTGCAGAGACTGGCCTGGCCACAGGCTGAGCAACAGTTGCCCCTCCTGGCGCACCTGCCAACTGACCCAAGGATGGGCCAAGGCCGCATTCTGCACCAGCGTCAAGAGCGGGCGAGTCTGGGGCAGGGAGCAGCGGCGCAAGGGCCAATCGGCAAACAAATCCGCCACCGTCACCACCGTTCCCAAGGCAGTGGCTGCCGGCTGCTGGTGGGCCAGCTCCCCTTGGCGGTCGTAGGTGGCCAGCCAGCCGTGGGCATCGTCAGCGTGGCGGGTCTGAATGGTCAGGGATCCCAGCCGGGCCAGGCTGTGCAAGGCTTCGCCCCGAAACCCCAGGCTGCAACCGTCCAACTTGCTGGTGGTGTGGCGACGGGCCACCTGCTCCAGCTCCGAAGCGGGGATCCCTTGGCCGTTATCGGCCACCCGCACCTGCCAGCGGCTGGGCCAGATCTCCACCTGAATGCGGGTGGCCTGAGCATCGAGGGCATTTTCCAGCAATTCTCGCAGAGCAGCCCCCAGCGAGTCGATCACCTCTCCCGCGGCCATCTGGGCGATCCGCTCTGGGTTCAGGGGTTGGATTTTGGACATGGAGTGAGTTGAGAAAGCAGACTCTCTTCCTGCCAGCTTGTCGCCAAAAGGCCAACAGCGCCGAGCTTTAGCTTAGCTCTCTCCCTCTGTTGCCAGTGGACAGCGCCTTGCCAATGGTTTTCATTAACTTCAAGGCTCCCCTCAGGCCAAGTGAAGGATTGAGGTTCCGCCTTCCTGCCCATCGGTAACCGCCAAGAACTTCGAGAAACTTCGAGAACAAGAGAGCTGAGCGGGTGGCCAGTCATAAGGAAACCTTAAAATCCCAAGGCCAGCCATCAGCCTCTACTAGGATTTAAATAGTAAAACTTCTCATTAAGGAGGAGATTATGGCAGCACAGCAAGCTCCGGCCCGAGAGCTATTCAAGGAGGCTTTTGAGAATCGCTACACCTGGGACAAAGACTTTCCTGGCTACCGAGCTGAGATAACCTACTTTCCCAAAGAAGGTGACAGCAGCCTCTCCTTCTCAGGAGTTGTGAGTATTGACCGCAACATGAAGATCGATGTTGCCGGCGTCGAGGACGAGGAGATCCGCCAGAAAATACGGGAACAGATGTGGGAAGTCATGGTGCATCGCGTTCGTCATTCCTTCGACGAGGAACACGGTGGCCACACCTTTGCCTATGGAGAGCCACAAAATTCAGACATCACTGAAGTTCTTGTTTCGGGCTTATCTTCTACCGATAGGTACTGGGTTCAGGGCAAGCACATTCAAATGGTACATCGCCATCTTGCCAATCGGACAATTACAGTCTCAGTTCAAGAGTTTTACGATACAGGTGAGGGCTACCTACCCACTCACTACACTGCTGAGTATTGTAGCCCAGGAACTGGAGAAAAAACTCAAGCAAAGATGATCTACGAAGATCGTTATCAAAAAATAGGTCGGTATTGGATTCTGGTTGAGAGAAGAATTTGGGAAGAGCAGGATGGCCAAAAAAGTTCATCCCCTCAACTTTTCCTCTTCTCTAATATTCGATTTTTCGAATAGCTGAGAAAAATAAGTTTTTCTTTGCGGCTGTGGGCATCTCTCATTATAGAAGGTGATGAGGTGCTCACAGCCAAGCTCAAAACAGATGGCCACAGGGTACAGCCTGTTAAGGGCTCAAGGGGTACAATAGCAGCACTTAGCAAACCAACTTCGGAAGGAGGATGGATTGATCAGTAGTAAAGAAGTCTTCACTATCTGCTCCATGCTATATTTCCCAATTTTGCAAAGCTTTGGAGTTACCTATGTCTAAGCTGGACTTAAAAAATGCACCTGGACACCAGGTACTGGCTGCGGCAGGTAAAAAGGCACTTCGACCGGGGGGCTTTGGCGCTACCGAACGGCTCTTCAAGTTTGCCGAGTTCCGTCGAGGAGAAACTGTGCTGGAACTTGCCTCAGGCCTTGGCTACACGGCTATTCGATTGGCAAAGCGCTATGGCATACATGTTACCGGCATTGAGAAAAATCCAGATAACATTGCTCGCACTCGCGCTAATGTTTCTGCAGCAGGGCTAGCCGGCCAAGTTGAGATCCTCGAGGGCGATATCTTTCACCTAGATCAAATCGATCAGAAATTTGACTATGTCTTGGCGGAAGCTATTTTAACAATGCAGTCCGATGCAGGAAAATCTAAGATTTTGTCAGGGATTTACAATTGCCTCAAGCCAGGGGGTAAGTTCCTCAGCCATGAGCTGCGAGTTGAGGGATCCAACAGCGACGCTATCCGCAAGGAGTTATCCTCCGTAATCCATGTCAATGCCAATCCTTTATCTACTGACAGCTGGCTTGCAACTGTTCAGCAAGCAAATCTTACGGTTGTCCAGTATGCCACCGGCCCCTTAACTTTGCTCAATCCCGTTGCTATTGCTACAGAGGAAGGATTGCCGACGCTCTTAACTATGGTGTGGAATGTGCTTACACGTCCTGTAATCCGGCAGCGGATCTTATCTATGAAGCAAATCTTTAGCCGATATCGAAATAACCTAGGCTACATCATACTGATTGCCAAGAAGGAGGCTTAATGATGTCTCTTGTCTCCCCTGAGTCACCTTTTTTGCAGCTCAAAGATCACATTGCTTATTCTGTGGAAGGAGTTCTCAGCAAGATCATTTGGAAAAGTGAAGTCTGCCAACATACTCTTTTCTGTATGGCGGGAGGCACAAGTATTTCCGAGCATACCTCCACAAGGGACGCTACTCTCCACGTCATTGAAGGAACTGGAGTCTTAACCCTTGCAGGTGAGAAGATCTCTCTATCTCCGGGCATATTTGTCTTAATTTCGGCAAATGTTCCCCATGAGTTAGAAGCCACTGCTGACCTTGCTTTTGTTCTGACTTTATCAAAGGCAAGTTAAGAACGCCGCCTTTTACTCAGCCAGCCGCTTAACATCGCCAAAGCAAACATTCCCAGCAAAGCAAAGCCCAGCAGCCACCTTCCCTGCTCTAGGATCCCTGCCCCCAGAGCCACTACTGGGGGTGTAGAGACGGCAATGCCCAAAGCTAGGGCGAGAAGAAAGTTCTGCCATTTTATTTGGGTTAGGCCGGCGGCGTAGGCGACAAAGTCGAATAGGCCCGTCATTAAAAAACCAGCTGTAAGAAAAATATTGTTTTCCAGATAGTTAGCTGAAAGGGCATCGACTTTGTACATCCATTGTCGCCCAACTACTCGCTGTACTAGGTCTCTACCAAACTTTCTGGCTAGGTAGAAGTTAAGTGTACAAGAGATAAAATCAGCAATTGCAATGTAAAGGATTCCCGATCCAAATCCAAAGAGGGCTCCTGCCAAGATGGAGTAAAGGGTGCTGGGTATGGCAGGAATAATAATACTCAGGGAGCGTAATCCAATCAGGGCAAGGGGTGCCCAGGGGCCTAGTTTTGCTATAAATTCTCGAGTTGCCTCTGGATCTAAGCGACGGGCCAGCAAGATGGCAGCTAACAGGACAACAAGCAACAACAGCAGTGAGAGGATGTCTTTCCTTTTTCTGGAATTGATTTTGCTGCTAGAGGACAAATCCTCTGAGGGGGTAGGGGACGATCCTACTGACTCGCCATCTGCTGACTTGTCAAAGGTAGTGCCGGGCGGATAATAGAGTTCATCCTTCAGGATCCAACCTGTTTTCTGTTGCAGATAGGCATGTGTGCTCAAGCCCAGACGCTTTGCCTCGGTGGCAACAGCCTTGTAGTCTAAGCCCAATAGCTCGCAGAGCTCTTTTTGTCGAATACCAGAAGGTGGCTGCATAGGGCAAAAGATCTCTACTTTCTCTGCTAGATGCTTAAGGTTTCCGAGGGATGCTCGAAGTAGGCATGATTTTCATAAGGCTTGTTTTGCTAGTGTAGAAGGTGTCATGTATTTTGCTTTTTAGAGGTTGATAATGATCTTGTGTATTGGCGATGTTCTTAGTTTAGCAGAATTGCAACAGATTCTGTCCCTCATAGCCGATGCTGAATTTGTGGATGGTGCTCTGACGGCAGGCTGGAATGCCAGGCTTGTCAAAAACAATAGGCAAATGCCAAAGGGATCCCTTCAGCAACGGAAGATAGAGGAGATTATCTTGGCAGCTCTAGAGCGTAATTTGTTGTTCCAGATGGCTGCCCGGCCCAAGCTCATTCATTCCATTTTAATTAGCTGCTACGAAGCGGGAATGTCCTATGGCACTCATACCGACGATGCGCTGATGCTCGATCGGCATCAGCTGATGCGCACGGATATTTCCTTTACGCTATTTCTAAGTGCCCCTGAAGACTATGATGGCGGTGAGCTGAAGATCGAGAGTAGCGAGGGGGAGCAAGCCTACAAGCTGCCGGCGGGTGCTTTGATCCTCTATCCTGCTTCCACCTTGCACCGAGTTGAGCCTGTAACCCGTGGGATCCGCTATGCTGCCGTCAGTTGGGTTCAAAGCCTAATTAGGGATCCGCAAGAACGCGAGATCCTCTTTGATTTACAGACTGTGCGGCAGCAGATGTTTCAGGAATCGGGCAAGACACGCCACTTTGATTTGATCTCCAAAGTTTACGCGAACCTGCTGCGGAAATGGGCAGAGCTCTAGAGGGATCGAAGAAAATAGAGCAGGGCTTCTCTGTCTTCAGCAGCCATATTTTTAAAGATCTCGCGGGAGCGTTCAGCTTCTCCCCCATGCCAGAGAATGGCCTCCTCGAGGCTGCGGGCGCGGCCATCGTGCAAATAGCCGGAGGAGGGCAGAACTGTCTGCGACAAGCCGATGCCCCACAAAGGGGGGGTGCGCCATTCTCGGCCCGTGGCCTCGAAGTCAGCGCGGCCATCTGCTAGTCCTTCGCCCATGTCATGCAACAGCAAATCGGTGTAGGGGTGGATGACTTGGTTGGCCAGGGCAGGGATCTCATGAATGCCGGTTTGTAGCTCTGGTCGGTGACACTTGGCGCATTGGGCTTGGACGAAGAGCTTTTCCCCTCGCTGAACTTGGGGATCCTGCCAAAGGGCGCGGCCAGGCACGGCCAGGGTTTGCACGTAAACGGTTGTCGCTTGGAGAGTGGCCTCGTCGATATCTTGGCTGCCATCCGCGGCCGGAAAAAGAGGATTCGTGACACCCATGTCGTTGGCGTAGGCGGCCGCAGTTTGTTGCCTGAGGTTGGGGGTATTGGCTTTCCAACCAAACCGTCCCAGCACCAGACGCTGCTGCTCTTGATCCCAAACCAAGTTGGGGCGGCCAGAGATGCCATCCCCATCGGCGTCGTCAGGATCGGCTGCTGCCAGGATCCTAGAAGCGGGAACGGCCTCCAGTAGGCCCGCTCCAAACACCGGCTGGGGGATCCGCAGGGAGATGAGGACAGGATCGATGGGCGATCCCTCCAGAGTTAGCAGCTTCACAACAGGGGAACGAAGCCTGTAGGGGATTCCATCGGCGTACTGTCCGGCCTGTTCCACCCACTGCAACTCCACCTTGGCCTCTGGCCGATAGCCCCGAACGGCCTTTTCTTGAACTTGCGTGCCGATGCCGGGCACAGGAAGGGTATTGCTGTAAGGAGCATGCCTCTAACCCCCAAAACCCTGAACTTTGCTGAATTTACTGAGCTTTAGGCGGTTTGGCAAAAGTCATTGAGAGGGATATAGTAGACCAAGTTTCCCCCTGATCCTTGAGTCCACCGCAACGGTTGCCGGGAAGTGAAGGGGGAAAGCGCTCGGGGGGTATTCCTCAGGGCTTTGCGGGATACCGCCTTCCTGCTCAGAGATAGGCAGGATGCGATCGCTTCTTTCCTGAACCATGTTCAGGAGAGTTCAGCGTGAATGTATCAGCAATGGCTTCCCATCCAGAGGGTTTGGGAGCAGCAACCGTATCCACCTGAGAGAGGCTAGCTTGGCTGACCCTAACCACCCGCTGTCCTTTCTCAGATTGACCACGGCCATTTTTGACATGGCAGCCGGCACAAGAGTTGTTGTTGAACAAAGGCCCCAAGCCGGGGTTAACGGGTGCTGGAGCCGTTACGAAGCTGGCCTCAAAGGCAATGTCCCCCAGAGCATGCAGCCTGGCCCAGCGGGGATCCAAGTTGGGAGCCGGCTGCTCGTAGGCTGTTGAGGTGCGGTTCCAAAGGGTTGTTTCGCCACCCGCTCGAGGGGGCAATGGCTGGGATCCCTCTGGGGCAGCGGGGAAAGCCAGAAAGCTCGCCGCCCAAAGAGAGGCCAATCCCAGCATGAAAATCTGGAGAAGACGACGCATCGGCTATCAAAATATCGGCAACTCAGCTCTTTTGGGACTTTCTTACTACTGCAGGAGCGGCACAACTTCCTGAGCAAAGCTGTCGAAAGCGTCTTCAATTTTTTCCATAGCGGCAGTAATAGATCCACGGGCATTGGCATCGCAAAGGCTTTTTTCGATAGGGGCAGGGATCCCCTGGAGAGCCGCCGCCGCTGCTTGTAACTCCGACTGAATTTGACTATCCAAATTGGGATTGATGTCCCGGACAAATTGGCTCAGGCCACGACCTTTTCTATCTCTAAATCCGCCCAAGTAAGCATACTGAACGCTGCGCACATTGGCCTGGAACTCCGGCAGCGAATGGTGGGCAAAGCGACTTTCCAGCAGAAAAGGATTTTGCTGGGCGAAGGCTTCGCCAATTTTGACCTTGCCCAGCTCGTCCAACATGCCGAGAATACCTTGGGCTATTTCTTCAGCAGCAGCTTGCAGCGTGAGATAACTCTTGCTGCCCTCGCCGGCTTTTACCCATTCTTCGCGAAAAGCAGGCAGCCCTTGCACTCCCTCTGTCCAGCTTTTGAGCAGCTTTGCCGCCGTATCCGCCAAAACTGGGCCAAGGGCAGCCAAGTACTCCCGATCCCGCTCGGTAAAGTCTTGCAAAGACTTGTTGTTATCCACGCCAAAGAGCAAGAAGGCCACGGCATGAAATCCCTTTTGCCCGCTTTCCAACTCGGCCACGGTCTCTGGAGTGAGGGGATCGCCGCTGTTGAGAACTTCCAGCACCTCCACCTCGTTCAGGGGCCATTCGTCCAAATCCGCATCCAGCCCCAAATAAGCCGCCGGCCCAAAGGCAAAAGCCTCGCTCTCCTCCCAAGTGATGCGGGCAACAGACCAAGCCTGGCGAGCCGCTTGCAAAGTCTGGGCATTGGGATCTTGCACGAAGGCCTGGATGGCCTGAGACAGGGCCTGGGTATCGGCGACCAACTGCTCATAGGCAGGGATCACCACCTGATCGGCAAAGTCGAGCAAAATCTGCCGATCCTGAAACCGCTGCTCAGGAGAGAGCACAACGGCTGGCCGGCCAGAGCCTGCCCCTTCTTCCCCACCCTCGCCGCCGCCATCCACCGGGATAGGCCGACACTCCGGGTTCATTTGAGCTGCCTGCTGAGGCGAAGCCTGGCTCAGGGCCGGTGGATCCCCGCCGCCCGCAGCCGAGGGATCCTTTTGGGTTTCCCCGCAAGCGGCCCCGCTGACCAGAACATAAAGCCCTATCCCCGTCCACAGCTTCAGATACCTCGACATCTCCTCCGACTCCTTTGCCCTCGACTTGGCCAACTTTGGCTTGATTGTAATCCAGCTATTGCGACTCAATCTTAAGAAGGGAGAGATTTTTATCACCGGCTGCCACCGGATCGCCCGGCTCGTCCCTCTGCGGGCCAGCTTCCATCTGCAGCTTCCCCAGGTGGGGCTATGGGCGGATACAAGTCCGACTCTTAACAAAACTTAACTCTAAAGACATTGATATTTGTTTGCAAGAAGCCTAGAGTAGGTCACAGCTCGCTGTTGAGATTTACTCTCAACAGTTGGTTACGTGTCTCGAAAGGATGTGTCCGTGCGGCCAGAGGCGGGCCTGGGGCAAGGTCTCTGGCCTTTTCCTAGAAAAGCTTGTTTAGAAACGCAAAAGGAGCGGAGATGACAGCGACGACACTCAAGCAAGAAGGGGGATCTAGCTCGCAACAACAGATCCCGTGGTGGGCGGGCAACGCCCGTTTGACCGATCTTTCTGGCCGGCTGCTGGGGGCGCATGTGGCCCATGCCGGGCTGATCGTTCTCTGGGCAGGGGCGATGACCCTGATCGAGTTGGCCAAGTTTGACCCCAGCCGACCGATGTATGAGCAGGGGCTGATTCTCTTGCCCCACCTGGCCAGCTTGGGGCTGGGGGTGGGATCCGGCGGGGAAGTCCTGGATACGGATATCTACTTTGCGGTGGGAGCAATCCACCTCATCAGCTCTGCCTTTTTGGGGTTTGGCGGCATTTTTCATGCCCTGCGCGGGCCGGCGGTGCTGGATCCCAAAGCCTTTCCCCTGTTTAGCTACGACTGGCAAGACAAAAACAAGATGACCACCATCCTAGGGATCCACCTGGTGCTGCTGGGATTGGGAGCCTGGCTTTTGGTGCTCAAGGCAGTGGTGTTTGGCGGCTTGTTCGACCCGGTGGCAGGAGAGGTGCGCCTGGTGTCTCCCAACTGGAACCCCTTTGGCCACCTGTTGGGCATAGAAGGGCGCCACTGGATCGCCGGGGTGGACACTTTAGAAGACGTGGTGGGCGGCCACCTCTGGCTGGGCTTGCTCCTGGTGGCAGGTGGGGTTTGGCATATCGCGACCAAGCCTTTTGCCTGGGCAGAACGGATTTTTATCTGGTCTGGGGAAGCTTATCTTTCCTACAGCTTGGGAGCTTTGGCCTTGATGGGATTTATTGCCGCCTATTTCGTTGCCGTTAACCCAGTGGTCTATCCCGAAGTTTTCTATGGGCCGCTGCTGCAGGTGGGCTTGGATCGCTATCCCTTCTTTGAGCAAGGGGGAGCTCTCACATCTAGGGTTTGGCTGGCCAATGCCCATTTTTGGCTGGCCTTTTTCTTCCTTCAGGGC